>CAJOFK010000026.1:0-23070 GCA_905234015.1 uncultured Ruminococcus sp.
GCCGCGTCAACCTTAAGCATACCGACGGTGCTGTGAAGCGCAATAATCTGACGGTTGATGTTGCTTTCGGCTACAGTATCATTATCAATAATATCAATCGTGCCTATACCGCTTCGCGCAAGCGCCTCGGCGGTAAATCCGCCTACTCCGCCTATTCCGAAAACCGCCACGCGCGAGTTTTTAAGCTTTTCAATACCGTCTTTGCCGATTAACAGCTCTGTGCGTTCAAATTGGTTTCCCATATTATCACATCCTCAAGGTAATTATAACGCTTTATACATAAAAATACAAGTTGACAACTATATCTATAAGTGATAATATTTGCTTAGAAATTAACATTTTCGGGGAAGTGGTTATATGAAATGTTTAAATTGCGGCTATGTTTATGTCGGCAATTTCTGTCCGCGCTGCGGCGCTAAGGCGGATAAAAACAGCGCTCCCAAGGAGTACGGCGCGCCTGTTAACAGTATGAATTATAAGGCTGAGAAAAAGCCTGAATATAACGCGTATTATAAGCCGTCAGAGGATAAAAAGCCCGAGCCGGCGCCCGAGGTTAAGACCGAGGTTAAGCCCGAGGTTAAGCCAGAGCCGGCTCCGTGCTGTAATAACGCTCAGGCATATGTGCCGCAGAACGGTTATCCTCCGTACCCTCCGGTATATGCTGCGCCCGTTTGTGCGTCTCATCCGCCTAAAAAGGAAATGTCTACCGGTAAAATCGTAGCCCTGGTGCTGTCGATTACGCTTGGCGCGGCGGTTCTGCTTTCCGCGCTGCCTATCGGAGCTATGTGCTGCCTTATGGGAGCGGAAACGGCAGGGGAGAACTACGTAAAACACGCCGATAAGGTTAAATCCGCCTATAAAATCGGCTCAAAGGTAAAGCAGGGCGATTTTGAGTATTCAATTGATAAAATCGAGTACAAAAAAAGTTATATGGATAAAAAGGCTAAAAAGGGTTATCACTTCTTAAATGCTTATATTAAGATTAAAAACATCTCCGAATACCGCGAGTACATAAACGCAGAGATTACCTGCTATGCCGGCGACCTTTTGATAGAGGAGAAGAACTCGCCCGATATTTACCGCACCTTAGAGAGCGGAAAGACGATGATAGTACGCTATGTTTACGAGGTACCCGTAAATCCCGACGAGCTGATACTCGACTTCTCCGTAACCGACGATTATATCACGGATAGATACTTTAAGTTCGAAATTGAAAAGAATTAATAGATTATTAATATCGCGGTACGCCTGAAAAAGGTGTACCGCGTTTTTGCGTTTTATATATTTATTTATTGAGTTGAACGTTAATATTTCTTCCGCCATACATTATTCTGACGATTTTTACCGAGCTTTCATAAGCAGTATAGAAAACAATAAAATTTTTAACAATCAGTTTTCTTAAGCCGCGGCTTTTCCACGGCTCCTCGTCAATAAGCGGATTACGCATCGGCATAGATTCGAGCGAGCGGATATTGTTGACTATTTCTCTGTACACATTTGCCGCGACGTCAGGCGACATAAGCGAAAACGCTATATACCTGTATATTTCGTCTAAGTCGGATTGCGCTTTAGCAGAATACTCAATATTATAATTCATATTCCGTACCTGCGTTTCATTTCCGCTTCAACCTCATCGGCTGATATCAGCCTGCCTGTTTCAATATCGTCAAAGCCCTTTTGGAGTTCCTTTCCGAGCTGTTCTTTGGTAAGATTTTCTAAAGCTAACGGGGAAGGGGCAGGTAGAGTTAAATCAAAAGGCATTCCGTTATGGATAATAACCTGACGGAGGAAAATGCCAATTGCGTTAGACATCGGGATGCCGAGCTCCTTAAGAATTATTTCTGCGCGGTCTTTAACGTCTGAATCTACTCTTGTATAAATATTTGCGGTTTTTGCCATAATAAACACCTCACAATCCTGTGTCAATTATAACACAAATGATTGCGGATAGCAAGCAAATCATTAAAATTTTTACTTGTATATTATGACAAGCGTTATTAGCAGTAAGTTGAACGGGCTGCCGTATTTGCGGCAACCCGTTCAACTTACTGCTCAAAGAATTTTTCGTGGATGGCTGTAACAGCTCTTTCCGCGTCTTTTTTATCTATGAGTACGCTTACCTTGATTTCGGAGGTAGCAATCATCTGGATGTTAATCTGAGCGTCGTAAAGCGCCTCAAACATCTTTGTGGCAACGCCTGCGTGGCTTTCCATTCCTGCGCCTACGATTGAAATCTTGGCAACCTCGGTGTTGATGATTATTTCCTTAGCGCCGATAGCGTCGGCGTACTCGTTTACGAGCTTCTCAGCGTCCTCGGCACGGTCCTTCGGGATTGTAAAGGAAATATCCTTCTTGCCGTTGTGGCCGATAGACTGGAGAATAATATCTACGTTGATGTTCTTCGAAGCAAGCTTCGAGAAGATTTTAAACGCGAAGCCCGGCTGGTCGGGAACGCCTACAATTGAAATTCTCGCGATATCGGTGTCCTTAGCAACACCGCTGATTAACATTTTCTCCATTTTACCTGTCTCCTTTACTATTGTACCCGGAGCCTTTACCAAGCTTGAAAGAACCTCGAGTTCGATGTTGTATTTTTTAGCCATTTCTACACTGCGGTTGTTGAGAACCTGCGCGCCGAGCGTTGCGAGCTCGAGCATTTCGTCGTAGGAAATAGCCTTTAACTTTTTAGCGTTTTTAACGAGTCGCGGGTCGGCTGTATATACGCCTTCAACGTCGGTATAAATCTGACATAAATCAGCGTGCATAGCCGCCGCAATAGCAACTGCGGAGGTGTCCGAGCCGCCGCGTCCGAGGGTTGTGATATCGTCGTATCTTGAAAGTCCCTGGAAGCCTGCTACGATAACGATACATTTTTTATCGAGCTCCTTGCGGATACGGTTGGGGATAACTCTCTTGATACGCGCCGTTGTGTGAGCTGAGCTTGTCTGGAAGCCTGCCTGCCAGCCTAAGAGCGAAACTACGGGATATCCGAGCTTTTCAATCGCCATAGCGAGCAGAGCGATGCTGATTTGTTCGCCTGCCGATACGAGCATATCTCGCTCTCTTTTTGAGGCGTTCGGGTTAATCTCGTTGCCCTTGGCGATAAGATCGTCGGTTGTATCGCCCTGAGCGGAAACAACAACAACGACGTCATTGCCTTTGTTGTAGGTATCCGTAACGATGCCGGCGACGTTAAAAATACGCTCGGCGTTCGCAACGGAGGTACCTCCGAATTTCTGTACAATTAAACTCATTTTTTTACTCCTTATATAAAATTACCTTTAATAAACAATATTAAAAATCGCTGATTCTGATTTTTGAGAGAACCTTAACGCCTTTGCTTTCGAGCTTCTCTATATTGCTCTCGATTTCGGCAACGGTCATAAGGTCGGTAGCTACCGCGAGCTGGTCGTCCTTATCGATAACGTATACCTCGCCGAATACCTCGTTAACGGCGCTGAGCGACTCGGGATTCTCAATCCTGAGATACATTCTCGTTCTTGATTCATTATATGGCAGAACGCTTTCGTTGTTGCTGTCAGCCCAGAAAATATATTTTCTCTCGTTTAAGTGCATACAGCTGTCGATAATATCGGCTACTACCGCGGAAGCAGTCGGGAGAGAGCCCGCGCCCTTTCCGTAGAAAAGAACGTCGTCGGTGCAGTCGCCGCGAACCATAATTCCGTTGAACTCCTCGCAGATATTAGCGAGCTGGCTCTTTTCTCTTACCAGCATAGGAGCTACGAAGATATCAATTCTGCCGTCCTCAAGCTTCTTAACATCACCGATAAGCTTGATAACACTTTTGTATTTTGAGGCGTATTTAACGTCCTTAAGGCTGATTTTAGTAATACCCTCGGTATGGATGTTGTCGGGGTAGATGTGCTTTCCGTAAGCGAGCGACGCGAGAATACAAATCTTTCTGCAGGCGTCGTGACCTTCAACGTCAGCCGCTGGATTACGCTCCGCAAAGCCTAAATCCTGAGCGAGCTTTAACGCCGCGTCAAAATCCATACCCTCGTCAATCATCTTGGAGAGGATAAAGTTGGTGGTGCCGTTTAAGATACCCGCGATTTCCTTAACGTTATTCGCAACTAAGCACTGTACGAGGGGACGGAGAATCGGAATACCGCCGCCTACCGAAGCCTCGAAGAAGAAGTTCGCGTTGTTGTTTTTAGCTATCTCAATTAGCTCCGCGCCTCTTGCGGCAACGAGCTCCTTGTTAGAGGTAACTACGCTTTTTCCCGCCTTTAAGAGCTCCTTTGTGTACTCGTAAGCGGGGTGCTGACCGCCCATAACCTCAGCTACGACTCTGATTTCAGCGTCGTTTAAAATATCGTTGAAATCCTTGGTGAATCGGTCGGCGAGGGGAGAGTCGGGAAATTCGCGTAAATCGAGGATTTTCTTAATCATAATTTCTTCGCCCAAGCTGGCGAAAAGCTTCTTCTTGTGAGTTGTGATAATCTTAGCAACTCCGGAGCCTACCACTCCGTGTCCCATAATTGCAACCTGTACCATTTTATAAATCCCTCCGGAATAAATTTCTTTATTGTTTAGCGCGGCGCGTTATCGTTTCCGACATCCCAGTCGTCGTCTCCGCCGCCGTTGTTATTGTTATTAGCGCTCGAGCTGTTGTTCGCGCTGCTTACGCTGCTCTGACTGCTGACGCTTGAGGAGTTAGCGGAATTGCTTGATGAATTGCTGCCGGAATCATCGTCATCGTCATCCTCATCATCGCTGTCGTCGACATCCTCGTCGTCATCGTCGTCATCATCGTCATCGTCGTCGTAATCGTAGTAGCCGTCGGCGTAGTAATCAACGTAATCCGAACCGCTCTTAGGCAGATTCTTTTCGGTATAATAACCGGTGTAGCGGCTTTCGTAAGCGTTGCCTACGTTATAAACGCTGCCGTTTGAGGAGTTGAAGTTTGCTTCAACAATCGTTGAGGGCCTCTTGAAGTCCTTATGCTTTTTATTGCTGAGGTAATGGCTCATAACGTCCTTAAACAGCGTGGTAGCCGTTCTCTGACCTGTTACCGAAATCGTCCTCGGAGTATCGAAGCCTGTCCATATCGCGAGCGAAGCGTAGGGGCTTAATCCGCAGAACCAGGAGTCCTTATCCGAGTCGGTGGTACCGGTCTTACCGATAATATCCCATCCGTCAATTCTTGCGTACGCCGCGTTGGTATGAGCGCAGTAGGTCATATTGTAGTGAAGCAGACGGTTCATAATATAAGCGGTTTCGGGGGAGTAGGAGGTTTTAGGAATCATATCGCGGTTGTCGATAATGATATTGCCCTCGGAATCGGTTACATAATAGTAGGTGTAAGGCTTATAATACTTACCGCCGTTGCCCATATATGTGAAGGTCGCCGCCATTTCGCGTACCGTAACGCCGCCCGTAAGACCTCCGATGGAGAGTCCGCCGGTGTTGACTCTGTCTTTCTCATTAAGGTGAGAGAAGCCCTGAAGCGTTACAACCTGATTATACGCCGCCTGCGGGGTTATCATATTCATAACCTGAGCCGCCGTTGCGTTAGCCGACCATTCAATAGCGTCGGGAAGGAGCATATTGCCCTTGTAGCTTCGGTACCAGTTATTGGGACCTGCTACATACTGTCCGTTTACTACCTTATATTTTTCGAGCGGTTCATCCTTAACTACCGAGCTGAAGTTGAGCTTGCCCTTTTCAATCGCGTAGGAGTAAACAACTACGGGTTTGATTGAGGAACCGGGCT
This sequence comes from uncultured Ruminococcus sp., assembly GCA_905234015.1. Classification (GTDB taxonomy): domain Bacteria; phylum Bacillota; class Clostridia; order Oscillospirales; family Acutalibacteraceae; genus Ruminococcoides. The sequence continues at coordinate 5,738 of CAJOFK010000026.1, forward strand.
GCAGCACTGACTGGGTAGCTCTGTCGAATACAAGGTTCTTGGTTTTTTCCTGCGACGAGCCGGTTGAAGCTATAACCGCGCCGTCCATTCCGATTAGGGAGGCAGCGCACTGCATTCCCGAGTCGTAGGATGTGTTTATATTTCTTGCCGCTTTCTCGAGGTAGGACTGAGCGTCCTTATCCATCGCCGAGTAAATCTTAAGTCCCTCGGTAAAGATTTTATTCGAGGCGGCCTTTTCGCTTATGTTGTAGTAGGTAGCGAGGTCAGCCTGAAGGTCGCGCTGGAGCTCGTCCATATACCAGTTCTGTATTCGGTTGCCGATGTGTTTTTTGTTGCTCTTTTTAAAGCCGACAAATTTCATCTTCGACGATTCTTCTAAAGCGTCCTTAAACTGCTTTTTAGTTATAATACCCTGGTCAAACATTTCCGAAAGTACAAGATCGCGCCGCTGGCGGTTGTCGTCGGGATGATAAAGCGGATTGTACTTACTCGGATTCTGAGTTATTCCGGCAATAGCCGCACATTCGGCGAGCGAGCATTTCTGAATATTCTTACCGAAATAAAGGTTCGCCGCCGCCTGAACTCCCTGACAGTTGTTGCCGTAGTTTACGACGTTTAAGTACGCCTCGAGAATTTCATCCTTGGTGTACTCGGTCTCAAGCTTAAGCGCCTTAACGATTTCGCGTATCTTACGGTTGAGGGAAACCTCGTTATCATCCGAGATATTTTTAATAAGCTGCTGAGTGAGGGTAGAGCCGCCGTAGCTGGAGCTTCCGCTGGTGAGGTGGAGAATAGCTCCGAGGGTACGGTTTAAATCGACGCCGTGGTGGTCGAAAAAGCGCTTGTCCTCAATAGCAATCTGAGCCTGCTTCATATCCTCGGGAATGTCGTTGAAGTTAACCCACACGCGGTTCTCGGAGGAGTAGAGGGATTTATACTTCTTAAACTTTCCCTTCTTATTCTTAACGTAAATAAAGCTGGTCTGGTTAACGGATTTAGCCCTTAAGTTAATGCCCGTAGGCTCCGCAGCTATACCCGCGACGTAAATCGAAAGCGATATTCCGACTATACCTCCCGCGAAAACCAATACCATCAACAGAGTGAACAGAGTTCGTCCCAAAGCCTTAAAAAGGCGTTTCGCTCCGTGATCAGGTAAAAAGCTTTCGCTTTCCTTTTCGGAAAACTTACTTATATCTGTTTCACGCATAGGAATTCTCCTTCTAATCCAAAACTTTACTGTAAAAAAGAAGTCTTTTTTCGGGTAAGAACGCAATTTTGCGCAAACTTACACACTATTCCAAAGCATTATAACATATTTTATAGAAAAAATAAACCTTTTAGCGACAATTTCTTTTCCTTATATATAGATTTTTTCGTTTTTTTATTTGTAAATTGTATGTATATTACCGATATGAGCGTTAAAAATAAGAATAAAAGGGAAGTGAAAGCTATGAAAAGACTTATTCTAATTACCGCAATCGCAGTGTATTCGCTGTTTGCGGTCGCTATGCTCGCGGAGTATAATCATAAGGAAAATCCGGTTGTGATTTCGCTTAACGAAACGCTTTCTTCTCAGCCGTCCTTAAAGCCGGAAGCAAGAGAGCTTTACGTCATAAAGGAGGACGGCGGAAGAGTTGCCGTAGCCGACGGAGCTACAGGCGAGGTGCTTAAGAAAACGGATACCCTCGTTTCGATTCTGCCCGAAAAAGACCGCGACCGTCTGAAAAAAGGAATTAAGGTAGAAAGTAAAAACGAACTCAGATTACTGCTTGAGGATTTTTGCAGTTAAGCTTAAAAAATTTAGGCATACGACATCTTTTGTGTGAAAAAAATCATTGACTATTTTGCTAACATATAGTAAAATTATTTAGCATGAGTTAATATGAGAAATTATACTGTTTTTTAAGAAAAACAGCATTTGCACAAAGGGTGATTACATAATGATTTCAACCGTAATTAACGAAAAACTCGGGATAAAATATCCTATCTTTCAGGGAGGAATGGCATGGGTTGCCGACGCGTCCCTCGCCGCCGGAGTAAGCAACGCGGGCGGTCTCGGACTTATTGCCGCCATGAACTCAAACGGAGAGCAGCTCCGTGCCGAAATTAAAAAATGCAAGGAGCTTACCGATAAGCCCTTCGGCGTAAATATTATGCTGATGAGCCCCTTCGCCGACGAGGTCGCAGACGTCGTTGTTGAGGAGGGTATAAAGGTAGTTACAACAGGCGCCGGAAATCCCGGAAAATATATGGATAAGTGGATTGAAGCGGGAATCAAGGTTATCCCCGTAGTGCCGTCAACCGCGCTTGCGAGAAGAATGGAAAAGCTCGGAGCCTTCGCGGTTATAGCCGAGGGCGGCGAGAGCGGCGGTCACGTAGGCGATTTAACGACTATGGCGCTTGTGCCTCAGGTAGTTGACGCGGTTAATATCCCCGTTATCGCTGCGGGAGGAATTGCCGACGGCCGTCAGGTTGCCGCGTGCTTTATGCTCGGCGCTGTAGGTATTCAGGTCGGCACACGCTTCCTTGTTGCCGAGGAGTGTACTATCGCTCAGGAATATAAGGATAAGATTTTAAAGGCTAAGGATATTGATACCGTTGTTACCGGTAAGCGTCTCGGTCATCCGGTACGCTGTATCAAGAGCAGCTATACGCGCGAGTATACTAAAATGGAGTATGATTCAACTTCGTATTCCGATGAGGAGCTCGAGGCTAAGGGCGCCGGCGTTCTCCGTTTAGCCGCTCGCGAGGGCGACGTTAAAAACGGCTGCGTGCTCGCAGGTCAGGTAGCTTCAATGGTTACCAGGGAAGAACCCGCAAAGGATATTATCGAGGACCTTTTCACTAAGGCGGAAGAAGTTTTAGGCGGTGCCGCAAAATGGGTAAAATAGCGTTTGTTTTTTCGGGTCAGGGCGCTCAGTATCCCGGAATGGGAAAAGAGCTTTGCGAGGGCTCAAAAGCCGCAAAGGCAGTTTTTGATATCGCCGACGGCATAAGAGCGAATACCTCAGCTCAGTGCTTTGAGGGCACTAAGGAGGAGCTTTCCGTTACGGTTAATACTCAGCCCTGCGTATTCACGGCTGATTTAGCTGCGGCGAGAGCCGTGCTTGAAAAGGGAATAAAGCCCGATTTTGTCGCGGGATTTTCTCTCGGTGAAATCGCCGCGCTGGCGTTTTCCGGAATGTTAAGCGACGAAGAAGCGTTTAAGCTCGTTTGTAAGCGCGGAGAGCTTATGGATAAGGCGGCTAAGGCTAACCCCGGAGCTATGCTCGCGGTATTAAAGCTGCCTGCCGATAAAATTGAGGAAATATGTGCTCGTTTTCCCGATACATACCCGGTTAATTACAACAGCCCGGCTCAGACGGTTGTCGCGACTAAGGAGGAAAACGTCGAGGCGTTAATCGAAGCGTTTTCCGAAATAAAGGGACGCGCAAAGCGCCTTGCGGTAAGCGGAGCGTTCCATTCTCCGTTTATGGCTGAGGCTGCCGAAGGACTCGCTGAATATATGAAGGACGTTGAGTTTAAAACGCCCGAAATCCCCGTGTATTCCAACTATACCGCAGGCTTATACGAAGGCGATTATAAGGCCTTAGTCAGAGCTCAGGTTGAAAAGCCGGTGCGCTGGCAGGCTATAGTTGAGGATATGTATAAAAACGGCGTAGATACGATTATCGAGGTCGGCGTGGGCAAAACCCTCACCGGACTTACAGGAAGAATAAATAAAGATATTAAAGCCCTTAAGGTCGAGAATATGTCCGACCTTGAAGCGTTGGAAATTTAAAGGAGGACATTATGGATTTTAAAGGCAAGGTTGCCGTAGTAACAGGCGGATACAGCGGAATAGGACGCGCGGTAAGCGAGAAGCTCGCTTCCTTGGGCGCGGATATCGCCCTCGCGGGAATCGGCTCCGAGGAGGATAAGAACGCGGCTTTAGAGTCAATTTCGGCTTTAGGCGTAAAGGTTAAGGCGTTTGACTGCGACGTCAGCGTTTTTGAGGCAGGCGAAGCGGTTGTAAAGGAGATTATTTCCGAATTCGGAAAGATTGATATTCTCGTAAACAACGCAGGTATTACGCGCGATAAGCTTATGCTCAATATGAGCGAGGCGGAGTTCGACGCGGTTATCAACGTAAACTTAAAGGGCGCGTTCAATATGACTAAGCACGTTTATAAGCCCTTTATGCGTCAGAGAAGCGGACGTATCGTAAACGTCGCTTCAATAGTAGGAATTAACGGAAACGCCGGACAGGCTAACTACGCTGCTTCAAAGGCAGGCGTTATCGGACTTACAAAGTCCGTAGCGCGCGAGCTCGCCGCAAGAGGCGTAACGGTTAACGCCGTAGCTCCCGGATACATAGACACCGCTATGACTCAGGCGCTTTCCGATAAGATTAAGGACGAAATCGCCGCCGCTATCCCGATGAAGAGGAGAGGCATCCCCGAGGACGTTGCGAACGTTATCGCGTTCTTATGCAGCGATTACGCCTCCTACGTTACAGGCGAAGTAATTAGAGTAGATGGCGGTATAGCGATGTAGCGTTGCGACCGCCGCCTGTGGCGGATGAAGGGAGCAAAAGCGCTCGGCAAAATAAGGAGTGTCGCGAGCCCGTCCTCAGGGCGAGAGAGACGACTATATTTTGACGCGGAACCATGTTTCTGTTTATTCTGATGGAACAGGGAAAATGTCATTAAATAAGCATAAAGGCTATGTTATTGAAAGGTTGAAAATATATGAGACGAGTAGTTGTTACCGGTGTAGGCGCCGTTACTCCCGTCGGAAATGACGTTCCGACAATGTGGAAAAATATGCTTAACGGCGTATGCGGTATTGATAAGATAAAAAAGTTTGATACTAACGACCTCGCGGTTAAAATCGCGGGTGAGGTTAAGGATTTTGACCCCACAACGGTTGTTGAAAAGCGTGATTTAAGAAAGACCGATATGTATACAATCTTCGCTCTCGCAGCGGCTAAGGAAGCCGTTGAGGACAGCGGCATTATCGGTACGGTAGACGATAAGCGCCTCGGCTCATATATCGGCGCGGGTATCGGCGGACTTTATACCTTCGTTGAGAATACTCAGAACCTTATCGAAAAAGGTCCCCGTAAGGTAAGCCCTCATTTTATTCCGAAGATGATAGGCAATATCGCTACCGGACAGGTTGCCATTAAATACAACGCAAAGGGCGTAAGCCTTTCGGTTATGTCAGCCTGCGCTACCGGCGCGAACTCAATAGGCGAGGCGTTCCACGCCGTTAAGGACGGCTACGCCGACGCGGTTATCGCGGGCGGCGCTGAGTGTGTCGTTCATCCGCTTACTATAGCCGGCTTCTCTAATATGAAGGCGCTTTCCACCACGGAGGATCCTAAAAAGGCTTCGATTCCCTTTGACGTTAAGCGCAACGGCTTCGTAATGGGCGAGGGCGCCGGAGTGCTTATCCTCGAGGAATATGAGCACGCTAAAGCGCGCGGCGCTAAGATATACGCCGAGCTTTCGGGCTACGGAAATACCTGCGACGCTCACCACGTTACCGCTCCCGAGCCTAACGGCGAAGGACTTGCCGAGGCTATAAGAATAGGCTTTAAGGAAGCCGGAGTAACCGATGACGACGTTATTTACCTTAACGCTCACGGAACCTCAACTCCGATGAACGATAAGACCGAGACTATGGCGGTTAAAGCTGCTTTAGGCGAGAAGGCTTACGATATCAGCATAAGCTCAACTAAGTCTATGACAGGTCATATGCTCGGAGCTACCGGCGCTATAGAGGCGATAGTTTCCGTTATGGCGCTTAAGGACGGTAAGATTCCGCCGACAATCGGTACCGACGAAGTTGACCCCGAATGCGATTTAGACTACACCCTCGGTAAGGCTAAAAAGAGAGCTTTAACCGTTTCCGCTAGCACAAACCTCGGCTTCGGCGGTCACGATACCTGCCTTGTATTTAAGAAAATTTAACGGAGGAAAAACAATGATTGATATAGAAACACTGAAAAAGTACATAGAGGTGCTTGAGGAAAGCTCGCTCGCCGAGATTGAAATCAGCGACGACGAGGATTCTATCCGCCTCGCTAAGCCTACGGCGGATTCACCGGTTGTAGCAATCGCTCCCAACGCTCCGGCTGCCGCTCAGCCCGTGCAGGCTGCGGCTCCCGCAACAGGCGGAAAGACTATTAAAAGCCCGATGGTAGGCGTATTCTACGCCGCTCCGTCACCCGACAGACCGTCGTTTGTTAACGTCGGCGATACTGTTAATAAGGGCGATATCGTATGCATTATCGAGGCTATGAAGATTATGAACGAAATCCCCGCAACCGAGAGCGGTACAATAACCGAAATTCTCGTTGAAAACGGCGACGTTGTAGAGTTCGACCAGCCTTTATTTAAAATCGGTTAAAATTGAGGTAAGTTATGAATCAGGAAGAAATTAAGAAAATCATACCCCACAGGGATAATATGCTTCTCGTTCAGGAAGCTGAAAAGGTAGACGATGTAACCTCGCGCGGTAAGTATATGATAAGCGGCGACGAGTTCTTTTTAAAGGGTCATTTCCCCGGCAATCCCGTAGTTCCGGGCGTTATTCTCTGCGAGATGATGGCTCAGTCAAGCTGCGTTATGCTCGCCGATAAATGCACCGGCAAAACCCCTTACTTTACTAAAATGGATAACGTAAAGTTTAAGGGTATGGTTAAGCCCGGCGATACCCTCGAGAGCGAGTGCGTCTTAACGAGAAGCCGCGGAAGCTTCTATTTTATAAGCGCTAAGGGCTACGTTAACGGTAAGCTCTGCGTAAGTGCTGATTTCAGTTTTGCGTTAATGTAATTTTATGGATGTGAAATTTAAGAATGTTTAGTAAAATACTGGTTGCCAACCGCGGAGAAATCGCGGTACGTATTATCAGAGCCTGCCGTGAAATGGGTATAGATACCGTAGCTATCTATTCTACTGCCGATAAGGACGCTATGCACGTTCAGATGGCTGACGAGAGCTACTGCGTAGGCGGAGCTAAGGTAGCTGACAGCTACCTTAATATGCCTGCTATCTTAACCGCGGCGGTTGAAAGCGGAGCTCAGGCTATTCACCCCGGATACGGACTTTTATCCGAAAACGCTAAGTTCGTACAGCTCTGCGAAAAATGTAATATCGAGTTTATCGGCCCTACCTCCGAGATGATAAATCTGCTCGGCGATAAGGATATGGCGCGTAAAACAATGCGCGCGGCCGGAGTTCCCGTAACTCCGGGTACCGACGTTTTAGAGGACGTTGAAAGCGCTAAGCTTCTTGCAGGCGAGGTCGGATATCCGCTTCTTATTAAAGCGCGCTCGGGCGGGGGCGGACGCGGAATAAGGCTCGTAAACTCTCCCGAGGAATTTGAAAACGCATATAATAACGCTTACGCCGAGGCTGAGTCCGCTTTTGGCGACGGAGCGCTCTACATAGAAAAGTTCTTAAAGCCCGTTAAACATATCGAGATGCAGCTTCTGTGCGATAAGCACGGAAACGCAATCTGTCTCGGTGAGCGTGAATGTTCCGTTCAAAGGCATAACCAGAAGCTTATCGAGGAAAGTCCCTCGCCCTCGATTTCTCCCGAAACGAGAAAGGCGATGATGGAGGCTGCGGTTAAGGCGGCTCACGCGGTTAACTACAACTCCGTCGGCACGGTTGAATTCCTCTACGATAAGGACGGTAACTTTTACTTTATGGAGATGAACACAAGGCTCCAGGTTGAGCACGGAGTTTCCGAGATGGTAACGGGAATGGATATCGTTCAGTGGCAGATTCGCGTTGCGGCAGGCACGGCGCTTAACCGTACTCAGGATAAGGTTTATTTTCACGGCCACGCTATCGAGTGCCGTATTAATGCCGAGGATCCCGATAACAACTACCGTCCGTCCTGCGGTAAGGTAACCGCGCTTCACGTTCCGGGCGGCTCGTTCGTGCGCTTCGATACTGCGCTTTCTCAGGACTACGTTATTCCGCCTTTCTATGATTCGATGATAGGCAAGGTAATTGTTCAGGGAAGAACGAGGGAGCTCGCTATCCGCAAGATGAAAATGGCGCTGTGCGAGCTTAACGTCAGAGGCGTTAAGGTCAACCGCGATTTAATGGTTGATATTCTCTCCGATAAAGAGTTTACCGACGGAACCTATACTACTGATTTTATGGAAGATTTTGAAAAACGCAGGAAAATGAATTTCCGATAAGCAAAGGATTTTTTGAATGGATTTATTTACTTTTATTAAACCTAAAAATGAGCTTGAAAAAAGCAACGAAACCGACGTTAAAAAGCCTTACGTCCCGGACGAAATGTGGGAGAAATGTCCCGAATGCGGAACGCTCCTGCTTACTACCGATATTGAGGAAAATTTACGCGTCTGCTCTAAGTGTAATCACCATTTCCGCCTTAACGCGCGCGAAAGAGTTGAGATGATTGCCGATAACGACACCTTTGTCGAGATGGATAAGGAGCTTGAAAGCGTTAATATTCTTGATTTTCCGGGCTATGACGAGAAGCTTGAAAAGAGTAAAAAGGTAAGCGGGGAGCACGAGAGCGTTATCTGCGGAACCTGTAAGCTCGACGGTATCGAGACCGTAATCGTAAGTATGAACTCCGAGTTTATGATGGGCTCTATGGGCACCGTTACAGGCGATAAGATTACGAGGGCTTTTGAATACGCAACAGAAAACTCGCTTCCGATTGTCGTATTCACCGTATCGGGCGGCGCGAGAATGCAGGAGGGTATACTTTCCCTTATGCAGATGGCGAAAACCTCCGGCGCCGTTAAGCTGCACAGCGACGCCGGGCTTTTATACATCACCGTTCTTACCGACCCGACCTCGGGCGGCGTAACGGCTTCCTTCGCTATGGAGGGAGATATTATCCTCGCGGAGCCGAAGGCGTTAATCGCTTTCGCGGGACCGAGAGTAATCGAGCAGACTATTCGTCAGAAGCTCCCTAAGGACTTCCAGACCGCCGAGTTCGTTCAGCAGAAGGGCTTTGTCGATAAGGTAGTCGACAGGCGTCATCTTAAGAAAACGCTTGTTAATCTGCTTAAAATTCATAATTACGGGGAGGTTGAGGCACAGTGAGCGCATTTGATAAGGTAGCAGCTGCCCGCAGCACTAAGAAGCTTACCTCCGTTGATTATATTAACGCGCTGTTCGGCGAGAGCTTTATTGAGCTTCACGGCGACCGCAACTACGCCGACGATAAGGCGGTAGTAGGCGGAGTAGGTATGCTCAACAATATTCCCGTTACCGTTATCGGACTTGAAAAGGGAAGAAATACATTTGAGCGTATGGAGCGCAATTTCGGCGCGGCTCATCCCGAGGGTTACAGGAAGGCTCTGCGTTTAATGAAGCAGGCTGAAAAATTCCACCGCCCGATTCTTACCTTTGTTGATACAAGCGGCGCGTTCTGCGGAATCGGAGCCGAGGAAAGAGGCCAGGGTCAGGCAATCGCGAATAATTTAATGGAAATGATGGCGCTTAAAACTCCCGTGCTTTCCGTTTTTATCGGCGAGGGAGGCTCCGGCGGAGCGATAGCCTTAGCCGTTGCGGACGAGGTATGGATGATGGAAAACGCCGTTTACTCGGTTATTTCACCCGAGGGCTGCGCAAGCATTTTATGGAAGGACAGCTCTAAGGCTGCCGAAGCCGCCGAGTGCTTAAAGCTGACGGCTAAGGATTTATTCGAGCTCGGAGTAATTGAGCGTATCTTAAGGGAGCCCGTCGCAGGCGAGCAGAAAATGTTCGAGAGCTTAAAGCTGCTTATCTGCCGAACCTTTGAGAAGAATTTAGCCGTTGACGGCGCAGAGCTCGCGCTGCGCAGATATAACCGTTTCAGAAAAATAGGTCGTCAGGAGCCCTGACAGCCACTTCCGCCTATGGGAAACTTATATTGTACAAAACCTCGCTTAACGGCGGGGTTTTACTATTGTTGTACGGCCCGCGAGTGAATAAAAATATCACCTCAGTCCTATAATAAGGTTGAGGTGATTTTTAATGCTCGATTATATTAAAGAAATGCCCGATGATTTTAAACGGGAGCTCAGTACAAATTTCTGCGCGATGAAGTATATCCACAGCCTGCCCGATAAAAAACGTAAAAAGGTCTTTAAAAAGGCGGAAAAAATGAATGACGCACAGCTTAAGGACTATGTAGCGTATCTAGGTACCTTTATTTGATGACTTAATTTTCCTTAAACGAATTATACGCTTCTTGATTAAAATATAAATCGATGGAGCAAGCGCGATAATTCCGATAAACGCGCTCAGCCTGCCGAAGAATAAGGAGGCAATACACGCGAGCGCAACTCCGATATGAAAGTATAAAAGCGTAAGTCCGAACACGCGGATTTTTGTAATCCGGCTTTTATCCCTGTCGATAATATACTCGATTAAAGAAGTCGCGAACTGGCGGTAATTATTACTCGAGAAAATCGTCGAGCTCGAGTAGCCGTCTATGTACTCAAACGCCGTCCATTGAAAAGCCGTCGCAAAGAAAATAGGGTAGAGGCTGATAAGAAAATTCGAGCCCTCCGGCATAAACGCAAGCGTAATAAACGCGAAAATATCAATGACAATACTGATCATATCCGAGTGAACTCTGAGCTTTTTCGGAATGACAACAGCCGCCGCGAATCCGAGCATATAAAGGAGCGCGGCGATTATTCTAAGTATAAGCGTATTAAAATCGCAGTAAACGAGGTTGTATACCAGGCCTATGAGGTTTAGAGTCTGAGCGTTTCCGAAAATCTCCCCGAGATTGCATACCGCGAATCCGCCGAATATCCCCCCGACAACCGCCATATTGTAGTGCATAAAATTACCTGTTTTCAGTTTAATTGTTCTCACTTCATTTCATTTTAAAATCATATTACTGATTATACAACTTTTAGTGGGAAATATCAAACTGAAAAATTTATCGTAAAACGATAAATAATTATTGACTTTTTATAAATAAGGTGATAGAATAATCTCAGAAAGGGTGATTTTTATGAATAAAAAACTCGGAAAAACTTTAAGATTTATAGTCTTTATATTGGCATTTCTCGGTCTCGGAGTCTACGGGCTTGCCGTACCGTGGGCGCTTATGAGCTTCGTTGAGGCTTATCCCGAGTTCTCGTACTTCTTTGCGCCGTGGCTCATATTCATAAGCCTTACCGCCGTACCTATGTATGCGATACTCTATTTCGGGCTCAAGGTCGGCAAGGAGATTGAAAACGACAATTCCTTTACAAAGCAAAACGTAAAGAGCCTAAAGGGAGTTTCGTTCTGCTTGATTATTGACGCTGTATTTTTCTTTATCGGAAATATATCTCTCTGGTTATTTAATATGAATTTCTTAGGCGTTGTTGCGGCGGCAACCTTCTTATGCGCTTTTATCGTATGTATAGCCGCGGCTTTAAAAATCCTCGCAGCTCTCGTCGATAAGGCGGTCGCTATGCGCGAGGAAAACGAGAGCTATATCTGAGGTGCTGTATGATTGTTATTAATATTGACGTAATGCTCGCTAAAAGAAAAATGAGCGTCACCGAGCTTTCGGAAAAGGTAGGGATAACGCTCGTTAATATGTCTGTACTTAAAAACGGACGAGCCAAGGGTATTAAGTTCTCAACTCTTGACGCGATATGTAAGGCACTCGACTGTCAGCCCGGGGATATATTGGAGTATAGGGAATAGGTCGGTTATGAAAAAGTGTATCTTAATTATATGTTTACTATGTTTAATTTTAACCGGCTGTTACGACGCTTTTGATTTATACGACGCTACCCCCGAGGGTTATATTGATAAAGTTGAACATTTTGATAAGTACGCCTGGATGGACAGCACCGATTATGCTTATTATAAATACAGCTCTGACGGAGAAAAGCTCTTTAAAAACAACGGCGACTTTCTTAAGGTTAAAAAAGATGATATAGATGTACTCGTAAAGTTCTACGAGAATTTTAAGGAATGGATGTCATTGGAGGAGAGAGAAAGTGAGTTCGATATGAAAAAAACCTGTATAACCGAGGGCGATTACTACAGGATAGAGAACTGGTGGTACGGTGAAGCTGAACAGAAAGATTGTTTGTCTGATTCTTGGATTGATGACGATGAAAGCGAGGACGATAACGATAAAAAAGCTGAAATAGAGATTAAACCAATTGAAGAAGAAGGTAGAATACGCCTCGTAAAAACAGACGAAAAAAACGCGGTTAAGTTTTCGCTAATGCGTTATTATAATCTCTACATATACGATACCGAAAGCTCAACTCTGTACTATTTACATAATGATACTTAAAACCAAATAATAAAGCACTTATGATAGGAAGAATTATCATAAGTGCTTTTGATATTTTTATTTATCAATGTTGGATTTGGTTGTGTTAATTGAGGATATTAACATACGTCTTATACTTCCGCAATCAGATTGTAATTCTTTGTACTGTTCATTTGATATGAAATCAGTACGTTCCAAAAGCTCAAGCCAGTATTCGCTTTCGTAACATTCTTTTAAGGCAATCTGCATTTTTGAAATAAAGTCTGCTTTACTTTGTGCATATTTCGATTCATAAATATTGGCTCCGATACTGGTTCCGCAGCGTAATAGCTGATTTGTTAACACAGATTCTCTATGAGTGTGTTTTATTCCTTTGCATGTATTAACAATCTCAACTGCAAAATCTTTTGATTTGTTTAGCATTATACTTTCTGACATTATTAATTACCTCAAATTCTTATAGCTAAATTGCCGCTATACGGCAGCGAAATTATTACCAAAGGTAATAGCGAAATATTTCGGTAAACCGAAAAGCTAAATTAAATTCGCTCGGGTGTTCCGATAGCCAAATCCGCCTTTGGAAAGGTTAGAATCCGGCAAAACTTCTCATTAACGGCGGAGCTAACCTTAACTAATAACTTGCGAAGCAAATTTAGCTCCGATAGGAATTTAGCTTGGCGCAGCCAAATTTAGCTCGCGTAAGCGAATTTAGCTAAAAAGCTCCCGAAGGAGCTTTTTTTAATACGCCGCCATAAGCGGGTTTATGTCGTTTTTCATTCTTGCGTTTCTTTCGACCTCGGCGATATACTGAATCGCCTTTCCGCAGCCGTTTATTACGCAGTCCTCGGGAGTATCGGCAACGCTTACCATAATATCGGTGCTGTCTGCGATAAGCTCCGGGAAGCCTTCAATCTTCGCAAGTCCGCCCGTGAGGATGATACCGTCCTCGTAAACGTCGCCCACAAGCTCGGGAGGAGCTTCCTCGATTACGTCCTTGATAAGCGTTACGATTTTAACTGCTGTTTCCATAAGGATATCCATAATCTCGCTTGAAGTAACGTCAACAAAGCGGGGGAGTCCGCTTATCGCGTCGCGTCCCTTTACGCGGAAGGTCTTTTCAGCCTCCGGCTTAATAAGGCATCCGACAGCCTTCTTGCACTTCTCCGCCATCGGGCTGCCGATAACGAGGTTGTATTTTTTACGGATATATTTAACTATATCCTCGTCCATATCGTTTCCGCCGGTTTTAATCGTCTTATTTACGGAAAGACCGCCGAGCGAGAGCATAGCGGCATTTGAAGTTCCGGCGCCGAGATTAGCGACCATTGTGCCGTGAGCGCTCATAATATCGGCTCCCGCACCCATAGCGGCAACCTTAGTGTTCTCAATAAGGAAAACCCTTCTTACGCCGAAGCTCGAGATAGCGTTAACTACGGCGCGCTTTTCAACCTCGGTGATATCCCCGGGAATACTCGCGACTACTCTCGGCATAACGATTTTACTCGTGCAGACGTGACGAAGCAGAATATTTACCATATCCTCCGCTAAAAGCGACTGAGCGATAACTCCGCCGGCAAGAGGATACTCCGCCTGAATACTGTCGGGAGTTTTTCCGAGCATAGCGTACGCCTCGTCGCCTACGGCGATAATCCTGTTTTCAGCTACGTTATACGCCGCGACGGAAGCCTCGTCGAGCACCTTTCCTTTTTTATCTATATACACCCTGGTACGGCTGCTGCCTAAATCAATACCTATATCCAATTCAATAACACCTTTCTGATTAACGTCAATTAACATTATATTCCATAATGTTTTTATTTTCAAGTATTATCCCGAATTAATATCATTTTTCGCGCAGAGCGTTGCGCAGATTATTTTCGCCTTTGATTTTCTCTCAAGCACCCTGCAGCATTCGCCAAGCGTGTAGCCGGTTGTAATTATGTCGTCAATTATTAAAACTGTTTTCCCTTTTATATTCTCCGTATTTACCGTCTTATATACGCCCTTAACGTTCTCGCGGCGCTGAGCTTTTGAGGTGCAGGTATGCTGAGGCTCGTTATCCTTAACCTTTTTAAGAAAGGTATTAAACGGAATCCCGAGCTCTTTTCCGATATCTCCCGCAAGCAGCTTAGACTGATTATACCCGCGCATACGCTGTTTTAAGGGAAACATCGGCACATAAGTTATATAATCTATCGCGCCGGGGTCGTAATACTTTTTAATGCAGTCCGAAAGTACAACAGCGAGGTTTTGGCTGTAGCCGCGGCGGTTGTGAAACTTAAAGCGGATAACCGCTTCTCTGAATCCGTCCTTATAAAAGAACGGAGAACAGCAGGGAAAACCGCCCTTAGCGTAATTCATCGAATACGTCTCGGGAAATTCCTTTTTGCAGTCATCGCAGGCGATTTTCTCATACGTTATCAGCCTGTCGCAGTAGGGACATCTCTGCGGATAAATAAGCGAGAGGAAAAAGCGCTTAATCTTATTCATCGTCATTCTCCGTGAGGAAATATTTAAGTCCGCTGTAACGCTTGTTTTTGCGGTCGTTATTAACCATTTTTTCTATAACGGTATCGCTGCCGACGATTATCATCAGCTTTTTAGCTCTCGTAACGGCGGTATAAAGCAGATTGCGGTACAACAGCATCGGCGCTCCGCCGAGCAGCGGCATAATTACCGCCTCGAACTCGTTGCCCTGGCTTTTATGAACCGTAGTCGCGTAGGATAGGTCGAGGTCTACGGCAAAGTCAAAATCATAGCTCGCTACCTTATCGTCATAGCGAACCTTAATAATCCGCGCGCGCTTGTTTATACTTTCTATTATTCCGATTTCGCCGTTAAAAATACCCTCGCCGCATTCTCCGTCGTCCTTAACCCATTGTAAATCGTAGTTGTTTCTTATCTGCATAACCTTATCGCCGTCACGCAGGATTTTTTTACCGACGGAAAGCTCCTTTTTATCGTCGGATTCGGGGTTGATTACCGACTGGAGTTTATTATTAAGCTCGGTAACGCCGAGGTCCCCCTTGCGTCCGGGAGCTAAAATCTGAATATCCTTATAAACGTCGTAGCCGTAAGCACCCGGCAGCCGGCCGGTGCACAGCTCTATTACCGTTTTTGAGACAATTTCCTTATTCTCGCTGTGCAAAAAGAAAAAGTCCTTATCCTTAGCCCTAAGCTCGGGCAGCTCGCCGTTTACGATTTTATGCGCGTTGGTAACGATAAGACTCTCCATCGACTGGCGGAAAATTTCCGTCAGCTGAACTACGGGAATTACGCCCGAGGTGACTAAATCCTCGAGGATATTTCCGGCGCCTACCGAGGGGAGCTGGTGGCTGTCGCCGACGAGTATAAGCCTGCACCCGAGCGGCAGCGCCCGCATAACGCTCTCAAAAAGCTGAGCGTCAACCATACTTACCTCGTCTATAATAAGAGCGTCGCATTTCAGCATATTCTTTTCGTTGCGCTTAAATTCGGGGATATCGTTTTTATTCCACGCAACCTCTAAAAGGCGGTGGATTGTCTTAGCCTCGTCGCCCGTAACCTCGCTCATACGCTGAGCGGCTCTGCCTGTCGGAGCGCATAAAAGCACCTTCTGACCTTTATCCTTAAGAATTTTAATAATCGCGTTTAAGGTAGTGGTTTTACCTGTGCCGGGACCTCCCGTTAGCACGAGCAGTCCGCGCGAGAGCGCCTCAGTGATAGCCTGTTTCTGCAAAGCGGCGTATTCGATATTGTTATATTTTTCGATAGTTTCAATGTGCTTGTCGATATCAGCGATTTTAACTGCCGGAAAGCGCAGCATCATCTTAAGCCTGCCTGAAATATAGCTTTCGGACTTGAACATTTCCTGAGAGAAAATAAGTTCTTTTCCGTCAATTTCATAACCTATGAGAGTGTTGTCGTTTATCATTTCCCTGAGCGCAAGGCTTACGTTTTCGAGCTCAACCTTTAAAAAGTTAGCTGTAGTTTCAACAAGCCTGTTTTCGGGAAGGCAGGTGTGGCCGTTTTGCTTATTGTGGTTTAGCACATACGCAAGTCCCGCGCGTATTCTACGCCGTTCATCGCCCTCATATCCGAGAGCCTCTGCGATTTTATCCGCCTGCTCAAAGCTGATTCCGAGCTCCGGGCTTACGAGCGAATAGGGATTCCTCTCAATTTCCGATATTGAATTTGAGCCGAAGGCACGGTAAATCTTAACAGCTCCCGACGGAGTTATCTCATATCTGTTAAGATAAAGCATAAGCTCACGTATGCCCGTATTCTCCTTAAGCTGACGGCTTATATCCTCAGCCTTTTTAAGAGAGATACCTTTAAGCACCGCAACCCTTTTAGGCTCGTTTTCAAGCACTTTCAGGGTATCGGCACCGAACTGTCCGACAATTGTTGCGGCGGTAGCGGGGCCTATTCCTTTTATTGAGCCCGAGCTTAAATAGCTTAAAATCCCCGCGATATCCTCGGGCATAGTCTTTTCATAGGTCGACACAAAAAGCTGCATTCCGTAGGTGGAATGCGGCTTAAATGTTCCGATAAGCTTAACCTTTTCGCCGACGTTAACGTCGGGCATAATTCCGACGGCGGTCGTTTCGTCCTCGTCGTTAAGTTCTATTACGGAGTATCCGTTTTGTTCGTTTCTATATATAACCGTCTCTACCGCAGCGGTGAGCTCCATCAATTCGTTGTCCTGCATATTATCTCCCGAAAAAGTTTTATTCGGCGTTCATTCGTTTTTTTAGCTCGCTGAGAGTTACCTCAAAGCCTGCGCGCTCGTGCTTAAGGTATCCGCTTTCGGGCGTTTTGCCGAGAATTATCTCGGCGAGATATGTAAGAAAATGCGGGTTCTTAATCAGCACAGGTCCCGTGAGATGAGTGCCGAAGAAGTTGTTTTCTCTTACGCCCTCATACTTATCGCCGCCACAGTTTGAAAGCCCCATCTTAACGCTGAAAAGGGGAGAGCGTATGCCTTTTATCTCGCTGCATTTATTCACGAAGCCTACGAGCGGCTTATCAAGGAAATCACAGCCGAAAATTACGTCGGCGGTATTTCTCGTTTTATTCTGCTCAAC
>CAJOFK010000026.1:23106-46365 GCA_905234015.1 uncultured Ruminococcus sp.
CCGAGCATTTCAAACGAATTGCCCGTAAACAGCGCGGCCTTTTCGCTTTCGATATATTCCTTTAGAGCGGTTTCGTATTTTTTGAAGTCCTCGAGAGCGACGCGCAGGTTGCGCTCCGTACCCGAGCCGATATATATAAAATCATACTCGCTGAAATCGACGCTGCCGCCGAGACTGAGGCGGTCAACTTCAACAGCCTCGCCGCTGTTTTTTAATATGCGTTCCATAGCTGAAACGTTGGCGTAATCGCCGTAAAGGTTCAAAAAGTCGTGGTATAAATGAAGTATTTTCATATCGCTCACCTTAATCTTCTTTTACTTTCGCTAAAAACTTACCCTTATCCGAGAAGCAGGTAATTACATAGATGTACTCTTTTCTGTCGCTGTTAAGATAATCGACAGCCTCGTCAATATCCTCAAACAGCTTGATTTTATCTTCAGGGATATCGGTGTAGGAAAAGCGCACCGCTAAATCGTTAAAATACTTACCGGCGAGTACAATCTCCCGTACATTTTCATTTTTAAGCATTTCAAAATCAATATCGTAAAGCCACGATACGTCGCTCGTAAAGTATTTACGGCTTACCGCGTCAACGATAATCATAACGTCGCAGCCGTCCTTAAATGCGCTTGCTACGCGGATTGACTGGTCGTATGAAATTGAGTTCTCGTGCTTAGAGGTGAGTAAGGTGCCCTTTCGTCCTCCGAGCTCAAAGGTGATAACTCTTCCGTTTTTAAGAACGTAGTTATTCATATCCATTGCAATCTCCTCGCCGTCGATACCAACGATTGAAGCGACTGTATAAGCCGAAAGAATATTATATATATTGTATAGCGATTTAAGTGCGAGAGTGATTTTATACTTTCCGTCAACCGTCATCTCTCCGTTTTCGAGGTCAACGTCGGTAATAGTATATTTAGTATCGGGACGCTTATAGCCGCATTTTGTGCAGGCGTAGTGGCCGATATGGTTGTAATGATGAGTAGAATACGTCATAGGAGCCTTGCATATCGGGCAGTAAGCGCCGTCGTTGTACGCGCTTTCGAGTTTTTCGGTATCGGAGGAGAGCTTGTCCGCGCCGAACCAGATTACGTTATCCTTGCCCCACCCGAAGGAAGCAACGAGAGGGTCGTCCGCGTTTAAAATAAGCTGAGTGCCGTCGGTAATGCTGTCGAGCAGCGCGTCGTAAACCCATTCGGGGTGGCCGTTACGGGTTAGCTGGTCGCGGTAAAGATTAGTTATAACGTAATGAGTAGGCTTTATGTAGCGGAAGGTATAGCGCGCGAAGCGCTCGTCGCTTTCTATAAGAAGAATATCGCTCTTAACCTTACCGCCGAGAGTTGCGCTGTTTAAAACGAGGGTAGTAACGCCCTCAATCTGGTTTGAGCCCTCCTTATTCCAGGAGACCTTTTTTCCGTTTTTAATAAGGATATGTGCAATCATCTCAACCGTTGAGGTTTTGCCGTTGCTGCCTGTTACCGCAATTATGTATTTCGGCAGCCTGACGCGGCTTAAAATATCGGGACAGAGTTTTAAAGCAATCTGCCCGGGCAGGCTGCTTCCTTTTCCGAGCAGCTTACCCGCAAAGCGCAGCAGCTTGCATATTAATATAGTAAAAAATCTTTTCATAATTCCCATAGCCTTTCCGCTTTATTATCGCTTAAATATATCATTTCTATTATATGACATTAACCCCGAATTAGCAAGCGTTTCCTGTTTTTTATTTAACAATACTTAACACTCATTTGATGTTTTTATAAGACTGTCGATTCTTTTATGTAATTGTTCGCAGGTATAAATCTCCATAAAGGGGTATTCGCTGCATATAAGGCGGCAGAGCTTCTTAGTTTCCCTGTCCATATTGCAGTCGAGGCAGATTACCTTATCGGGCGAGAACCTGCCCATCCACATCACCTTCCACGCTGCGTTTCGAAGCAGCAGCTCTGCGTTCTCCTGATTTTCTTTAATAGGCTCAATCAGTATAATCTCCCTGTCGTCACGGCAGCGCGATAACGCCTGCACAATCCCTCGGCATACCTGACATACTCCGATTACCGCGAACAGTATAAGAACGATTAAGCTGAAATATACCATAAACATCACCGCTATATTTTATTTTTTTAAATGCTTTTTGTGAGTATATTTTCTTAATCGGGTAAGATAATAATACCGAGGTGATTAAAATGTTAGATAATTTATACGTTAATGAAAGCATCCGCTGTACCGTTACCGACTGTAAGTTTCATAACTGCGAAAAAAACTACTGCTCGCTGGGAACAATTAATGTAGGCACTCACGAGACCAACCCTAAGGAATGCAGGTGCGTTGACTGCGAGAGCTTTAAGGCAAAAAACGAGGGCTTAGCGTGAGCTAAGCCCTTAATTCTAAAAATACATTTACCATTTACCGTTATTCTGCTTCGCAACCTGACGTCCGCGCTTATAGCGGTATAAAATATTCTCCGCCCATTCGCGGTCAATGCGGATAAAGCCCTTAAGCTTCTTATCCTTAACCGCGAGCTCGTTAACTACGCTTACGGATTTTCCGTAAATTTCGAGCCTTGCGCTCTGTACATACGGCTTTCTTTCCTCGCCGATAAAGAAGGTAAAGCCCATCGTGTTGTTTTCGCTGTTATACATCGAGAGGTAGCCCTCGCTTATATCCTTAAGCCCGTGCTTTTTAGCGACGATTTTAGAGATAGCGAGCTTGGTAAGCTCAACCGCCATATCGTCAAGTCCGCTCTCAAAGATAAAAATCTTTTCCTTAAAGGTATTGAAGTCCGGGACTATTCGCTTATTGATATGCTTTAAGTTTTTAAACTCCTCCTCGAGCGCCTTGTCGGCAAGCTGGAAGTGGTCGATACGAGGAATAAGGTATATCATAAAACGCTTTTTCATATCGTTGTAAAGCACCGGATATGTAAGGCGCGCCGAAAATCCGCAGAAGGAGCACTTCCACTTAAAAAGACTTTCGTTCATAGTCTTAGCTCTTAAATCCGGAAAATTAGTAACGTTAATGCTCGTGAAAAGGCGAGCCTCGGTAGTTTCGTTACACTTAGGACATACGATTCTCTTTTTTATAATACCTGAATTTGCCATATTATAACCCCATTTCCTTTCAATTATAACAATTAGTTGTAAATTGGGCAAGTAAATTTAAAAAAAATATTGATTTATTATTGTTTTTCTGTCATAATACTAAAAGAGGGAATAAGCAGAAAAGCTTATGAGCAAGAAATAAGAAATGAGAGGAATTTCATTATGACTTTTTTTGATTCAGTAAAGAACGGATTTTCAAGCGCAGTTGAAACAGTTTCCGGCGTTACTCAGACTATTATCGAAAAGAACCGTCAGAACGCTCAGCTCAACCGCCTGCGCGCCGTTATGAGAAATGAGTGCGAGATGATAAACCGCGCGTATATCACCTTAGGTAAAAAGTATTACGAGGGTAAGGTTAACGGAAAGGTTGAAGTCTGCGAGAACGAGGAGGAGCTTTTCCGCATTATCGAAAACTCTAAGGCTCAGATTAAAAAGGCGAGAGAGCGTTACCTTAAGATTATAGAGAGCCAGAATATCGCTATTACCGAGAAGTATAACGTAGAGGATTTAGAGGATATCACCGTAGCCTGCTCTAACGAGGATGAGTACGGCGAATCTCCGTTTGTAGGAGAGGCGGCAGCCCCCGAGGAGATGGATGACGCGTTCTCAGGAGATATTGATATTACTCCCGAGGCTCCTGCTTCCGAGGTTGAGGGAGAGGTCGCTTCCGACGACAGCTTCTGATAATTATTCTAAAATAGAATTAAATTGTTACAGCCGAGTAATTTCCCGGCTGTTTTTTTGCGAAAATTTCGTAAAAATATTAAAAACTTGTAACATTTAAGATTTAAATGTGAAGAATACTGAATTTTGCTAAGTGGTAAATATTCACAATTTCATTAAATATCCCAAATAATCCCATAAACCCCACAAAAGTATATAGATTGTTAAAACCAACTTAGTGAAAGTTCCGTAAATACCGCATGTATATTGACTTTGCGGGGTCTCTTTGCTAAAATAAACGCGTTGTTTAAATCGATTAAGGAAAATTGTTTTGAAAGTTTATGCCTGCTGTGATTTAGGGCAGGCGACAAGGAGACTGTATGAAGAAAAATAAAACTATCGCGTCCGTCGCGGCGGCGGCAGTAGTTACTTCGATGTCGATATTCGGCGCTATGGCTCTTGAGTCTAACGCAAACGGAGTAATCAATACCGACGCACAGCTTAAGCCCGCTCATCGTGAGCTTAAGGTTTCAATCGATAAGGATAAAGTAGTTAAACGTTCGGGAAGACAGTTTAAGCTCAATGCTAAGACCAACGATGAAAACTACGATGTAACTTACTACAGCACCGATTCAAAGGTTGCTTCCGTAAGCAGTAACGGCACAGTCCGTTTACAGAAAAAGGGTAAAGCGAAGATTATCGCTGAGTGTAACGGTGTTACCGAGACCTGCGATATCGTTGTTAAAAAGCCTAAGGCTAGAGCGGTTGCTTCTGAAGGAAGCTCAGCTCAGTTTAAGCTCAATGTCAATAATATGAGAAACATTGAGAGTAAAATCGGCCACCAGACTCAGCACGCTTATCCTCAGTCAACTATAATGTGCAGCGCGTATTCTTTCGCGTACGCGTATTATCAGGTAACAGGTATATTAAAGCCTGCGGGTTACTTCTGGTCACCCGGCGGATGTACCTGGATCGGCGGTACTTACCACCGTTACGGTTCGTCCGGCGAGATGCTTAACTCTATCAAATCTCAGATAGACAGCGGTAAGTCCTGCGTAGGCTTACTCAGCACAAGCTCATCTCCCAACCACTACGTAACCTTTATCGGTTACACAGGCAGCGGTACAAGCCTCGGCGATTACACCGTGCTTGATCCGTGGGACGGTTCCGTAAGATCAGGCGGAAGCTACGGCTACTGCTACATCGGCTACCACGTAGCTACAATAAACAGTTAATGAAAAAGGTGAACTCGTTTGAGTTCACCTTTTTTAGTGGCTAGTGGCTAGTGGCTGGTGGTTAGTGGCTAGTGGCTGGTGGTTAGTGGTTAGTGGCTAGTGGTTAGTGATAAGTCTTTCCGTAGGGAACGAGTCCCACCTCGTTCCGAGCCGAGGAAACCGTCATCACCGAGCTTTCCTTCCGCGGGAGCGGAACAGTATTGTCATCCTGAGCGTAACGAAATGGAGCGCAGCCGAAGGATCTCCTTCCGACAGAAGAACGTAAGGTAGGAGATCTTTCGACTATTTACTGACGCAAATTTGCCTGTCGGCAACCGCTCAAGATGACAAAACAGCGCCGCTCATACTGACAATAAATTACTGCTTATTTATTACATCCTTTATCTTATCAAACGTTACGCCGTATTTTTCGGCGATATCCTTAGCGTAGCTTACGCCCTGAGGCGGCGCGAGGCTTATCTTAAAGCTGCGCTGTCCGTTTGAAACTCCCGTGACTAAGCTTGCGACCGTGCTCGTGCCCTCGCCGGAGTTAAGCTCGTCCAAGTCGCGCGCGAGCTCGTGCATATGCGTGTTGAAAATCGCCCTCGCTCCGAGGTAGCGCATAGCCTTTACAACGTCCTTCGCGATAAACAGTCCCTCCGATACGTTCGTAGTCGCGAGACTCTCGTTTAAAAGCAGGAGGCTTTTACCCGTAGCCTTTGAGAAAATTTCGGATAAACGCTTGCTTTCCTCGCCGAGACGTCCGAGGTCGACCGTATCGTTCTCGTCGGCGGGGAAGTGGGTAAAAATGTTGTCGCAGGGGCAGATTTCAGCGTATGACGCCGGAACATAAATGCCCCACTGCGCCATAAGCATAGCGAGTCCGACCGACTGAGTGATAATGGTCTTTCCGCCGCGGTTAGGTCCCGTGAGAATGAAAATCCGCTGATTGTCGTTAAACTCAAGCTCATTAGTTACGATATCGATATTATCGCCCTTTACGTTATTTATAGCGAGCTTAATGTTATATATTTCTTTAAAAGAACAATTTCTAAGCTCGGGCAAGTCGATTTCAGGCTTGCACATCGGCATACCCTGCGCCCTTATTTTATCGACAAGCTCAGCCCATCGGATAAAGAAAATAATCTCGGGCGTGAGGTTAATAAGCGCGTAGCCGCTTATACTTATGTACTTTTTAAGAGTTGATTTAATATCCTTAACTATCTTTTTTAGAATATCTGTAACCGATTTTTTAAGCGCGTCGGAAAGCGGATCCGCGCCCGTGAGCTCGTTGGTTTCGATATGAACGTTATGGGTGGCGCTCTGCTGAACGCTGCCTATAATTATGCTTGAAAATGTTGTTGAGCGTATACCGCTGTCGGGGTGGAAGTTTTTTAAATCCTCAACGTCAACCCCGGGATGAAGCCCGTCAACGTCCTTAGTGGTAAAGCGCAGGAAGTTCTTCATAAGCCCGGAGGCTTTAAATTCGCTATCGTTTAAGGATACTACTCCCGCGTTTTTCGGGCGGAGCATTTTATCGAGGTTTACGCCGATAGTAATGCTCTTGAAGGTTCGCGCCTTCTCAAACATAAAGTCAATGTCCTTTTTAATTTCGGGGAAGCCGCTGTTTAAGTAGATATCCGTTACGATTTTCTTAAGCGTGAGCATACCCTCGGACTTCACGTCGAGCCTTTCGAGCACCTCTTTAATACGGGTGATACAGTTGACGTAATCGTCAATTTCCCTGAGTCTGTTTATTAAAAGCCACAGGGAGGACGCCTCCTGGTCCTTCTGAAAGCGCTCGATCTCCCTTAAATCGGCGAGCTTTTCAACCAGCTCGCTGAGTTCAACTCTCAGCTCGGGAAAGTTTAGAAAATCCTCAAAGATATCGCGGCGGTAGAGGATAGTTTCCTTATCGTCGGTGAGGTTTATCATAATCTTTTTTAAAAGATTTTTCTCGTAATTATCCTCCGTCAGCGCGTCGACAATAAAGTCAATCGAGAGGTCGTTTATCGCTTCCCCGGTGAGCGCGTTTTCAATTCTTTTTGATTTTTCGGGGTATAATAGGCTGAAGTTCTCCATAGTTATTTCTCCTGAGTTTACTGCTTTAATTATAGTCTAAAGATATTTGTTTTACAAGTATATTCTATACTGTAAATCTGAAGTTTATCTGCAGAAAACTAAAGTGCTTTATTTTTTTTAAAAAATATGTTATACTGTCCCCGAGGTGAGATAAATGGACGAGATGATTAAGAGAATCAACGAGCTCGCTAAGAAGAAAAGGGAAGAGGGCTTAACCGAAGCCGAGCAGAAGGAGCAGAAGGAGCTTTATAAAAAGTACCTCGCAGGCTTCAGGCAGAATGTTGAAAAACAGCTCGATAATACCGACGTTGAATTTCCCGACGGACGCGTACTGCCGTTTAAAAAGGCGGCTAAGGAGAGCAGAAAGCAGTAGATATGTTTGATTTTTTACAGGAGAATATCGGCGGAGTATGTATCGCGATAGGAATAATTATCCTCGCGCCGGGACCGCGCAATTTATAATATTTATAAGAAAAAATAAAAAGCGCCCATTGCGGCGCTTTTAAATTTAAAAATAGAAAATTGAAAATAGAAAATTGCGGTCGGGAAGTTAGAGCGAAAAAAGAAACAACATAAATTCCCGGCTGTATTAATATTGCTGTTTTTTTGCTGTAGGGAACAGGCGCTGTCCTGTTCCGAGCCGAGGAAACCTCTATCGGCAAGTTTTTCTTCCGCGGGGGCGGAAATCAGGATGTATAGATTTTTGAAATTGACCGCTTTTTGTTTCGCTTTCGCGAAAGAATAGGGCAAATACATCAGGATAGATGCCTCGGAACGAGATGGGACTCGTTCCCTACGGTATACGCTCCGCCTCTCAGAATGACATAAAATCAAAGCCCCGCATAAAGCGGGGCTTATGTTCCTTTATAAGAAACTGCGTTCCTTATAAAGTAAAAAACATTTTATATTTCCCGCTCAGTTGCGCCCTGCGTGCGCACGAGCGATGGATATACGAAAGCTCGATTATTTCTTGAAATAGTTCTTTGCGCCGAACATCTTAAACGCTGTTTTCTTATAATCGGCGGAAATCTTACCCTTATAGGTCTTATTAGCCTTATAAGTCTTTTTAGCGTTCCATTCCTTGATAACCTTGAGCTTGATAACTCTGTCTGTGTTTACGGCGTAAGTGCCCTTGCAGCCGAAGGAACCGAGGTTGCACTTAAAGGTCTTGTCCTTTGTGAACTTGATGTAAGCGCCTGCGTCACGGACCACAGAGCCGTAAAAATCATACGGGGATTTCTTTTCGCCGTCAACAACGCATTGATAACAGTTCCACTTTTTAGCGGTAAGCTCTTTGATGATAGTCTTTTTTGAAGCTGCCTGAGGCATAATCGCCGAGGATACTGCAAGCGACGCAGCGAGCACCGCGATTAACGCAATTGATAAAATTCTTTTCATATAAAGCTCCCTTCTGCCGCGTTTTGCGGCGTAAAAATAATTTTCAGAATACGGTTATCCTGATATTTTTATTATAATACCGGACGTATATATAATCAAGAGAGTTTTATAAAATAACTGTTATTATTAAGCAAAAGCAAAGCCCCGCGTTAAGCGGGGCTTATGTTAAATAAACCTAATTAATCTTTCTTAAACTTCTGAGCCTGTCTTTCGTCGTTTGTTACGAACTTAACGATAACGAGCGTACCTACCATAATAACAATAGCTATCGGCAGAGAAATCATCCAGTTCTGAACGAAGCCTGCGATAATAAACGAAATAAAGCTTATGCCCGCAACCGTCAGCGCGTACGGCAGCTGGGTTGAAACGTGGTTAATATGGTTGCACTGAGCGCCCGCAGAGGACATAATTGTCGTATCGGAAATCGGTGAGCAGTGGTCGCCGCAAACCGCGCCTGCAAGACAAGCGGAGATACCGATAATCTGGAGCTCGCCTGTCGGGAAGATTGAAAGAACGATAGGAATAAGAATACCGAAGGTTCCCCATGATGTGCCTGTCGAGAATGAAAGGAAGCATGCAACGAGGAAGATAATAGCCGGCAGGAAGTTAGCAAGTCCGGCGGCAGCGTTGCCCATAAGGTCTGCTACGAAGTACTTCGCGCCGAGGTCCATTGTGATATTCTTAAGAGCAGTAGCGAAGGTGAGGATAAGAATCGGGGGTACCATCGCGATAAAGCCCTTGGGAACTGCGTCCATGCTCTCCTTAAAGTTAACAACCTTACGAAGCATAAGGTAAACGATAGAGAATACAAGAGCAATCGCACCTGCCCACGGAAGAGCAACCGTAGCGTCGGTATTACCGAAGGCGTTGATAAAGTTGCCGAAGTTGTCCTTATCGCTGTTATCGAGGAATCCGCCTACATAAATCAGAGCGAATACCGAAACGAAAATAAGGAAGAGTACGGGGAGAATAAGGTCGATAACTTTACCGTTGGGGTTGGGAGCTTCGCTCTCGAGTTCTTTATCAACTCTTTCGCCTGTGGTATAGAGGTCGTACTTATACTTAGCGTTGTACTCGTGCATAGCCATTGAGCCGTAATCAAAGCCCATAATGCAAAGAGCAATAATAAATACGAATGTTAAAATTGAATAGAAGTTGTAGGGGATAGCCATAGTGAAGAGCTTTAAGCCCTGGCCGTCCTCAGCGTAGGATGAAACAGCAGCAGCCCATGATGAAATAGGAGCAATCATACATACCGGAGCAGCCGTTGCGTCAATAAGATACGCGAATTTTGCGCGGGAAATCTTATGACCGTCGGTAACCGGCTTCATAACGGAGCCTACTGTTAAGCAGTTGAAATAGTCGTCGATAAAGATAAGCACGCCTAAAGCGAATGTAGCGAGCATAGCGCCCATACGCGACTTGATATGAGTAGCCGCCCAGCGTCCGAACGCCTGCGAGCCTCCCGCTTTATTCACAAGCGCGACTATAATTCCCAGCTCAACTAAGAATATAAACACGCCTGCCGTAGCGCTTACCGCGGATATAAGTCCGTTGTTTGTGATTTCGTTCATCGCGGAGAGCGGATGGAAATGAGTTCCGAAAAGTCCGCCTGCCTCAGTAGCGTAGATAATACCGCCTGATACAAGACCGATAGCGAGCGAGGAATAAACCTCTTTCGTTATCAGCGCGAGAGCGATAGCGATAATCGGCGGAAGAAGAGCCCACCATGTGCCTCTTACTGCGCCTTCGCCGCCGCAGGTTTCGCATGCCGCGCCGTCTACGAGCTTAGCGCCGCCGCAATCGGGACACTTAACCGTTCCGAGCGAATCACCGGAAACAACCGCGCCTACGATAAGACCTACGATGACAACTGCAACGATGATCAAAATGATTTTCTTTACATTTGACATTGTTCTACCTCCAAAAGTATTGTTAGTTGAAAAAAATAAAACCGCGGCGTGAGCCACGGTGTTTTATTATAAAACTGAATAGCTCTCCGCATTCGCGACAGTACAGCGCATATTCTGCGTTATACCAGCGTAAAACACCCGGAAAAGCCTTTTACACTTCGGCGGTTATTCCTTTCGCGCACATCGTTTCCGCGTAAAAAGTGCGTTACTGATAATACCCGCGCCTCTATTTCTATTTACAACATCGACTATTATATACCAAAAAACGTCAACAAGTCAATAGATTTGTGCGTTATTTTACAAAATTTTCGACCTGTAACGACATTATTATTCTGATATAGAATTATACTTTTGTAATTAAACAAACATTTTCAACGTGAGCTGTCCGCGAGAATAAATCTACAGGCGTTATTTCTTTTACGGAATAATTTTTTTCGTTAAAGAGCTTTAAATCACGAGCGAGAGTTTCGGGGGCGCAGCTGATGTATACAACCTTTTCGGGGCTCATTTCCGCGATTGTGTCAATAACTCCGCTTTCAAGCCCTTTTCTCGGCGGGTCAACTATTATTACATCAGGCATAACGCCCTCGTTCTTCAGCTTTTTAGCGGCGGAATCGGCGTCGGAGCAGATAAACCGCGCGTTGTTTATTCCGTTGATTTTTGCGTTTCCTTCAGCGTCCTTAACCGCGTCCTCAATAATTTCAACGCCGATAAGCTCCCGGCAACTTTCCGCCATAGTCAGCCCGATTGTACCCGTACCGCAGTAGAGGTCTAAAAGCACCTCGCCGCCCTTTAAATCCGCGCAGTTTTTCGCGATAGTGTAGAGCTTTTCCGCCTGAGCGCGGTTAACCTGATAGAAAGAGAGGGGAGAGAGCTTGAATTTTTTACCGCAGAGAATGTCCGTGATGTAATCGCTGCCGTAGGCGGTGCGGTTTTTAAGCCCTGTAATTACGTTTGTTTTTTCCTTGTTAGAATTAAAAATCACGCTTTTAAGCTCGGGAAGATTCTTTTTCAGCTCATTTATAAGCTCGTCCTCGCGTTTAAGACCGTTTCCGTTAACGACGAAGCATACCATTAACTCACCCGTCATTTCGGCATATCTTATGTAAAGGTGCCTCAGCTTTCCTTTACCGGTTCGTTCGTCGTAGGCGGTCTGAGCAGTTTTATCCATAAAATTCTTCGTGATATTCATAACGGTATTGAAGCTCTCGGGCTGTAAAAGGCAGTCACCGCAGGGGATAATCCTGTGGCTGTGGCTTGCGTAAAAGCCGAACTCCACACCGTTTTCGGTATTTCTGCACGGAAGCTGAGCTTTGTTGCGGTAGCGGTAAAGCCGCTCGTTTGCGACAACCTCGTTGATTTTTACGCCCTTAAGTCCCCCGACGCGCTCGACTGCGTCAACAACACGCTGACGCTTTATTTCCTTTTCGGAATTATAACTTATATGGCGGTAAACGCAGCCGCCGCATTTTCCGAACGCGGGGCAGTCCGTTTCGATTCTGCTTTTCGAGGGCGTTATAATCTTCTCGATTTTACCGTAGGCGTAGGTCTTTTTTACCTTTAGGATACGAACCTCGAGAATATCGCCGATTGCACTAAACGGCACGAATACCGCCATACCGTCAGCGGTTTTACCGACTCCGCTGCCCTGAGCGGTCATTGATGTGATTGTAAGGCTTATAATATCGTTTTTATTCATAGCTTTTTCCTTATACAACTTGGTTATTTTTATACAAATATTTTAGCACCGGTTTTATAATTTGGCAATATGCGAGAATTATTTATATTTTTCTAAAAAGGTATTTATTTTTACCCCGAAAAGCAATATAATAATAAAGAAAGAATTGATAATTGAAAATTGACAATTGAGAATGCCGATTGGAAGTAAAAAGCTGTAAGAAACAAGTTGCTTTCCGACCGGTTGTGTATGCGCTTCGAGCGGGCATAATAATAAACTTGGTTTATGTACCGACATTATTATTTAAGCCGGGCTGTCTGACCGATATTCATTCTCTATTATCCGTTTTCAATTCATCATAAAATGGGTTATGAGGTTTTTTATGAAGTACGACCATATTCTCGACAATAAAAAAAGAATACATTTTATCGGAATCGGAGGAAGCGGAATGTGTCCGCTTGCCGAGATACTTATGAGCGAGGGCTTTGAGATTCAGGGCTCCGATATGAATGAGGGAGAAACCCTCGAAAAAATCAAGGGCTACGGTATTCCCGTATTTATGGGTCATAAGGCTGAGAATATCGACGGCGCGGAGCTTGTAGTTTATTCCGCGGCGGTTAAGGAGACTAATCCCGAGCGTGCCGAGGCCGTTAAGCGCGGTATTCCGTGCATTGAAAGAAGCGTAATGCTCGGTATCGTATGCAGACGCTACAACCGCAGTATCGCAATTTCCGGTACTCACGGAAAGACCAGCACCACCGGTATGCTCACTCAGGTGCTTATCGGCTCGGGCTTTGACCCGTCCGCTATTATCGGCGGTAAGCTTCCGTATATCGGCGGCAACAGCTATGTCGGCGAGAGCGATATAATCGTGTGCGAGGCTTGCGAGTATGTTGATACCTTCCTTGAGCTCACTCCCTTTATCTCGGTAATTCTTAATATCGACGCCGACCATCTCGATTACTTTAAAAACCTTGATAATATAAAGAAGTCGTTTAATAAATTCGCTCATCAGACTACCGGCGCGCTTATTTTAAACGGCGACGATAAGAACACTATGGACGCCGTTGAGGATGTTAAGCTCGTTAAAATCACCTACGGCTTAAAGGATACGAACGACTACTACGCTGAGAATATCAGCGCTGATAAGGGCGTTCACGAGAGCTTTGACTTAATGCGCAGGGGAGAGAAGCTGTGCACAATTAAGCTAATGGTTCCCGGACGCCACAACATTTATAACGCGCTCGCGACTGCGGCGACGGCTCATTACTTAGGAGCTACCGCTAAGGATATCGCGGAGAATTTAGAGAAATTCGGCGGAGTGCACAGGCGCTTCGAGATACTCGGGACTCCCGGAAATATTACGGTTGCCGATGATTTCGCTCATCATCCTACGGAGCTTAAGGCTACGCTTAACGCTGCAATGAATATGGGCTTTAAGAAGGTTTGGGCAGTGTTCCAGCCTCATACATTCTCGAGAACGGCTATGCTGCTTGACGATTTTGCCGAGGCTTTAAAGATTCCCGACGAGGCGATTATATCCGAGATACTCCCCGTCCGCGAGACCAACACATATAATATCTATTCGACCGATTTAGGCGCTAAGGTGCCCGGCTCAAAGTGCATTGATACCTTTGAGGATATTACCGAGTATGTATGCGAGAACGCCGAAGCGGGGGATTTAATCCTCACTATGGGCGGCGGAAACGTATATATGTGCGCGAATATGATACTGAAAAAGTTAAAAGAAAAGTATAAGTAAACTGAAAGACGGCTTGTTTAAAGCCGTCTTTCAGTTTAGTAGGAAGCAGGAAGCGGGAAGAAGGAAGTATGTAGGTCGTGAAGATAGCGCGGACTTGGAATAATCAGCGGTGCGAACTGTATTAATATCGCGATTGTTTTTATATTTCGTAGGGACAGGGCCCGTTCCCTACAATGTTAAGGTAACAATTGCTGAGAACAAAGAACTGAGAACTGACTGCTAATTTCAGGGGATCCTTCGACTGCGCTCCACTGCGTTTCGCTTCGCTCAGGATGACAAACAAGAGCAGAACCTTCCCTCTATATCCAAAACTTCATAGGCAATTAAACGTACGGGGGATATCACATTTAAAACAGGGAATGCACGGACTGACGTGGATAATTAAAAAACTTTAGCGCTTTAAAGCTGTTATGCTTTAAAGCGCTAGCATTTTTAACTAAAAAAACGCTCCTTATTTGTGCAAGACTAACAAAGTTGTGTTACACTCTTTGTTTATACTTGACAATTCAACACTTTAAAGCGATAATAGATAGGAAATTGTCAGCTCCTTAAGGAGTATTACGTTACTTTAATAGAATGAAGGAAAGAATTATGCCGATTACTGAATTATTAACACGCAACGCGACGTATTTTAAGGACGATATCGCGCTTGTAGAAATCAATCCCGAGGTAAAAAACATACCTCATGTAACATGGAGAGAGTATTCTCTTATCGAGTCGAACCGTTCGGGCGCGTTCAGAAAGCAGATGACCTGGGGCGAGTTTGACGAAAAAGCAAACCGCTTCGCAAATCTCCTTTTAACCCGAGGCGTAAAGAAGGGCGATAAGGTCGCTATTCTTCTTATGAACTGCATCGACTGGCTTCCGATTTATTTCGGAATTTTAAAGACCGGCGCGCTTGCCGTACCGCTCAACTACCGTTATACAGCCGACGAAATCGACTACTGCTTAAAGCAGTCCGACTCCGACGCGCTCGTGTTCGGCCCCGAGTTTATCGGACGTGTTGAGGAAATCCTCGGCAATGTACCGAAGGTAAAGAATATTTTTTATGTAGGCGACGAGTGTCCGTCATTTGCCGACAGCTACGAAAAGCTTATTCCGTACTGCTCATCACACGCTCCGAGCGTATATATTACCGATGACGATTACGGCGCAATCTACTTCTCGTCCGGTACAACAGGCTTCCCGAAGGCTATTCTGCACGCTCATAAGGCGCTCGTACATTCCGCTAAGGTTGAGCACGCTCACCACGGTCAGACTAAGGACGACGTATTCCTGTGCATTCCTCCGCTTTATCATACCGGAGCTAAAATGCACTGGTTCGGAAGCCTTTATTCCGGAAGCAAGGCGGTTATCTTAAGAGGCGTAAGCCCCGAGTGGATTATCCGCTGCGTAAGCGAGGAAAGATGTTCAATCGTATGGCTTTTAGTTCCGTGGGCTCAGGATATTTTAGACGCTATCGACAGCGGTAAGATTAACCCCGACGATTACGAGCTCGGCCAGTGGCGACTTATGCATATCGGGGCTCAGCCCGTACCGCCGACGCTTATCAAGCGCTGGAAAAAGCAGTTCCCGAATCATCAGTACGATACAAACTACGGCTTAAGCGAGTCTATAGGCCCCGGCTGCGTTCACCTCGGCGTTGAGAATATCAACAAGGTCGGCGCAATCGGAGTTGCGGGCTACGGCTGGGAGGTTCGTATTGTTGACGAAAACCGCAGCACAATAACAAAGGGCGTAGGCGAATTAGCCGTTAAGGGCCCGGGAGTTATGAAGTGCTATTATAAGGACGTTAAGGCTACCGAGGAGGTTCTCGACGACGAGGGCTGGCTCTATACGGGCGATATGGCGGAGTACGATAAGGACGGCTTTATCTATCTTGTAGACCGTAAGAAGGACGTTATTATCTCCGGCGGCGAGAATATCTATCCCGTTCAGATTGAGGACTTCCTGCGCTCTAACGATAAGATTAAGGACGTTGCCGTTATCGGACTTCCCGACCAGCGTCTCGGCGAGATTTCCGCCGCTGTTATCGAGGTTAAGCCCGAGTGCTCTATGAGTGAGGAAGAGGTTAACAACTTCTGTCTTGAGCTTCCGCGCTATAAGCGTCCGAGAAAGATTATCTTTGCCGACGTACCGAGAAACCCCACGGGTAAGATTGAAAAGCCTGTGCTTCGTAAGATGTACTGCGGTGAAAGCGTAGTCGCTAAGCAGAATGAAATTGATGTTAATTCATTGAGTTAATATCGGTTAATATATACTTGAATGATATAGTGTGAAAAATCACACTAATCATATTGATATTGTCCGCTCAGTTTGTCCCTGCGTGACAACGAGCGATGACTGAATTTCCATTTACGCCTTATCCGCCCACGGTAAGGTGGTTTGGAACTATAATATCTATTTTGTGGGCGGAAAGGCTATGGAAATTGCTATGTTTGTAAAAGTTTTAATGCTGGTGCTGTTCTTCGGCGTAATGGTCGGGGTAGGTATCTACTGCCGCCGTCACGCTACGGATGTAAGCGGATTTGTACTCGGCGGCCGTAATGTCGGCCCGTGGCTTACTGCCTTTGCTTACGGTACATCTTATTTTTCCGCGGTAATCTTTATCGGTTACGCAGGACAGTTCGGCTGGAAATACGGTATTGCCTCAACCTGGATCGGTATCGGAAACGCGCTTATCGGCTCGCTTTTAGCGTGGGTTATCCTCGGCAGAAGAACGAGAATTATGACTCACCACTTAAGCTCGGCAACAATGCCGGAGTTCTTCGGTCAGAGATTTGACAGCAAAGGCTTAAAAATAGGCGCTTCAATCATCACCTTTATCTTCCTTATTCCGTATACCGCTTCTCTTTATAACGGACTTTCACGTCTTTTTGAGATGGCGTTCGGAATCCCGTATATCTGGTGTATTATCGCAATGAGCGTGCTCACCGGTGTTTACGTTATCGCGGGCGGATATATGGCTACCGCTATCAACGACTTTATCCAAGGCATCATTATGATTATCGGTATCATCGCGGTAATCGCGGCTGTACTTATGAGCAAGGGCGGCTTTATGGCGGCGCTCGAGGGACTTGCAAACGTCAAGGACCCCGCGGTTTCGTCAACTCAGGGCGTGTTCAACTCATTCTTCGGCCCCGACCCGCTTAACCTCTTAGGCGTTGTAATTCTTACCTCGCTCGGTACATGGGGACTTCCGCAGATGGTTCAGAAGTTCTACGCTATCAAGAGCGAAAAGGATATCCACAAGGGTACCGTTATCTCTACCTTATTCGCTTTCGTAGTAGCCGGCGGCTGCTACTTCCTCGGCGGCTTCGGACGTCTCTTTAACGTTGACGTAGAGGCTGTAGGCTTCGACGCGATTATTCCGACAATGCTTTCAGGACTTCCGGAAATCTTAATCGCGATTGTTGTAATCTTAGTTCTTTCCGCTTCGATGTCAACTCTTTCGTCGCTTGTTATAGCTTCATCCTCAACCCTTACAATCGACCTCTTAAAGGGTAATATTATTAAAAAGATGAACGAGAAAAAGGAAGTTCTTATCATCAGAATCTTCATCGTGGTTTTTATCGCTATCTCCGCGTTTATCGCGATTTATCAGGTTCAGAGTAAGGATGATTCGGTTAAGTTTATCGCTCAGCTTATGGGCGTATCGTGGGGTGCTCTCGCGGGCGCGTTCCTCGCTCCTTTCCTCTACGGTCTTTACTGGAAAAAGACTACAAAGCTCGCCTGCTGGGTAAGCTTTATCTTCGGCGCGGGAATAATGCTCTTAAACCTCTTTTTCAGAGATATGTTCCCCGTACTCTTACAGTCTCCGATTAACTGCGGCGCGTTCGCTATGCTCGCAGGACTTATCATAGTTCCGCTTATAAGCCTTATTTCACCGAAGCCCGATAAAAAGCTCGTTGAAGACGCTTTCGCGTGCTATGAGAAGCAGGTGCCTGCTAAACAGAAAAATTCACTTGACTAAGTGATGATAAAATATTAAAATTATAGTCGGGAAGGGCAAGCCTTTCCCGGCTATTTAATTTAAGGAAGTGTTTTTATGAAAAAAATAACTGCATTATTACTTGTTATTGTGTTATTATTCTCTATAGGAATTATAACCTCCTGCTCCTGCAGCCCGAGCAGCACGAATACCGCCGCAACGGCAGCAACGGTAGGAAAAAGCTCAAACTGGCAGGAAGCGCTTGAGAATACTAAAATCTGGCTTACAAATACCTACACAAAAGGCGACAGCTCTATAGTAGATAAAAACCTTAAATACTATATTCTGCCCTCGGACGACGGCGAGACCTATTTCGTAAGATACACGCTCTCAACCATTTCCGCGAGAGATTTGCTCGTGTTTAAAAACGGCAGGGTAGTGGTTATCGACGACGATACTCTCGACGAAGTAAAAAGCTATAACAGCCATTATTCCGTAGATATTACCAAGGTTACTGACGACGAGCTTATGAAGCAGGAAGGTATTCAGAAGGGTTAAGCTATGAAGATTAAAGCATTATTACTTGCACTTTTATTATTATTCTCTATCGGAATTATAACCTCCTGCGGAAACGATAATAATTCCTCCGCGGTTAATTCTCAGGTAAACAGCAATACTAAGGATAACGACGATATTGACGATGACGATGACGACGACGCAGATGACGATGACGACGCGGATGACGATTATGACTGGGATGACGCGCTCGACGCTGCCGTTGACTATATTTCCGACAGCTTAGGCGTTGATGACGATGATATCGAAAACAGCATAAATTATAAGATTCTGCCCGATAATAAGGGTGAGTGCTTCTTTGTCCGTTATTCGGTTGAGGATATCTCCTCTGACGATTTGCTGATTTTTAAGAACGGTAAAACTTATTCCCTTTCTAAGGACGGTAAGTCTGAGTTTAAGAAGTATAAGAATAATTTCTCTTTAGATATCTCAAACGTATCTGACAGCGAGCTTATCAATGATAAAAACTGCTTAAGCGGCGGCTACGGCGCGGAGTTTGACGTTTAAAAACTCCTTGTGTTTTTAAACAGTTCACAATTCACAGTTCTCAGTTTCGGTCGGGCAGATAGGTCGATGTTTTATCAACGTTTTCTTCCCGACATTATTATTATATAAGTTCCGCTTGTTTTTTCTTAATCCCGTAGGGAACGGTACGGCAGTCGCCCGGACCCCCTCAATCCCCCTATTAGGGGGCAGAAACTCCCACGCCGTTCCGAGGCTATTGTCTTAACGTATTTGCACTATCCTTTCGCGGGAGCGAAAAAAACAGCGCTTACCGATATCGACTATTATATAAGCATATGGAGATTAATATGAACGAAAAAACTAAAACCGCCCTTATTACCGGCGCAAGCAGCGGTATGGGGCGCGATATGGCGCGTTATCTCGCGTCTTTAAATTACGACCTTATATTAGTCGCCCGCCGTGAGGACAGGCTTGTTGAGCTTAAGGACGAGCTTGAAAGCGTTAATGTAAGAATTATACCGCTCGATTTATCTAAGGCTGAAAACTGCTTTAAGCTTTACGATGTGGTTAAGGACGATAACGTCGAGTTCCTTATAAACAACGCCGGCTTCGGCGCTTACGGAAAGTTTAACGAGGTTCCTCTTGAAAAGGAGCTTCAGCTAATCGACACCAACATAAAAGCGCTCCATATCCTTACCAAGCTGTTTATAAAGGATATGATTAACCGCAACAGGGGCTATATCCTCAACGTCGGTTCGGCGGCGGGATTTTTAGCGGGGCCGACCTTCTCTAGCTACTACGCCTCGAAAAACTACGTTGTACGCCTTACCGAGGCAATCCACGAGGAAATGCGCCGAGATAAAATAAACGTAAAAGTCAGCGCGCTGTGCCCGGGGCCTGTTAACACCGAGTTTAATAAGGTAGCTGACGTGAACTTCGCCGTAGGCGGACTAAAAAGCGAATACGTCGCAAAGCTCGCGATAGATAAAACACTCAAGGGTAAGATGATAATTACGCCCGGAAAGCTTATGAAGCTTGCGAAATTCGGCGAGCACTTCCTAAGCGAAAAACGCCTTACCCGTATGTCCTATGATATGCAGATGAAAAGAAAAAGCTGAACCCTACGTTCAGCTTTTTTACCATTGTTTATCAATAGAATTTAATATTTCATACAGCGTATCGTAAAGCATTTTTGCTTTATCCTTGCCGATACAGACGCACGCGCCGATTTTTTCGGGTATAGCGGCGGCTTTTTCCTTAAGCTTTTCGCCCTCGTCCGTAATCCTTACAATAAGGTTGCGCTCGTCCTCGGCAGAACGCTCGCGCGTAACGTAGCCCTTAGCCTCAAGCTTTTTTAAAAGGGGAGTGAGGGTGCCCGAATCGAGGTAGAGCCTTTTTCCGAGCTCCTTTACGTTGAGCTCTTTTTTATCCCACAAAACCATCATCGTGATGTACTGGGTATAAGTCAAGTCAAGCTCGTCAAGGAACGGCTTGTATCTTCTAACAATCTCCTTAGAGCATACATAAAGCGGAAAGCAGAGCTGGCTTTCAAGCTTTAAACAATCATAATTATCCATCATTTTACCTCTATTCGCTGAAATCGGTATCTAAAATAATATAAATCTCGTAACCGGGGAGCTCCTTTTTAAGAGCCTCGATAATCTCGCCGCGTATCTTCTGAGCGTTTTGCTTAAATTCGACGATTATATCGAAGGAAACGAGCTTTCTTTTTTCGTCAATATAAAGCCCGTGCATCTGGATAACCTCCGGATGCTTTTTAATTTCAGTGTTAACAATCTCTTTGAACCTCTCGGTTTCAGCGGAGCTGTTTGAGGCGTAAATCCCGACCGTTAAAATGATGTTGAACTCAACGAATATATCCTCGGTTATCTTGCGCGTGAGGTCGTGAATTTCCCTCGCGGTCATATTGTCGTCAACCTCAACGTGAACCGTGCCGATAATCTTGGTGGGGCCGTAGTTGTGGAGAGTAAGATCGTAAACGCCGTTAACCTCATCGTAAGCGCCTATAAGCTCCTTGATTTTATCGGTGGTTTCACTGTCGGCGCGCCTTCCTATAATCGAGCTGAGCGACTCACCGAGCATTTCAACACCGGCTTTTATGATGATAACAGAAATCGCAACGCCGAGGATTCCCTCAAGCTGTAAGCCCCAAATCATATTGATAACCGCTCCGACTAACGTCGCGAACGAGAGCACGGCGTCAAAGAACGCGTCCGAGCCCGAGGCAATAAGCGACTGGGAATTAAGCTTAACGCCTACGCCCTTAACGTACTTTCCGATTATGAATTTTGTAATAATCGCAGCGGAAATTACGATAATCGAGTAAATCGAGTAGTTGGTGGCTTCGGGATTGATGATTTTCTCTATCGATTCCTTAATCGACGTAAAACCTGCGAGCAGTACGATTACCGAGATAATAATAGAGGTGATGTACTCAATCCTGCCGTGGCCGAACGGGTGCTTTTTATCGGGAGCCTTAGAGGCAAGCTTGGTGCCGATAATCGTGATGAGGGAGGAGAGCGCGTCGCTTAAGTTGTTGACCGCGTCGAGTATAATCGCGATTGAATTAGCGAGCAGTCCTACCGCCATCTTAAAGCCTACGAGCATAACGTTTACAATTATACCGATTACGCTCGTTTTAATTATCTTTTTTTCTCTTGCTGTCTGCATAGTAAAAACCTCAGATGATTTGTTTTATCCTTTTTTCAATCTTCTCGGGAGTTGTTGCCGAGCCGAAGCGCTCGATTACGTTACCCTCGCGGTCAACAAGAAACTTAGTGAAGTTCCATTTTATATTTGAGCCGCCGATACCCTTTTTCTGAGATTTAAGGTATGTAAAAAGAGGCTCGGCATTATCGCCGTTAACGTCAATCTTAGAAAACTGCTTAAATGTAGTGCCGAATTTCATCTGACAGAAGCTGACTATTTCATCGTTGCTGCCGGGTGCCTGATGCCCGAACTGATTGCACGGAAAATCTAGCACCTCAAAGCCCTTATCCCTGTAATCGGCGTAGAGCTTTTCAAGCCCGTCGTATTGGGGAGTAAAGCCGCAGCCCGTAGCGGTATTAACTATAAGCAGAACCTTTCCTTTATAATCCGCCATATCAACCATTTCGCCTTTAGCGTCCTTAACCTTGTAATCGTAAATGCTCATTTTTCTCACCTTTCTTTTATAAAATTAAATTGTGTACAATTTATTATTTATATTATATCACAATTAATTTAATTGTCAATAGATTTTGCGGAATATTTACCGCGTCTTTGTAAAAGCTATTATCAAGGAGGTAATTCTATGACATCAAAAGAGTTAATGTATGTTGAAGACGCGTTAGGCCACGAGCAGTATTTCCAGACTCAGTTTCAGGAAATAAGCAATCAGATTCAGGACGGAGAGTTAAAGAACTTTTCCGAGCAGTGTACCGCTAAGCACAGGGAAATCTTCGGAAAATTCTACAACCTTCTGTAATCGAAAGGAGAAACTATGACTGACAGAGATTTAATGGAGAATATGCTTATGCTCGAAAAGGGCGTATGCGAGCTTTATATGCACGGCACAATCGAGTCCTCGACTCAGAACGTTCACCAGACCTTTTCCGACAGCCTTACCGATTCCTTAAGGCTTCAGGAAAGTATTTATCAGAAAATGCAGTCTAAGGGCTGGTATAAAACCGATACCGCAGAGCAGAATAAGCTTAATACGGTTAAGCAGAAATTCAGCACCGCTCAGGGCTGAAAATGAAAAAGGACGGTCTTTGCCGTCCTTTTGTTATAAGAATCAGGATAATAGTTCGAATCTCTTGTCTTTGAGCACAAGAAAGCGTGCGCACCTAAGTGCGTGCGTTTTCTTCAACCATCGCTCGTGCGCACGCAGGGCGCAACTGAGCGGGAAATATAAATTATTGGCGGAGGACAAGAGTACATCATCAATGCGAGGACTTCAATCTCGAACCTCGGGACGTGTAGCACAGCTATACCGTTCATCAGCGCTACGGGCTAAAAACGCTCCCCCGGAGCGTTTTCTTTACGCCCTTTCGAATCTCTTGTCTTTGAGCATAAAAAAAGATAACAGATAACTCAAAGAGTTATCTGTTATCTTGGCGGAGGACAAGAGATTCGAACTCTCGCGCCGGTCACCCGACCTACTCCCTTAGCAGGGGAGCCTCTTCACCACTTGAGTAATCCTCCGGATAGTGAACTTAATTGGCGGAGAGGAAGGGATTCGAACCCTTGGTCCCTCGCGGGATCACTAGTTTTCAAGACTAGCTCCTTAAACCACTCGGACACCTCTCCGTGCTTATTTCAGCATTTGTAATAATATCATATCAACGACATTTTGTCAATACAAAAGATAAAATGAATTGCGCTTTTATTTCTTGACAAAACTACCTACATATTATAGAATATACAGAGTTAATTAATGCGCCAATAGCTCAGCAGGATAGAGCGTGCGCCTCCTAA
>CAJOFK010000027.1 GCA_905234015.1 uncultured Ruminococcus sp.
TGACACCCCTCGAAAAGAGATGTCAGTATTTTGCTTAATTCTTTAATTCTGCCATAACACGCCGTTTTTTGTGTTGTCTACACAATTTGGGGCGGTTCACAGCTGCACTTCGCTGCAGCTGTCCTTTTTTGCGTATATTAATACAGCCGGGAACACGCGGTAATAATCTCAGTCCGTGCTGTCTCCCCGACCGAAGCACTTCCTGCTTCCTACTTTACTGCTTAAAACTTAAGAGGCTGTTGCATCAGCAACAGCCTCGAATAATTAGGTTTCTAAAATCGGTTTAGCGTCGGGATTCTTATCGGGATCCACATCGTAGAATACGAGGTTAATACCGTCCTTGCTGTCGTCGATTACAATCCAGAGCTCGTTATTTATAAAGCCCTTGCAATCTCCGGACTGCGGCGAACCGCTGTCGGATACGATAATATTGTAAGCGTCGTCGTTTGTGGAAGCGGTAAACTTATACTCATACCATCCGTCTACGATATCCTCATCGGTGAATGTGCCGCCGGGCCATGTTCTTACCTTGGAGTAGTTGTAGGAGGAATCCTCTCCCTCGCTGCTGCCCCAGATCCAGAGTGTGGGAGCCCAGGTCTTATCGCCGCTGTGCTTAACGCGGATAGTGATATCGGTGGAAGCGGTGTTGTAATAGAAGTTATACTCAACCTCGCCGTAAGGAATCTTAACCTCTGCGGGCGGAAGCTTAGTCTCGTCAACCGCGTAGCCTAAAGCCTTTGCGGGAGTGAGCTTATAGGTCTCGCCTACTCTGCCCTCATATGTAACGGAAGCTGTTACCTTATAGGGAGAGCCGTTCTCGAGGTAGTTAACCGTTACCTTACCTGTACCGACGCTCATCTTTGCGAGCGACTTCTGAAGCATTGTTGCGTCCTCAACGGTTACTTCGCCGTCGAGATTTACGTCCGCAAGCTCAGTCTGAGCTTCCGTCGGTGTAACCTTCTTAGCGACAATCTTCTGAATAAATGTTACGTCGCCGATATTAACAGCGTTATCGCCGTTGATATCCTTCTTAACGCTTTCGGGCTTATAGAAGCCGCAGCTTATAACAACGTTCTGATCCTCAGCGGTATAGGTTCCGTCCATACTGCCGTCAACGCCTACAACATCGTAAATCTTACCTACGGAAGGCTCGGCGATTGAGTAAGAGGAACCGATTTTTCCGGTGATTGAATACTCGTCGAGAACCTCGCCTGTTACGGCGTTCTTAGCGAGTACGTTTACTGTACCTAAATCGGATTTTAAAGCAACCTTATCAAAGCTTGCCTTATCAACGGCAACTATCATCGACTTTGCGGGAAGCTTAAACTCACTGCCGCTTTCTCTGAGCTTCTTAACGCCTGCCTGCTTATCGTCGGCAATTACAACCCAGTCCTTATTTCCGCCAATCTCATTGAGAGTAATTGTGGCTTCCTTTGAATCGGTATTCATAAGTACCGCGAGCTTATTCCATTCACCCTCGGTTGAATTAGTCCAAACAGCGGAATAAGTATAGCTTGCGTCCTTACCGGAGTAAATGAGGTATCCGTTCTGAGATTCGTTCGTATCGTCTGTAAGCGGCGAGAAATGCTTACGGATATCGAGCAGTCCCTTATAGTAGGAAACGATATCGGCATTCGACTTAGCGAGCGACCAGTCAATCTTATTAAGGTCGGGAGATGACTTATAGCTGTTAGCGTCGTTATCCTTGGAACGTCCCATTTCCTCGCCGGCGAGTGTGAAGAACACGCCCTGGCTCATAGCGAGGATACCGCCGGTGAGCTTACTCTCGGCTACGAGAAGAGGATGACGCTTACGGAAGTAATCGGTGAGATTCTGAGAATCAGCGAGTCTGTCCCATAATGTCTGATTATCGTGGCAGGAAGCGTAGGTTACGCACTGCGAAGGCTGCTTAGCGTGCCAGTTCCCGCTCTTTGTATTAGCAAGAATACCGTAGGTTACGCTCTGATAGGAGCCCTTTGTGCCCTGAACCCAGCCTGTGTTTGTCTTCTGGAATACGCCGCCCTTGATACCGTCGCGGATTCCGTCGTTAAAGAAAGCAACTCTCTCGTTTAACGCGGAAGCGTTAGACTGAATAGCCTGCTTAACAGGAGTTCCGGAGCAGGTTGTTGACGGGAAGTTAGCGGAGCCGCCTGTCCAGCCTTCGCCCCAGATTGTGAGCTTCGAGTCAACCTTATCCATTTCCTCGCGGATGAGGTTCATTGTCTCACAGTCATGAAGTCCCATAAGGTCAAAACGGAAGCCGTCGATATGGTACTCGTTAACCCAGTAGAGGCAGGACTGAATCATATAATTTCTGTACATAAGATTATCGGAGGCAGTCTCGTTTCCGCAGCCGGAGCCGTTAGAGAAGCCGCCGTCAGCCTTCATATGATAGTAATAGTTAGGAACCGTATACTCAAAGCAGGAGTCGGTTGAGAAGGTATGGTTGTAAACAACGTCCATAATTACGGAAATACCTGCATTATGGAGCGCCTGAATCATAGCCTTACATTCCTTGATACGAACGTTTCCGTCGTAGGGGTTAGAGGAATAGGAGCCCTCGGGAACGTTGTAGTTAACCGGGTCATAGCCCCAGTTGAACGCGCCGCTGCTTGCCGCGGCCTCGTCGATTGAACCAAAGTCATAGAAAGGGTTAATCT
This sequence comes from uncultured Ruminococcus sp., assembly GCA_905234015.1. Lineage (GTDB taxonomy): Bacteria > Bacillota > Clostridia > Oscillospirales > Acutalibacteraceae > Ruminococcoides. Next base: position 2,661 of record CAJOFK010000027.1, read on the forward strand.
GAACGGCTGTTACGCCTAAGTCCTTAAGATAGTCAACGCAGGTTGCAACCTTGCCCTCGTTCTTAAGGGTTGTACCTGTTTCGGTGAAGCCGAGGAACTTACCGCGGTTTGCGTCGGAAACGCCCGAATTCTCGTCAAAGGAGAAGTCCTTAACGTGAATTTCCCATACGGATGACTGAGTGCTTCTGTCCTGAACAACGTGAACGTCCTTATCCCAGCCGTCGGGGTTGGTCTTTGAAAGGTCGCATACCATTGAACGCTTTCCGTTTACGCCGGTTGCGATAGAATAAACGTCAGCGGTTTCTTTAGTAGTTTCTTTGCTGCCGGTTACGTTTTTGGCGGTGATTGTGTAGGTGTAGTAGGTATTAACCAGATTGCCTTCAACCGTAGCCTTCCAGATGCCCGTAAAGGTAGACTCGTCGCCGGGGGTTTTGAGTTCCTTTTCAAGCTCGGTCTTACCTAAATCCTGCGCGCCCTTTTCGGCGTCGGAGCCGGTGGCGAAGCGGTTCAAGGTAATTTTTGAAGCTGTAGGCGCCCATACCTTAAAGGTTGTGGACTCCTTGGTGTAATTAGCGCCGAGGTCATTTCCGTTGTAGCCGTAGTCGTTATCGAGCTGACGGGCGGCATTTGAGTAGGCGGTATCGCCCGAGGCGGACTTAGCCGTTGCCGCGCTTGCCATTACAACTGATGACGCTATTAATACAGCGCAGAGTACGATTGACAAAATCTTTTTTGCCATAAAAATTCCTCCTTTAAGCCTTTTTAACAGGCATAATTTATGAAATATCCAAGCTCTGCATAAGAGCCTTTTTCCTGCGTTTATAATACAGCACTCCGAGCGCCGCCGCCAGCGCGAGTATAACCGGTACGGCTATTAAAAGCGTTCCCGAAAATCCCGAGGGAGTGTATATATACAGCACGGTCTGCTCCGCCGCCGAAAACTCTCCCGTATTGTTATCGGGAATTTTTGAGAGCTTATAGTTCTCAAACTCAATATTTTCGGTCTGATAGGGCGTTCCGTTATCGCCGGTCTGTGAATCGGTAGAAAGAATCTTACCGTCGTCCGCCATATAGATTATGTTGATACGGCAGGCGGTATCGTCGGCGGTCTTTTTAATATAGCGGTAGTTCACCGTCTTATCCTTATCCGAGAATACGCCGCAGCCGTTTTTCGGGAGCCTTTCGAGATTAAGGCTGTAGCCGTCAACGGCGGGGATATCCATAGTGCGGTAGGGCTGTCCCTTGCGGTTAGTCATAACGAGAGTATCGGTTATATTCTTCTCGGTTGAGTCATCAATAAAGTTAAAGGTAACGCTCGAATACGAGCCGTCGTATTTCTCGCAATAGAAATCGCAGTAACGAAGCTCCGAATTAAACTTGCCGGATTTGCCGTCTGATTTCTTGATATTATAATTCATAAGCACGCGGTTAAGCGGCTGAACCTCGTAGGCGCTGCCCTTTTCACCGTTTATAACGTAGCTCATAAACACTTCGTTATTGCAGTGATAGCGCACCATAACCTTTCCGTTTTCAACCTTCGGGGAAATGCTTTCGTAGGCGTCCTTATCGACCAGTATCGCGGCTGACTTGGCGGGGAGGTTCATTCCCGAGCTGACGTAACCGAGCTTTTCCATACCGGCGGTCTTATCGCTGCACAGCTGAACGTAGCTTCCGCCGAAGCTGACGTTCTGAGCCTTATCGCCGCTGTTAAACAGCACCACTACCCTCTTGTATTTAACGTCCCTGAAGGTGTACGCCAGTACGTCGCCGGGCATATTATCAAGAAATCTTATCCGGTCTGCCGTGCTTACGGAAGCGTCGGTAAAGCCGGGGATGTTCTTTCTTATTTCCATAAGTCCCTTGTAGTAATCGGAGACGTCGCCGAAGGTATAAACATCCTCCCAGTTAATCTTATTGCGCTTAACTCCGGACTTATAGCTGTTTTCGTCGCCGTCCTTACTGCGGCAAAGCTCCTCTCCCGCGAGGATAAAGCTTATGCCCTGAGATGTAAAGGTTACCGCGGCGGCAAGCTTATTCATCGCCGTTAAGTCCTCATAGCGTTTACGGTACTCTGCCTTTGAACCCTTTACCGATTTAACGAGCTTATCCCACAGGGTGAGGTTATCGTGGCAGGAGGCGTAGGTTACGCATTGAGACGGAGCCTTAGCCCAGCCCATCGTGCTGTCCGACTGAGCTATAATACCTGTTTTAAGGTTGGATTTATTATTTCCGGACTGAATAAAGCCCGTATCGGTACCGGCTGTGCTGCCCTTAATGGCATCGCGGTACATATCGTCAAACGCGCCGATTCTTAAATCCAGCTTAGCGACGTTATCCTGAGTCGCGAGCACGGTGCCGCTGTCGGCGGAGGTATTGAGATTCCAAGCCTCGCCGTACATAATAAGCTTTTCGCCGCCCTCGAGCTTATCGAGAGACGCTCTTATTTTATTCATTGTACCGACGTCGTGAAGCCCCATAAGGTCGAAGCGGAAGCCGTCGATATGATATTCCTTCGCCCAGTAGGTTACGGAATCAACCATAAACTTCCTAAACATCTTACGCTCGCTCGCGGTATCGTTTCCGCAGCCCGAGCCGTTCGAATAACTGCCGTCGGAATTTCTGCGGTAGTAGTAGTTGGGAACGGTGAGGTTAAAAGGAGAATCCTTCCATTTCTGAGTATGATTATACACAACGTCCATAATAACGCCTATGCCGGCTTTATGGAGCGCCTGAATCATCTTTTTACATTCCTTGATACGAACCGCGCCCTTATACGGATTTGAGCTGTAGGAGCCCTCGGGGCAGTTGTAGTTAACCGGGTCATAGCCCCAGTTATATACGGAATCCTTGCCGCTTTTATCGGTCTCGTCTATTGAGCCGAAATCATAAAACGGGTTAATCTGGACGTAATTCACGCCGAGCCTTTTAAGGTAGTCGACGCAGGTCGGCTCGTTTGAGGAAACGGAATCAACCGTAGTGCCCGTCTCGGTAAAGGCGAGATACTTTCCGCGGTTGCTTTTTGAAACACCGCTCGATTCGGAGGATGAAAAATCGCTTATCTGAACCTCCCATATTCTCGCGTCGGTCTGTTTATCAACGCTTATATGCCTGTCGTTTTCCCAGCCTTCAGGATTGGTCGAAGCCAAATCAACAACCATACTGCGCTTTCCGTTCACTCCGCATGCCTTAGCGTAAATATCGGAGGTTTCGTAGGATTTATTGCCCCTCGTAATAACGAAGGTATAGTAGATATTCTTTAAATCACCCGCAACGTGAACCGCCCATATTCCGGTGCGTTTATTTTTAGTCATCGGAGTGATTTTAACGTACTTTTTAGCAGTACAGGAACGGTAAAACTTAACCCTTACCGCGCGCGCAGAAGGCGCCCATACGCGGAATATGGTTACTCTCTTGCTGTAAATTGCTCCGAGCTCGCCGCTGAAGACGGTTTTATCGAGCTTTTTCGCGTAAGCCTCGTAATCCTTAGCGGCTGAAACAGACGGAGAAATACACATTCCGACCGAACAAATTATCAATATTAACAGTAAAGAAAATACACGTTTTAATGTCATATTATTATCCCGATTATAATTCATATTATCTTTAATATTTTAACAAATTAATGACAATATATATTTCTGATTTAGAATTATTGTTCAAGTGCTTAATTTCTCAACGTAGAAAATACAGGCTGTTTTTAGTGCATATTCACTATAGAATTTTTTCCACGTTAAATACCGTCACAAAATGAGGACAACTACATAATATGTATCGAGTAAATTCAAACGGAGGAGAAAAATGGAAACAGTAACATACACCGTCCGCAAGGGCAACACCTTATTCGGAATAGCTAATTTCTTCGGGACTACGGTCGAGAAAATACTCCAGGTAAATAACATCCCCAATCCCGATATGATATATGTAGGTCAAAAAATCCTCGTGCCCGTAGACGACGAGGATAAAAACGGATATATTTATATTACGCGTCCCGGGGACACGCTCTGGTCAATTGCCATGAGATTCGGCACAACGGTCGAAAGTATCGCCAAGAAAAACGGAATGTGCAACCCGAATATCCTTTACCCGGGAACAAGGTTATATATTTAGAAATTGAAAAATAATAATGGATAATTAAAGCACCTAACGGCAACCAACCGTTAGGTGCTTAATTAGTTATGTCGTGAATGAAATTGAGAAGTAATATCAAGCTGACTGCACGTCATTCATTCTCAATTTTCAATTTAGTCAAGGTAGTCCTTGAGCTTTTTGCTTCTTGAGGGATGGCGCAGCTTGCGCAGAGCCTTAGCCTCAATCTGACGTATACGCTCACGGGTAACCTTAAACTCGCTTCCGACCTCCTCGAGGGTACGGCTCTTTCCGTCCTCAAGTCCGAAGCGCAGTCTTAACACCTTAGCCTCACGCGGAGTAAGAGTAGCGAGAACCTCCTCGAGCTGCTCCTTTAAGAGCGCGTGGGAAGCCTCGTCGGCAGGCGCGGGAGTATCGCTGTCGGGGATAAAATCTCCGAGGTGGCTGTCCTCCTCCTCACCGATAGGAGTTTCAAGAGATACAGGCTCCTGAGCTACACGAACGATTTCTCTTACCTTATCAACAGAGATATCGAGCTTTTCGGCAATTTCCTCGGAGGAGGGCTCGTGGCCTTTTTCGTGGAGAATCTGAGTGCTTACCTTTTTAACCTTGTTGATTGTTTCCACCATATGTACGGGAATACGGATTGTTCTTGCCTGGTCGGCGATAGCACGGGTGATAGCCTGGCGAATCCACCATGTAGCGTATGTAGAGAACTTAAAGCCCTTTGTATAGTCGAACTTTTCAACCGCCTTAATAAGTCCGAGGTTACCCTCCTGAATTAAATCAAGAAACTGCATTCCGCGTCCGAGATAACGCTTAGCGATACTTACAACAAGACGTAAGTTAGCCTCGGAAAGGCGCTTTTTAGCGTAGATATCACCCTCGGCGATTTTTATGGCAAGCTCGATTTCCTCCTCGGGAGTAAGAAGCGGTACGCGTCCGATTTCCTTAAGGTAAACCTTAACGGGGTCGTCAATCGAAATAGCTTCGCCGGAGTCGGATTTTCCGTCCTCCTTCTTAGCCTCCTCCTCGGCAAGCTTCTCAAAATCGATATTCTCGATATCCTCGATAATCTCGATTCCCTGCTGCTCTAAGGAGTCGTAAAGCTTTTCAAGCTCCTCGGGCTTAAACTCGATTTCACCGAGCGCCTCGATAATTTCGTCGTTGGTAAGATTACCCTTAGACTTACCGAGCTCGGTTAATTCCTTTATTATACTTTTCTTTTCATTTGCTGCCATAAGCCATCAATCCTTTCATATACTGCTTTATTACTGACGGTTTTCCTTAAGTCGTCTGAGTTGTTCCTGAATATCCTCGATAGACGCGCTGTCCATATCCGAGGTTTTTTGATTATAATATTCTTCCTTAAGTACATTAACATTCTCAGCTAAGGTTTTTTCGTTAGCCATCCGCGAAAATTCGGAATTTGCTATCTGATATATCTTAGCCGTCTCATCGGGAGTGAAATCCCCCGAAACGGAACTTAAGGCGTCCTCACCATTTTTAATTCTGTTAGAGAAATATACGAACAGTTTACGGTTAAAATCGGTCTGAAACTCGCTTTCGTCAATCATTGAGAGAACGTCGGAAAGCTTGTCCTGATTTTTTAATAAATAAGCTAATATGCCTTCCTCGGCTATAGCCGCGCGGGGCTTTTTATAGCGGTCAGAATTTATCTTATCTTCCCTGCCGCTGAGCTTCGTGCGCATAGCCCTGAACTCATCGCGGCTTCTTTCGCGGTTTCGTTTCCTGCCGGCTTTTTTAAGCTGATGTTTTACCGCGTCGGGCGAAACTCCGATTTCCTTAGAGATTTTAGAAACGTAAACATCCTGCTCAATCTCGTTGTCGAGAGTCGCGAGTATACCTACAACCTCGTTGAGATACCCGACCTTACCCTCGGGAATTTCAAGATTATACCTGCCTTTTAATTTACCTAAACGGTACTCGATATCGTTTCCGCTCGACTCAATTACGTTTTTAAAGGCGTTGTGAGCGTTTTCACCCTTGTTTCTGAGAAATTCATCGGGATCCTTACCCTCGGGAATGGTGATAACCTTAATTAACAGCCCCGCATTTCTCAAAAAGCCTATTGCTCTCGCGGTAGCCTTCTGACCGGCATCATCGGAGTCGTAGCAGATAATTACCTCATCTGCATACCGCTTCATAAGAAGCGCCTGCTCCTGAGTGAGCGCCGTTCCGAGAGTAGCTACGGCGTTAGTAAAGCCCGCCTGATTAAGCGCTATAACGTCCATATAACCCTCGCAGAGTATCAGCGTTCTCTCCCCGGAGTTTTTCGCGTTATTAAGGGAAAAGAGATTCGCGCTCTTTTTAAACACGGGGGTGTCGGAGGTATTTAGGTACTTAGGCTTAGCGTCGGTAAGAATACGTCCGCCGAAGGCGATTACATTGCCGCGCAAGTCGATTATCGGGAACATCACCCTGTCGTAAAAGCGGTCGGAAATACTTCCGTTTTTATTCTGGTAAGCGAGGTTTGCGCTTACAATTTCACTGTTTTTAAAGCCGAGCGATTTAAGGTGCTTAACGAGCGAGTCACGGCTCGCGTCGGCATATCCGAGCCCGAAGTGGCGGATTGTCCGCTGAGAAAGCGCCCGCCTGTGAAAATAATCGAGACCGACTGCGCCCGCTTTACTGTTGAGCTGACTGTGGAAAAACCTCGCCGCTTCGCGGTTAGCCTCAAAAATCCGCTTTCTTAAAGCGCTCATAGAGTCGTCGAAGCTTTCCTCCGGCATATCGAGTCCGGCGCGCTGAGCTAAAAACTTTACCGCATCGATATAATCGAGGTTTTCAATCTTCATAATGAAGGTAATTACGTCGCCGCCTACTCCGCAGCCGAAGCAGTAAAACGAGCCGTTTTCCGTATAAATATTAAAAGAGGGAGTTTTTTCGCCGTGGAAGGGACAAAGCCCGACCATATTTCTGCCACGGCGTTTAAGGCTTACATAGGATGAAGCAACCTCGGTCATATCGTTACGAAGCTTCAACTCCTGTAAGAATCCGTCCGGCAACGGCATAAACTCACCTCCTGTTTTCAATTTATTAAAAGAGTCAGGATTAAAAAGCGAACGCAAAACCTGCGCCCCGGCCTAATCCCCGAATCCTACATTAATAAGTACGAATAAAAAATAAAAATTCCTAAAAATTTTTAAAATAATACTTTATTCGCCGATTTCGCAGTACTTTTCACCCTTTACATCAATTTCCGTATCGCCGCTGGTAGCGTCAAGCACATTCTTTTTAAGCGCTTCGAGCAAATCAAGCGGAATATGAAAAGCAAGCTTTACGGTATCGGCAAAGACGGTATCGTCAACAACTCCCCCGCCGTTTAAAACGAGGGTATTAAGCTTACCGTACCGCTCATACGAACAGCATATTTCGCACTCGGCGCAAACGCTCATAGTCACTATTCCCGAGGCCTCGAGAGCAATTTTAGCGCCCTGAGAATACGCGCGCACCAAACCTCCGGTGCCGAGCAGAACTCCGCCGAAGTATCTCGTTACAACCACAACAGCGTCGCATACTCCGGATTTAGTAAGCACATCAAGCATAGGCACGCCGGCAGTACCCTGAGGCTCGCCGTCGTCGCTGTAGCGCTTAACGCCGCCCTCCCTGAGCACATAGGCGTAGCAGTTATGGCGCGCGTCCCAATGCTCTTTTTTTATTTTATTTATGAACTCCTGAGCCTCTTCCTCGGTTTTAACAGGCTTAGCGTAGCCGATAAACCGCGAACGCTTTTCAACGAACTCATCACTCGAGGAGGTTTTTATCGTTTTATAACTGTCACTCATAATAACAACTCGGTTTAATAAATCATTTCCATGTAAAAACGCCGCATTTATAATTCTATATCAGAATTATAAATCATCTCACATACAAAGTAGAGAAAAAAAGACGGCAGCAAAAAGCGTACGCACATCGTGCACAGCTTTTTCAGTCATTGCTCGTGCGCGTTAAACGCGCAACTGAGCAGACAATATAAATTGATTCTCTGTAGAAACGCCGCTTTTATAATTCTATATCAGAATTATGAATCATCTCACATACAAAGTAGAGAAAAAAAGACGGCAGCAAAAAGCGTACGCACATCGTGCACAGCTTTTTCAGTCATTGCTCGTGCGCGTTAAATGCGCAACTGAGCAGACAATATAAATTGATTCTCTGTAGAAATGCCGCGCTTATAATTCTATATGAGAACTATAAATCGCCTTGCATATTATGTAGAGAAAAAAAGACGGCAGTCCGTGCCGTCTTTTGTCTTTTCTTGTCTTTTTAATCAAGTCAATATTATTCCATATTGAAACGCTTTTTAAATCTGTCAACACGTCCGCCTGTATCAACTAACTTCTGCTTTCCGGTAAAGAACGGATGACATTTTGAACAAACTTCAACACGGATGTCCTTCTTAGTTGAACCGGTCTCGATTACGTTACCGCAAGCGCATCTGATAGTAGTCTGCTCATACTTGGGATGGATTCCATTTTTCATTTTATTCACCTCATTCGGGATATAATTCATTGCAACAGTAGAATTATACTATAGTTTCCTGCAAAATGCAAGTCTTTTTCTCTTATTTTTTTCTTTTTTCAATGCTTTTCTTATTTACGGCAGATAATTTCAGGCGGCTTTCGGGTTATTTTCTGCTTTCAACATAATAGCTGTATTCGTTAAGGCACATATTAAGGCTCTGCATAACCTCGGCGTTTTCCTCACCGACATATCGGTAGGACTTAAAATTAGCGTTCATCGAGGTTACGTCCTCCTTATCGTCAGGATAACGGAGCACAAAGCCGTAGTCCTTAGCGTTCTTATCGAGCCAAGCCGACGCCTTAGAGTTTTTGAACTTGCCCTTTTCCTTACTTCTGAAGCTCACCATAAGTCCGGTCTGGAACTCGCTTCTGCCCGCCTGCGGAATAATAAGGTTGGTTTTAGCCTGAGCCTTAACCTCGGAGAGTCCTTCTTCTTTTATATAGCGCTTATACTCGGCTTCGTAGAGCTTTTTCTGCTCGTCGTAGCTGACGTAGGCGTACTTAACGTAAAGGCTTATACCTTCTTTCTCAGCGGCAGCAAGCAGTTTATCGAGGCTCTTTTCCGCTAAGGGGTTGAGCTTATAGGTGCCCTTATCTACTAAATCAGGCACGTAGGTTTTTTCAAGGGGCGTAGTTTTATTTACAACTCGGAGAAGCTCATCGTCGTGATTTTCTTCTTCCACGGTAAAGGAGGAGGAATTTTCCCTTACGGAGCTGTTTATAAAGAAATGCACTCCGGTAATAATTCCGCCGGCGACAATTCCGACAATCAGAACGGCTACGAGAATCCTAAGCAGATTGAGCTTCAGATTAGACGAACCTAAGCCGCCCGAGGATTTCGGATAAACCGCGCTTTTATATTTCCTTTTTTTAGGAGGCTTGAACTTAAAGGTCATACCTCTCCTGCCCCTGCTGTAATGGGAACGTTTATACATAGGATTATTTTATCTCCTTAGTTTCAATTTCTTTCTTCGCCATAGCAATAAAGTCGGAAAGCGGCATTGAGCCTAGGTCTCCGTCCTTTCTGTGGCGGACTGATACGGCGTTGTTTTCGATATCCTTATCGCCGACTACGAACATATAGGGAACCTTCTGAAGCTGAGCCTCACGGATTTTATAACCGATTTTCTCGCTTCGGTCGTCGATTTCAACGCGCATACCCTCAGCCTCTAAAGCCTTTTTAATATCGTAAGCGTAATCGAAGTGACGGTCGGCAATCGGTAAAATCTTAACCTGAGTCGGAGCAAGCCACATCGGGAACGCGCCCGCGTACTTCTCGATAAGAAGCGCTAAGGTTCTCTCGTAGCAGCCAATGGAGGTACGGTGGATGATATAAGGATTCTTCTTTTTACCGTCCTTATCAACATATTCCATACCGAATTTCTCGGCTATCATACCGTCAATCTGAATTGTAATAAGGGTATCTTCCTTACCGTAAACATTCTTTATCTGAATATCGAGCTTAGGTCCGTAGAACGCCGCCTCGCCGATACCGATTTCGTAAGGAACCTCGAGATGGTCAAGAATTCTTCCCATCATATTCTGAATAGTATTCCACTCTTCCTCAGTTCCGATATATTTTTCCCTGTCATCGGGATCCCACTGGGAGAAGCGATAACTTACGTCCTCGTAGAGTCCGACAGTCTTCAGCATAAAGATAGCAAGCTCAAGACAGTTTTTGAACTCGTCCTCAAGCTGCTCGGGGGTACACATAAGGTGTCCCTCGGAGATTGTGAACTGACGTACACGGATAAGTCCGTGCATTTCACCCGAAGCCTCGTTGCGGAAAAGCGTTGAGGTCTCGTTATATCTCAGCGGTAAATCACGGTAGGAGCGCTGACGGTTGAGGTAAGCCTGATACTGGAACGGACAGGTCATCGGACGAAGCGCAAATACCTCGTCGTCCTTTTCCTCGTCGCCGAGTACGAACATACCCTCCTTATAATGGCCCCAGTGGCCGCTGATTTTATATAAATCGGACTTAGCCATAAACGGAGTTTTAGTTAAAAGCCAGCCGCGCTTCTGCTCCTCATCCTCAACAAAACGCTGGAGAAGCTGAATAACTCTCGCGCCCTTCGGAAGAAGAATCGGGAGCCCCTGGCCGATAACCTCGCTTGTAGTAAAGAGCTCAAGCTCACGACCGAGCTTATTATGGTCGCGCTTTTTAGCCTCCTCCATCATTGTGAGGTGCTCCTCGAGCATTGAAGCCTTCGGGAAAGCTACGCCGTATACACGGCACAGCTGAGCGTTTTTAGCGTCGCCGCGCCAGTAAGCGCCTGTTGTAGCGGTTAAGGCTATCGCCTTAATTGCGCTTACGTCCATAAGGTGAGGGCCTGCGCAGAGATCGGTGAAATCGTCCTGCTTATAGAAGCTGATTTTCTCACCCTTATCGCTGTGCTCCCTGCAGAGCTCAACCTTATACGGCTCGTTCATATCCTCTAAGAGCTTAACCGCCTCGTCGGGTTCGAGCTCAAATTTCTCGAGCGCGATTTTAGACTTTACAATCTTCTTCATCTCGGCGGTAATTTTATCAAGGTCCTCAGAAGAAAACGGTTTTTCAACATCAAAATCATAATAGAAGCCTGAATCTACAGCGGGACCTATAGCGAGCTTAGCCCCGGGATAAAGGCGCTTAACCGCCTGAGCGAGAACATGAGAGGCTGTATGCCAGAACGCCTTTTTACCGTTTACGTCGTCAAAGGTGAGAAGCTCAACCTTACAGTCCTTGGTTACGGGAGTTCTGAGGTCGCATACCTCGCCGTCAATTTTAGCGGCGCATACGGACTTATAAAGTCCCATTCCGATTGATTTCGCAATCTCGGCGGGAGTAATATTCTCCTCGTACTGATTAACAACTCCGCCTTTTAATTCAACATTTACCATAGTGATTACTCCTTGCTTTAAAATAGAAAGCCCCAATATTCCTTTAAGGAATATTGGGGCGATAGCTTTCACATCGCGGTTCCACCCAACTTCGGTATAAAACCCTCAACTGCCTTTAACGGAGCTGCCCGCCGCGCCATTTCCTGCACGGAGCTCAGAGGCGGTAACAAAAGACTGCTTTTACGCGCTTGCACCGACCGCGCGCTCTCTTGAAAAGCACATTCTCTTATCGTGTCCTCATCAAAGCTTAGGATAAGTATAATACTGAATTTTTAAAATGTCAATACACTTTTTTAACTATTTATATCTTCAATTAATTTATCGATTTTTTCCATATCTACGTCGCTTACGGGAGCGTCGGCGTGGAACTCTCGGGCTTCCTCGTTAGAAGCCACAACGCCCTCCTCAAAGTTCTCGACCTTATCCTTTTCAACAAGAATAGCGTCGTCATCGCCCTCAGCCTCGGGAGCGACAACAAGATCCTCGGCGTCGCTTTTATCGCCGTAGCCGTACTCGTAGTCATAGTCCTCGGTATATTCCTCGTCAGCGGCGGTAACGTAGTTCTCGGACTCAACCGAGCCGTACGAATAATCGTAATCGTAATCGCCGGTCTGCTCCTCGGGAGCAACAACGGTATTATCCTGGAACGCTCCGTAAACTCTCTGCTCCTCGTCGAAATCGTCAAGGTCGTACTTTAAGAGCTGCTCATCTGAGGAATAGTTCTTTTTCGAAATCTCAAGGTTGAAGAAAACGATATAAAGTCCCATAGCGAAGAACGCGAAGGAAATAACGTTTTCGGAATAATCGAGACCGTTATAAATAATCGAGAAGATGTTATAAACTCCGGAAGCGATACCGATAGCCGCAAGCGGGAAGCCGTATAAAAACAGCGACTTAACGGGATTTTTACCCTTAACCGTAGCTATTACCATACCGAGCTTAAACAGGAAAATCATCGCGAAGGCGTAGCAGAAAAGCCTGAGCGGATTTATCGAGTAAATCGACATTGTGCGGTTATTCAAGAATTCGTTGATAAGAATCAAGCCGCCCCAAACCGGCATAGTAAGGAAAAGCGCGCCCATTCTCGGCAGGAAGTTTCTTCCCTGCAAATGCGCAAGGGCAATTATAACCATACAAATCGACGTCAGCATTCCGAATACGGTCATAGCGAGAGTAAACAGGTCGCTGCTTCCGTTCTGAAGCGCAAGAATCAGCGTCAGCGCCGATTTAGACGCAATCATTGCCGCCGATATCACTGCGAATACCGCGGCAGGAATATTCTTTGAAAGAATATACACCGGTGAGGTTTTCTTATCTATCGCGACAAAAACGATATTTACGGCGAACATCGCGAGCACAAGCCCCACAACTATATAAGACGCAAAATTATCGTCAGCGCTGAAACCCACCGAATAAATCTGCATAACCTTTACCGCCACTGCCGCCAAAGCAAGCGGGATAAAAGATATCCAACATAATTTAGATTTCATATTTTACACTGCTTTCTTTCATATATTATGTAAAGCGAACATAATATATTTTAAGACAAACCGTCCCTTATGTCAAGAAATAAAATAAAAAAGCTGAGGATTAGAGTGAGAATATGAAGAAAAAAATAACGGCGCTTTTGGTAATACTTGCTATAATGGCGGCAGTACCGCTTTTTTCAAACCTTAAAAGCATAAAATTCCCGGAGGAAAAACCGAAAAATCTTACACAAGCCGAGATTATCACCCGCACGGCGGCTAATAATTTCAGGAAGCATTACTGCAGGGAAACGCTTAAGGCACTGGTTTTAATTCTAAATTCGAATTATAAAGCAGGTGCATTCGATAAAAACGATATGATAAAAAAGTCCGACTTTATAAAAAAGTTTAAAAAGGGAAAGGATTATTATTCTATAATAGAAAATACAGTTAAAAAAACCGGCGACGAGTGCATCTCCTATAAAGGCAAGGCTGCCTCAATCCCCTACTTTAAGGTATCAAAAGGTTATACGAACAGCAGTAAAAAATACCCTTACCTTAAAGCCTGCGCCTGCCCGTGGGACACCCGCAAAAAGGACTGTAAAAACAGCGAGAACACCGTAGGAGTTAGCATAAACACCTTAGACAAGCTCTGCGCTATGGGACTGGACTGCAAAACCGCGCTTAGGCATTTTATAGACGCAAGGTATTAAAACCGCGCTTGACAACTGCTCCTATATAAAATAGAATAGAACCGAAAGGTTATGATTTTATGAGCAATAATCAGAATGAGGGAATTTCAAAACACTTTTACTCGGCAGGGCTTTCGGACGTTCAGGTTCAGAATTTGCTTACGGGTATTGCGAAAATGCGCGCCGACGAGCGCAGCTTTTCCGAATACTTCGGCGAAAACTGGGCTCCCGCGTTTGAGCTTTCCGAGGGCTTTTATATACTTATCTCCCGCGCAGGTTCGGACTACTCAAAATATGTAAGCTCGCTTACCGAGGATATAACCGAGAACAAGGTGAATACATATACCGCCTTAAGCAGACTTTATACACGCGCCGCTCAGCAGTATCTCGAAATACTTACGCTCGTTAAGAACGGATTTTCCGACGGAGCGTTCGCGAGGTGGCGTTCGATGTACGAGCTCTTCGTCATAGTTTCGTTTATTCATAAGTTCGGCGAGGCGGTTGCCGAGAAGTTTATCGAGGCTTCCGAATCCGAGGACCGCTACGACTGGGCTATGGAGAGCGGAGTTTTTCCCGAAAACAAACGGCACGTCACCTTCGGCGATATCTTAAAGCACTGCGATATCGACGCCGACGTATGGAAGGAGAACTACACCGTTGCAAATCAGACAGTCCATGCCTCACCGCAGGGAACCTTCGGACGTCTCGGCGCTCAGGACGGCAAAAAGCAGCTTTCGCTGAGAAGCGGCTACGGGATCGCCGCGCCGGCTATTCACTGCGCCAACACTCTCGCGCTGATTTCGTCGATGTTCTTCTCGGTATTCCCCGAAGAAAAGACTATGGATAAAATGTCGCTCGCGGCTAAGCTGCTCGACGAGCTGACTACAGTTTACTGCGATATTCACGACAGTCTTTTTCCGGACGAAGAATGATACCGTATACAGTAAATGAATAGGAGTGGCTCAAAACTCAAAAGAGAAAAAAGCCACTCCTTAGCAATACAATTTTAGAATATAAGCGAAATTGTCGCAAAGCGACAGCTAAATTGTTTCTTGCAAAACAGCTAAATTTTTCGGGTTTCCGAAAAGCTAAATTAAATTCGCTTCAGCGCGCCGCAGGCGCATTTAGCTCCGACAGGAATTTAGCTTGGCAGCGAATTTAGCTGAGGCTGACCTTTTTTTCGGTCAGCCTCTTTTCGTTATCATTTTTTACAGCTTAAAATCACATCGCAAATCCTGTCGACATCCTCAAGCGGTAAATCCGCGTACAGCGGCAAGGTCAGAACTCTCTTAGCGACATGAAGCGCCGCAGGAGTTTTAAAAACGTCGTACTTTCCGTTAAACGCAGAGAATGTATTAGTAAGCGGATAGAAATATTTTCTTGCGATTATATCGTTTTCGGCAAGCTTTGAGTAAACCTCGTTTCGGGTTGAGCCGAATTCCTTTTCCTCAAATACAGCCGGGAAATAAGCGTAATTAGGCTTTACGTCGGGCTGAACTGAGTTGAGCTGGATACCCGCGGTTTTTTCAAGGCGCTCGGTATAACGCTCGACAACCCTTCTGCGCTTTTCGATTTCCTCGTCAAGATGGCGCAGGTTGCAAAGTCCCATAGCGGCGCAGAACTCGTTCATTTTAGCGTTAGCTCCTACCGCGCTTACCTCCTCGGGACCGTGAATACCGAAGTTTTTAAGGTTGTAAAGCACCTTTCCGAGCCTTTCACTCTTAAAGGACACTGCTCCGCCCTCAATGCTGTTAAAAACCTTTGTGGCGTGGAAGCTGAAGCAGGAGGCGTCTCCGTAAGTGCCTATACCCTTTCCCTTATAAGTTTCGCCGAAGGTATGAGCCGCGTCGTAGATAACCTTAAGATTATACTTTTCAGCTATTCTGTCAATCTCCTCGATGTTGCACACATTTCCGTAAACGTGCACAGGGAGTATCGCGCAGGTCTTATCGGTGATAAGACTCTCAAGCTTTTCAACGTCCATCGTGTAATTATACGGGTCGATATCGCAGAAAACAGGCTCAAGCCCGTTTCTGACGATAGCGTGAGTTGTGGACGCAAAGGTAAACGGCGTGGTGATAACCTCGCCCTGAAGATTCATCGCCTGCAGGGTAAGCTCAATCGCCATATGACCGTTGGTAAAAAGGTCGAGCTTCTCTACGCCGAGATAATCCTTAAGCACCGCCTGAAACTCCTTATGCTTAGGCCCCATATTGGTGAGCCAGTGGTTATCCCATATAGAACGTATTTCTTCGATATATTCGTCAAATTCGGGCATTGACGAACGTGTTACCATAATTGCCATAAAAGGTTCTCCTTTACAAGAAAGCGTAACACCTAAGTGCGAAGCTTTCGTATATCCGTCGCTCGTGCGCACGCAGGGCGCAGCTGAGCGGGCGATACAAGTTTTTGTGCTTTATAAGGAACGCAGTTTCTTATAAAGTGAATAAGGTTTATTCAACCTCCGTAATTCTTCCGAATTTATCTTTATACTTTAGCTTACAGAATACCGCGAACACAACGCCTATAAGCGCCCATCCGCCCGCAATTATCCATTCTTCCGTTGTAAGAGAGGCGCCGCTGCCGGGGATTAAAAACATCACTACTATAAACATCGACAAAAGCACCGCTGCTATACCGATAATCCTGTATCTTTTTATCTTATAAGGTCTCGGCATATCGGGGAATTTTTTTCTTATAATCAGGAAGGATATCGCCACCATACAGTAAGCAATACAGCACGCAAAGCTCGCCGAATCGGAAACCCAGATAAGCATTTTTCTGCCGAAAAGCGGAGAAATTGCCGAAAGTCCGCCGATAAGAAGCAGAGCGTTCACGGGGGTTTTATGCTTTTTATGAAGCTTCGAGAACTTATGAGGAATCATATACGCCTCCGCCATAGAGAACAGCGCGCGGCTTCCTCCGATAAGGAAGGAGTTCCAGCTCGTAACAATACCGCAAAGTCCGCCGATAATAAGCACCTTAGCCATAATATCGCTTGAGAACACCTTAGCCATAGCCTCGGCGGTAACAAGTCCCGAAGCCTCGGCGGAAGCCTTAACCTCCGAGGCGCTCATCGCGTAGCCTACCGCCAGTACAACAAGCGCGTAGAACGCTACCGCGAGCACAATACTGAGAATAAGAATTCTTCCGAGCTTTTTAAGCGGAACGTTAATCTCCTCAGCAGCCTGAGGAATAACGTCAAAGCCCATCATAAAGAACGGAGCGATAACCGCAACCGACATAATATTCTTAAGGATATCGCCGCCGTTTTCGCCGATTATACCCTGACTCATAAGGTTCGAGGGCGAACCCCTGAGAGCAGATACCGCAACGAGGAGTATTCCCACTCCGGCGATAACAAAGGTAAGAATCGTCTGTAAGATTGCCGCGGATTTAACTCCGCGAATATTAATAAAGGTTATAAACGCCGCGAAGGCTACCGCAACAGCGAGCCACGAAGCGTAAACGTCAAAGCCCGCAATCGTATATAAGTATCCCTGAAGAAAATCGGGAAAAATATACGAAATAATAGTCGGCAGAGAGCACGCCTCAAAGCACACTACTCCGATATAGCTTAAAATAATCGCCCATGTACAAACAAACGAGCCCGCGGGACCCATAGCTCTGTAGCTGAAAACATGCTCGCCGCCGCATTTCGGCATAGCAGTCGTAAGCTCCGCGTAAGTCATTCCGACGAAATAAATCATTATTCCGCCGATAACGAATCCGAGTGCCGTTCCGATTGCGCCTGCGTTGCTTATCCACTCGCCGGTGGAAACAACCCAGCCCCAGCCGATCATCGCTCCGAACGCCGTAACAAGTACGTCGCCGGCGTTTAATACTCTTTTAAATTTTTGTTCCTTCATATTACCTCCATAAATTACCCAAACCGCATAGCGGAAAGATTACCTAAGGGCTTAAAGCGCTGAGCTGTCCCAGAGCTTTAAGGTTGTACCGATGTTGCCCTTTTTAGCGTTGTTATAAACATCAAAGCCCCAGGCAACGTCCTCAATCGGCATTCCTCCTACCGCGTAAAGAATAATCTGATCATCGCTGTCGCGTCCGGTTTTTTCCCGGCAGATAATCTCGCCCAAATCGGTTATATCCTCACGCTTAATCTTCCCCTCGGTAACGGCATCATAAAATCCCATTCCGAGAAGTGTTGATACGTTCTTCTGAGTCGGGAGAGGATTACCCGTACCCCAGCCGTCGTACATCCTGTAATTATCGGATACGAGCTTAACCTCCGGTAAAGAAAGAAACTCAGTATCGACAAGAAGCGCCGAAGCGCTGATTACGAGCGCGCCGTTTTTAAGCCACTCGCGCTTAACGCGGGGATTGTCCTCGAATTTTTCCGCGTTGGTAGTGCCGTAGAACACTATATCCGAGTCCCTGCACGCGTCCTCTATACTATCGCATACAACGTAATTTTTTATATTTTCAAATTCAGCACGGCAGTATTCAATAAAGCCTTTAACGCCGCGTTCGCTCCTGCCCTTAATCTTAACTGTATCAATACCGGGGCAAGCCTCAACAAAGCTCTTTAAGGTATATCGGCTCATAACTCCGGGGCCGATAATCGAAACTGTTTTCGTGTCCTTTTTCGCAAGGTACCTCGCACCTACTCCGGAAACGGCTCCGGTTCTCATCGCGCTTAAAATATTAGCGGACATATACGAAACCGGTGCGCCGGTATCGGCGTCAAGCAGCGACATCATAAGAATTGAACGCGGGAGTCCCTTATCCTTATTATCGGGATTTGAGCCGTAAGTCTTAATTCCGAAGGAATGGAAACGTCCTCCGAGATACGCGGGCATAGCCATAAACCTGTAATCGGGCTTATGAGTAGGCATCCCCTCAACATTGCTCTCCTTAGGGAAAGCAACTCGTATACCGTGCTCGTTAGCGTCCTCGCCGCCCATCCGGTAATCCTGCTTATTAAGCAGTACGAACACATCCTCCATAGAGTCCATACAGCTCTTCATATCGCGGACGCCCGCTTTTATCATATCTTCTTCGTTTAAGTAAAGTAATTCCATATTCCCCTCCGTGTCAGCACTTAATACGCTTCGGGTCTATAGGATCCCACAGCATATTATTGCCGTCTGTATCAAGTATTTCAACCGCGTTTTCAACCGCGGTAATCGTTTTTTTCAAAGCCTGAATATTTTCGCAGGCAATCAGTACATACGCGAAAACCTGAGCGGTTGTGCCCTTTGACATAAGCTTGTCCCCTGCTTTTTTAAGCTGACAGAACTCAACTACACCGTCAATTTCAGAAGCCTTATCAACTCCGTTTATTGAGCCGATTATACCGGGCTTAAGCGCAAGCGTAAGTATAAACGAGCTTCCGTCAAAGAACGGGTTGCTCTTTTTAAGCTCGTTTTTATCCATTGAGCCCGTAAGCGAAAAGCGGATAAGCTCACGAACTTGGTTATAACCTGAAAAGCTCTCGATAAGCTTATATGAGAAACCGCCGTTTAAACGATAACCTATTTCATGAATATAGAATCCGCCGTCCTCGTAAAAGCCCTGAACGAACACAAAACCGTTGTTCATATTATTATCGGCGAAGAATTTAACCACGGAGGGATTCACCTTCTGAGTCCATTCCTTAAGTCTTGCGGAAGGAAGATACATTCCCTGTCCGACCGGAGCGATTGAGTCGTCGATAATATTAACGTAGCGGTCACCCATACCGGTGAGCACGGCTTCACCGCCGTCTATCATATAATAAGCGCTGAACTCATTATGGGCGTTCATAAGCCTCTCGATAAGAAGCTCGCCGCACTTTGAGAAAGTAAAAGCTTTTTCACACAGGCTCTCGTAATCACCGCTGTTATAGCACTTAAAAACTCCTCTTGAGCCGCTGTTATCAACAGGCTTAATAACTACAGGAAACTTTATATCGCTTATATCCTTAAAATTATCGCGGTTAACCTTTTTCCACGGCACCACCGGAAGTCCGGATTTCTCGCACGCAAGTTTAAACTTATCCTTATTGATACTCATATCAATATTCTCAGCATTACCCCAGAAGCTGAGATTTGACTTACGGCAGATTTCCTCCGCGTACGGCAGCAGCGAGTCTACATATCCTGTTATAAGTCCGTCTGCCTGCTCGTCCTTACAGAGCTTCACAACAGCGTCAACGTCCATAGCGTTAACCATAAAGCTCTTGTCGGCAAGCTTCTTCGCGGGTGAATCGGCGAGATAATCGGTAACGAGAACCGTAACCCCCATTTTTTGAGCTTCCTTTACAATCTCGCAGGCAGGCTGAACGCCGCCTAAAAGCAGAAGCCTCTTACCCTTCAAATCGTTCATAATTACTCCTTACTCCGTAAAATTCCTGATTTTATTGACGATATACTCCATATCGTCCGCGGTATAACGCTGGTCTGTCGGAATCGGCAGAATATCCGACGCCATACCGTACTCCGTATCGTCCTCGCCGCAGCTTTCAAAAACATACGGCCA
This sequence comes from uncultured Ruminococcus sp., assembly GCA_905234015.1. Taxonomy (GTDB): domain Bacteria; phylum Bacillota; class Clostridia; order Oscillospirales; family Acutalibacteraceae; genus Ruminococcoides. Next base: position 22,815 of record CAJOFK010000027.1, read on the forward strand.
CAACGTCGGAATATATATCTTAATTTCCTGAAGCTGTTTTCTAAGTTTTCTTCCGTTATCGACGTACAGCGGATACATAAACGCTCCCTCGGGAAGCTTTAAGCTCAGCTTATTAATACCCTTTAAGGCGTTATGAAGATACTTAAAATTTTCGGTACGTCTTTTTTTAACGAAATCATAATCTATCCCTCTTAAAAGGTTTTCGGTAAGCAGGGACATTTTTTTAACGGGCTCATTCTTAAAAAGCCTGTTGTTATCGGCGTATTCTCCGTAGAACTCGGACGCGGTGCGCTCGAATCTTCCGAGCAGAAAATTCATCCGCTTATAGCTTTCGTCAAGCCCGGGCTTTATATCCGAAACGGCGTCGGTATAAAGAAACGCGCCGTCCGTTACGCCGAAAAATTTACGGCAGGTATAAAGCGTATCCACTCCCTCAACGGGCATCTGAAAATACGCCTGCGCGTTATCGACGATAACTCTTTTGTACTTCTCTTTAAACGCTTTTATTGTATCGTTATCAAGCCGGCCGTAATAGTTTACGAGATACAGCCAGTCGCCGCCGATATTCAAATCCACGGGAAGAAAATCCTCCCCGATATGATACATTTCAACCTCAACATTTTCGCGCCTGCATACGTTTATAACAGAATCGCAAAGAAAATACGGAATAAAAATCTTTTTTATCTTCTTAGCTTTAATAAGGTACGCAAGGCAGTTTCGCCCGCAGTTAAGCGCGAGCGCGCCCTCGTGCAGCATATTTCCGTGAAAATGTTCAAGCTCAATATATCCGCCTATTTCTCTCATAACTTACTCCAGAATAACGTTAATCCACTTCTCCGAGTTATCCATCATATCGAGCATCTGCTCCATTGAGTCAAACCTCATTATCAAAACTCCGAGGGTTGTATTCGCGCCGGTGAACGCCTTGATTCTGTCGCCCGGCTTGTTAAGAATATGATTCTCAACAATATGACTTTTACCCTCGTCGGTAATCTCAATCTCCTTAAGGATTCCGTCCTTAAGGCTGTGCACGGCGTAATACGCATAGAAGCCGTCAGGCTTAACCATCTCGCAATCAAGCTTTTCGCCCGCGGCGGCCCTTACGGAATACTCAACCAAGTCTATTCCCGTCGCGTAACGAATAATCTGAGGAATATAATTTCCGCCGTCACGCGGAGCAACCTCCATTAAATAAACGTTGAAATCCTTATCAATTCTTATATCAAAATTATACGCCGTCGTTTTCATATCAAGCGCCGTGAGCAGACGCTGAATCTCAAAATGGATTTTATCGTGAATTTCATCGGGCATATTGTACGGGAAGCTTGCGGCTATCGGAACGAACGGGTTAACGCACTTCGGGTTGAAATGGTCGTTTGCAAAGCACCTGAAAACCAGCTTTCCGTCAACGGACAGTCCGTCGCCCGCAATCTGATATCCGTATTTTTCAACAAACTCCTCAATAATAATTTCCTTTTTCCTTGAGAAATCAAACGCCGATTTTATTTTATCCGCTGCATCGGCACAACTATCGATACGGCTGACGCCCTTACTTCCCGATGAATCAACAGGTTTTACGATAACCGGGAACTTAAAACAGCCGCCGCTTAAATCATTTACAGCCTCGCGGGGTGATGAGTAGCCCCTCGCCTTCGGTGTACAAAAACCATTTTCGGCAAGAAACTTACGAAATTTATTTTTATCGCAAAGCAGGTCAACGGATTCATAGGGATTTGTCGGCAAGCCCATTTTTTCTGCGACATATGCCGCGGTAGGAGCCGCAGGGTCGGAAGCGTAAGCGAGAACGCCTTCAACCTTTTCCTTTAAGGCAACCTCTAAAACAGCGTCCTTATCGGTAGTGCTGACGAGGTAAAACTTATCCGCCGCGTGCTGCCCGGGATTATCGGTAAGAAAATCGCACAGCACGGTATAGTACCCGAGCTTTTTTGCGGTTTCTATAGCGACAACCTGCTGAGCCGAGCCGCCGAGCAAGAGTAATTTTTTCATTCTTTTACTTTTCCTTTTTTCTTAAACTTAACGAGAAACGATTTTACGATTTCCATAACATACTCATATGACTCCAGCTTAAAGAACTTTGAGCCGAATATATAAATCGCTCCTCCGAGAATTACCTGAATCAAAAGCCTCAGTACCAGCGGAATCGGTATAAATCCTATGCCGTATACACAGGCGCCCATAAACACCGCTAAGCCGATTGCGGGAAGAATATCCCTTATCTGGTCAAAGTAACTGTAGCCGAGCAATTTTTTATTCGGCCATGAATTGATAATCTGACTGAATACACTCTGAACAATCATACCATACGCCATAACAAGCACTCCGAACCAAATTGTTGAGAACATTATAGCAAGCCCGACAGCCTTCTTAATAATCTCAAGAATCAAGAACAAATCACTTCGTCCGACCGCCTTAATAGCGTTTAGGTTAGCGGTATGAATCGGATAAAACATATAGGTTACGCAGAAAATCTGTAAAAACGGCACACACGGCAGCCATTTATCGGTAAGAACAAGCGACACTACCGTATTCGCGCAAAACGCAAGTCCCATCATCAGCGGAGCCATAATATACGTACTCACCCTGATTGAACGGCGCGTCATCAGCTTAACCTTTTCTTTATCATCCTGCTCCTTCGACATAGTCGGCAGCAGCACACTGTCAATCGAAATATTGATATTGTTAACTATGATATTAGGGAACTGGTTTCCCTGATTATAGTAAGCTAAATCCGACTTAGAGTAAAACTTACCTATTATAAGCTGGCGCAGGTTCGTATAAACCGTATCAATAAGCGACGAAACAAGCAGCTTCCAGCCGTACGAGAACAGCCCCTTAAGCCGCTTAAACGAGAACATCAGCTTAGGCCGCCATTTTACCGTAAACCACAGCACCGTAGTATCAATAGTGAGGTTTACGAGCTTCTGCGCTACAAGAGCCCATACTCCCGCGCCGAGCAGAGCGAGAATTATTCCCGCCGCGGCAGACGCGAGCGTTCCGCCGAGCGTCGCCCAGAAGAACTTTTTAAACTGCATCGTCCTCGAGACATACGCCTGCTGGACATTTTTCAGCCCCGATACTACAACCATAAGGCACAGCACCCTGACTATAGCCGTTAAGGACGGGTCATTGTAGAAGGACGCGATAAGCGGCGCGCAGAAGAAGGTAATAGCGTAAAGCACAAGGCACCACACCATATTGAAATAGAATACCGAGGAGAAATCGAGGTCGTCGGCGTTCTTTTTCTGAATAAGCGCGTTGCCGAGTCCGCTGTCTACAAAAACCTGAAGAATCTGCGTAAACACGAGTACAAGCGCAATAGTACCGTACGCCTTAGGCGCAAGTATTCTCGCCAGTACAATAGAAACGATAAATTGTATTATCTGTGCTCCGCAGCGTTCCGCAAAGCGCCAGAAAAAATTAGTAACTACCGTTTGTTTATTTGCCATCTTTATCCCTTCAATTAGTTAATTAGCGCTGCCTTTTTTAGTAATCTTAATACTCCACATTCTCTGAGCAAAAAGCTTTTTCGCGCTTAGCTTATGTCTTATATTTTTCTTATACTCTGTGTACTCTTTTCGGGTAAGCTGTTTTTCCTTCATACCGTGAATAAGGCAACCGAGGTATAAGGCTTCCATACATTTCTCGGCTTTCTCGTTCGAGAGTGTTCTCGAAAAATCAAGCATGGTTTTATACCAGTTCTCATCTTTTTTAAAATCGAATTTATAGTTTGCGCTGTAGCTTGAACCGCTTTTGATTATATGGCGGTAAGCGCTCATAGGCTTCTGAATACAATGAATTTTTCCGCAGCTTACAAGCGCGAAGAACATTATCTTATCTCCCGGAGAAAGTCTTTTCTCAAGAATTGTTTTATCGAAAATATCCTGAGTCATAAAGTTGCGGCACAGCATAGTCGTAAGCTGGCCAGGCATAATGCCTCGCAGGAAATGTTCGAGCGTATAAAGCTCGTCCTTACATTCGGGATAGCTCTCCCCCGTAGGCTCGTTGTTTTCGTCAACAACAATGCAGTTGTGCGCAACCGCCGTATAATCGGGGTGACTTTCAAGGAAGCTTACTTCCTCCTCTAGCTTATTCTCATCCGTCCAGAAATCATCGCCCTCGAGAGTAATAAGGTATTTACCCCTGCTTCTTAAACGCAAATCAGCTCCGTTCGTAATTTCACAGCGGAACATATTTGTTTCGCGGTAAAAAACCTTTAGCTTTCCCGGATGAGCTTTTTCGTACTCCTTAAGCACCGCTCTCGTCGAGTCGGTTGAAGCGTCCTCGCCTACGAGAACCTCCGTAGAATAACGGGTTTTCTGCATTAGTATACTGTCGAGCGCCTTAGCGATATATTTTTCGTGGTTAAAGGTAGGCACCAAAACGCTTATCATTACATTTTCACTCAAAAAACCGCCTCCGTCTTTCTGTCCGCGGCGCTTTTAACGCAAGGACTTATTTAACTGCTCGTACCCGTAGCGGCGAAGTAGAATACATACGGGAACGTCTGCGCTCCGTTACGCACAATAAACGTAAGGAACCAGTATAGAATAATCGGAACTATCGTAATAACATACTGAATCTTATTACCGAGCACTTTTTCTCTTACTCCGAGATTCTCGGTAATAAACGGGATGGAAATTACGGCAATAATATCGAAATAGTACGCCGCGCGAATTACCGTAGATGACGCAACGAACATAACAAGCGACATCACAAGCGAAATGATAATCCAGAAGTTTATAACCTTACTGTGATCCCAGATACGGTTGCACTGCCTTCCTCTCCATATTACAAGCGCCGCGATGAAAAGCCAGAATACAATTCTTATATATCGTCCGCCGGCGAGAGAATCTTCCATATAGTGACCGTAACGGCTTGTTGAGAAGATACTCATACTCGCGAGTATCTCAAACACCTGCTTATAGAATAAAATCACAACACCTGAGGCAAAAACGACAATAAGCTTAAACAGCTTTGCGACACGGCTTTGAAGCGAAAAGCTTATGATATACAGTATAACGCCTATAATCGCCGTATTATGGAAGGTCATCGCGATAAATATACACAGCGCAAACCATACAGGCTTTTTATTTACTACAAACTGATATGAGAAAAATACAATTATAAGAGCCATACTCTGACGCAGGATATTAAGCGACAGGTTGTACCACATAAAGTAGTAAACAAGAAACGCGAACGGAATACTTATCTTATCCTTAAACGGCTTAAGTCCGAAGTAAAGCAGAACCATATGCAAAAGCTCGTAGTTAAAGTAGAACACATGCGGGTCGTGCGAAATACGCGAGGATAAGAAGTTTACCGCGGCGTAGCCGATTCCCACGCTGTACTCTCTCGCTTTATTCAGATATCCTATCATCGAGCCGTAGGAGCACGCCTTCTCAAACCAGTAGTTACCGTAAAGAAGCACGTCGTAACCGATATTATAATCTCTCAGTCCCGCAAGAATACTCGGAATCAAAAGAGCAAGGATAACCATAAACGCGCTGAAATATTTATTTCTTTTATATTTGCCCGAAACATAAAGCAGAAATGCCGAGCTTATAAAGGTTAAAAGATACATACAGTGCCCCTTAAATATGCTTATACATAAACAGAAGAAGTTTTTCGAGTCCCAGCGAATACATAAGATCGGTAAATACGCCGAGCTTTGAGGAGTAATACTTTCTTACTCCTGCAACCCTGAAGAACTTACGCGGAGAAAATCTCTCGATAAGGTCCTTTCTCTTTTGCGCGACGTCTCTGAACTGTTCGAGAATCTCGCGTTTATCATCGGTGCAGTAGTTAAGCATTGTTGAAAAATCCTGCACCCTGCTTGTAACTATCTCGAGCTGCTTCGCTTTAGTCCTGTCGGATACCGAAGAAGTACCCGAACGGCGCGTGGCGTTGCTGTCGTGGAGACGGTGCTTATCGTAAATTCTCTGGTCAAGGTAGCAGTCTCCGAGCGCTATCGCCGCAATACCTAAAAGCACGTCGTGAAAACGGTGGCCTTCCTTCAGCTTATCGAGGCTGTTTTTTTCTATAACATCCGAAACCTCTCTGCGGAAGCTCATTGTATAACCCGAGCCCTGATGCTTACACATACTCTCAGCGGGAAGCTTAATAAGCTCTCCGGTATCGGGAATAAGGTGGTAAGGCTCTCTAGTCCTCAGAGGCCTTCCGAGGCTGTCGATGAATTTTACATTTGACTGTATCATCATCGCTTCGGGCTTCTCGGCATAAAGCGCCTCGAAGGTTTTTATCTTATTCAAGTCCCATACGTCGTCCTGGTCGGAGAGGTAGATTGTATCTCCGCGGGACATAAATATCGTCTTGAAGAAATTATCGTAGTAGCCTAAGTTCTTTTCGTTTTCAATTATCTGCCAATTATCAAGGCCGTATTCTTCTATATAGCTTTTAACGACCTGCACGGTGTTGTCGGAAGACACATCGTCGCACATAATAACTTCGTCGGGCGGCTGAGTCTGGAGCCGAATTGAATCGAGCTGTTCAATTATATACTTTTCGCCGTTATAGGTCGCCATTACAACTGAAACCATATACTTATTCCTTATAACAATTTAAAATATAATCTGCCGTAGTTTTAATATCATAGCCCTTTTTCGCAATTTCCGAATTGCGCTTTATCCGCGTATCGGTGTCAGAAAGGGTTTCACTTAAAATGATATCGGCAATTTCATCCGCGCTGTCGTTTATAGAGAACCATTTAACCGAGCCGCAAAGCTCCGTTTCCGGAGATACGGTATCGGAAAGGAAAAGCGGAAGTCCCGCCGCCTGAGCCTCAATTCCGACAATCGGAAGTCCCTCATAAAGCGACGGCATAATAAACGCGTCCATAGCCTTCATCAAATCGGGGATATCCTCCCTCACTCCGGCGAATATAACCTTATCGCTTATTTTAAGCGCTCGCGCTTTATTTTCGCAATCGCTTTTATGCTCGCCGTCACCTACTAAAAGAAGCGTACTTTCAGGTTTTTTCTTAAGAATTTCGCTGAAAATATCGAGCAGGAAGGTGTGGTTTTTCTGATCGGTAAAACGTCCGACATGACCGAAAAGCACGGCGTTTTCCGGAACGCCTAGTTCCTTTCTCTTTTCAGCCGCAATTTTCTCATCATAAAGAAAACGCGAGGTTATAATTCCGTTTTTAATAAGAGTAAATTCATCCCCGCCGAACAGCCACTTTCCGGCTTCCGTAGAACAGGCAAACTTATAGTCAGCAATTTTACAGAGCTTTTTACGGTTCATTTTGTGAAGCAGAACCGAAGCCTTTCCCATACTGGGCGCGGTGTTGTGAGAATGAACAATAATCTTTTTCGCGCCGCTTTTTTCGGCAAGCTCAAGCGGAATAATATTAGCCGCAGAGTTTTTATGAACGTGAATTACGTCGTAGTTATTCTCGAGCAGCTTGCTTATATCCTTTTTATAAGCGAAGGGATTACTGTGGGGAGAAACCCGGTGAATTATACCGCCGAGCTTTTCAAGACGGTCGCCGAGCGCGGGATTCTCAACAGCCGTTACGAACTCAAACTGAACCTCATTCCTGTCAATCTGAGTATAAAGGTTGAGAAGAAACGTCTCTATACCGCCGATATTTTTATCAAGCTCAAAATGTAAAACCCTGATTTTTCCCATATCCTTTAATCCTCTTTACTTTGAAATCAATTCTTCTATAAGACTTCTTGTTTCTTCGGCTGCGCGCTTAACGTCGTATTTTTCTACCGCGCATTTATAGCCGTTTTCGATAAGCCTTTCGGCTAAGTTTTTATCCCTGTATACTCTTAAAACCGCCTCAGCCGCAGCCTCGGGGTTATCCGGCTCAACTAAAAGTCCGTTTTCACCGTCGCGCACAATCTCGGGAATTGCGTCCACCGCACAAGCGACAACCGGCTTTTTCGATACCATATACTCGGGCAGCACAAGTCCGAAGCCTTCCCATCTGCTCAGAAGCACAGCCGTATCAAACTCCGCGACATAATCCGCTGCGTTATCCGTCCAGCCCGTAATCATAAGCGAGTTTCCTATTACGCATTTATTCGCGAGAGCTTCAATTTCATTCCGCTGCTCGCCGTCGCCGACGATTATAAAATACGCGTTCGGTATTTCCTTTTTTATAATACCTGCCGCTTTTATAAATACGTCGGGTGCCTTCTGCTCGCTTATTCTTCCGACCATTCCGACGACGTAAGCGTCCCCGGGAATACCTAAGGCGCTTTTTCCGGGAGCTTTTTTACCGGTGTATCCGTCAATATCGATTCCGTTTAAAATAACACGCAGCTTTTCGGGCTTACAGATTTTGTGTTTTAAAGCGTCGCCGCGCTCCGCCTCGGAAATACACACAATCTTATCCGAAAAATGAGCCATTATCCTCTCAAGCAGAGCGAGAATTTTCTTCTTTTTAGAAGAAACCTTCATATTGAACGCCCAGCCGTGAGGGTTGTATATCAACTTATTTTTTATAAAAAGATTCCCGAGCCTTGCCGAAGCGCCCGCCTTGCTCGAATGAGCGTAAACGACGTCAGGGCGGTATTTCTTTATAAGCCTGCGAATCTTAAAAGCTGTTTTTAAATCGGAAAAACCGATTTCTCTCTGCATATCAACGAACTCAACAGCGTCGACAAGCCCCTCAAAATCGGAAAGGCTGTAGTCGTTTGAGCACACAAGAATATTCTCGAAGCGCTCCCTGTCGGAGTATTTAAGCATCGTTTCAAGATACCTGCTCACTCCGCCTGCCGCCTGAGCGATATGCATTACTTTTATCTTATTATCCATAGCATTATTTTACTGAATAATCCTTTATTCCCGACCATTTCTGATCCTTATCGCTGAGATTGAGCTTAGTGCCGTCCTTAAGCGAGTAGCCTGCGGCGCTCGGAGTTCCGTCGTATTCGCCCTCTATCTCCGGCCATTCAATTCCGATATCGGGGTCGTTCCACGCGAGACCGCCCTCGTCGTTTGCGTGATAAAAATCATCGCACTTATAGCAGAATTCCGCTGTATCGGTTAAAACGAGAAAGCCGTGAGCGAAGCCCTTAGGAATAAGAAACTGCTTTTTGTTTTCCTCGGATAGAATACATCCGTACCATTTTCCAAAGGTTTTACTGCCTTCTCTTAAATCGACGGCAACATCAAAAACGGAGCCCTTTATAGCCCGCACGAGCTTAGTCTGCGGGAACTTTTTCTGAAAATGAAGTCCCCTTAAAACGCCCTTAGTCGACATCGACTGGTTATCCTGAACGAATACAACGTCGATTCCGGCTTCCTTCATATCGTTCTCGTTATAGGTCTCCATAAAGTAACCGCGGCTGTCGCCGTGTACCGCCGGAGTTATAAGGCATAGGCCCTCTATTCCGGCAATGTTTTTCTCAACTGTAATCTGTCCCATTCTTCTGAATCTCCTTAAGATATCTCGAAAGCGCGTTCTTCCATTCAGGCAGAGGCTTAAAGCCGTTAGCCTTAAGCTTGCTCTTATCAAGGCGGCTGTTAAACGGACGCTTAGCCTTCGATAATCCGTATTCCTCGGTAGTTACGGGAATAACCTTTGTATCATAACCCGCCTGCTTATAAATCTCGCAGGTGAAATCATACCAGCTTATAAAACCGCCCTCGTTAGTGGCGTGGTAGTAACCGTACTTTTCGCTCTCGCACATATCGGCGAGCAGTACCGAAAGGTCAAAGGTGTAGGTCGGGGTGCCTATCTGGTCGTTTACCACCCTTACGGTATCGTACTTTTTACCGACATTAAGCATTGTCTTTATGAAATTGCCGCCGTTTTTGCCGAATACCCACGCTATACGGACGATATAAAACTTGCTCAGAGTTTTGCTAACATAAAGCTCGCCCTTAAGCTTGCTGTCGCCGTATACGCAAAGCGGAGAATAGTCCTTACAATCGGGCTTCCACGGCTCTTCTCCCTCACCGTTAAAAACATAGTCGGTGCTTATATAAATCAGCTTGCTGTCGGTTTTTTTACACGCTTCGGCGATATTTTTCGTACCGTCGGCGTTTATTGAGTAAACCTTAGCGCGGTTTTCCTCGTCCTCGGCAGCGTCAACCGCCGTCCACGCGGCGCAGTGAACCACCGCCTCGGGCTTAATCTCCTCAATTGTATCAAAAACAGCCTTCTTATCGGTAATATCAAGCTGCCTGTATTCTGCGCGAACAACGGCACCGTCAGTTCCAATGCCGTTGTATTTATCGGTTATATCGCTTGAGACAACCTCGTGTCCTCTGTTTAAAAGCTCGCGCACAACGTCATATCCGAGCTGTCCGCAAACTCCGGTTACCAGAACTTTCATCTAATCACCTGAATCAAATATTCCTTACGCATCCGCCTTACACCCTTAAATCCTCCGGGCAGGCTTACGCGCTTATTTTCTAATAAAGAAATAAAAATTATTTATTTCCGTACATCTTCTCGTAGTAATTCCGGTAATCGCCGCTGATAATCTCTTCCCACCATTCGCGGTTTTCGAGGTACCATTTTATAGTCTTTTTGATACCGTCCGCGAACTTTGTTTCAGGAAGCCAGCCGAGCTCATTATGGATTTTTGTCGGGTCGATAGCGTAACGCATATCGTGGCCTTTTCTGTCCGTAACGTAAGTGATAAGGCTCTCGGGCTTACCAAGCTCCTTGCAGATAAGCTTTACGATATCAATATTCTTCATCTCGTTATGACCGCCGACATTATAAACCTCGCCTACCTTGCCTTCGTGAATAATGAGGTCGATAGCACGGCAGTGATCCTCAACATACAGCCAGTCGCGCACGTTAATTCCCTCGCCGTATACGGGAAGCGGTTTATCGTTAAGCGCGTTCGCAATCATTAAGGGAATGAGCTTCTCGGGGAAATGATAGGGACCGTAGTTATTAGAGCATCTCGAAATAGTTACGGGAAGTCCGTAGGTTCTGTAATAAGCGAGAACCAGCAGATCCGCGCCCGCCTTTGAGCTGCTGTAGGGAGAGCTTGTGTGGATAGGAGTATCCTCGGTAAAGAACAGGTCGGGTCTGTCGAGCGGTAAATCACCGTAGACCTCGTCCGTACTTACCTGATGATATCTCTTTATACCGTACTTACGGCACGCGTCCATAAGCACCTCGGTACCGATAATGTTGGTTCTGAGGAAAATCTCGGGGTCCTCGATTGAGCGGTCAACGTGGCTTTCAGCCGCGAAGTTAACCACGATATCGGGCTTTTCCTCCTCAAAAAGCTTATCGACAGCCTCGCGGTCACAGATATCGGCCTTAACGAACCTGAAGTTCGGGTTATCCATAACCGGCTTTAGGGTTGATAAATTACCCGCGTATGTAAGCTTATCAAGACAAATTATCCTGTAATCGGGATGTTGCTTTAACATATGAAATACAAAATTAGAGCCTATAAATCCTGCTCCGCCCGTAACAATAACAGTCATAATATCCTAACCTTTCTTTTAATGCAGTACATCAAGATATTTTCCGTCGACAACATCCTTAAGATACTGTCCGTACTGGTTCTTCTTTAATTCCTCGTAAACGGCGAGAATCTCATCCTTTGAAATCCATCCGTTGAGGTAAGCAATCTCCTCAAGGCAGGCTACCTTTCTGTGCTGATGGTTTTCAACCGTCTTTACGAAATTAGTAGCCTCAACAAGGCTCTCGTGAGTTCCGGTATCAAGCCAGGTAAAGCCCTGACCGAGAAGCTCAACGTTGAGCGCGCCTTTTTCGAGGTAAATTTTATTCAAGTCGGTAATCTCGAGCTCGCCTCTTTTTGAGGGCTTAAGATCCTTTGCGTATTTAACTACGTTATTGTCGTAGAAATAAAGACCGGTAACGCAGTAGTTGCTTTTGGGAGCCAAGGGCTTTTCCTCAATCGAAACAGCCTTTCCGTTCTCGTCAAACTCAACAATACCGAAGCGCTCGGGGTCGTCTACATAATAACCGAAAACAGTTGCGCCCTTGCCGCTTTCGGCATTCGCAACCGCCTGCTTAAGGCGCTTTTTCAAGCCGTGACCCGCAAAGATATTATCGCCGAGCACCATCGCGACGCTGTCAGTTCCGATAAATTCGGCGCCGATAATAAACGCCTGAGCCAGTCCGTCGGGAGAGGGCTGAACCTCATACGAAAGATTAACTCCGAACTGGTTGCCGCTGCCGAGGAGTTCTTTAAATCTCGGAGTATCCTGCGGCGTTGAAATAATAAGAATATCACGGATGCCGGCGTTCATAAGCACGGACATCGGATAGTAAATCATAGGCTTATCGTAAATAGGTAAAAGCTGTTTTGATGTAACCTTTGTGAGCGGATAAAGTCTTGTGCCTGAACCGCCCGCTAAAATAATACCTTTCATATCAATCAAAAGCCTTTCCGCCCGCAACCGTAAGCATATCCGGGACCGCCTTTAAGCGGGCTTATTCAAGCGGCCTTTTAATCTCGCAATACGCCTATTTTAACATAAGCATAGCCTCTTATATTATACAATATTCAGCCGAAAATTCAAGCAAATTACTCATAATTAGATATTATGGTAAAATATGAATTAAAATAATAATCAAGAGCTGTTTTTATAGTTGTTTTTGACATAATAAAACAAGAGGAATTAGACATAATAACAAAAAAAGCCTGCTCAAAACAGCTTTGAGCAGGCAATAATTCAACCGTATATTAAAGATGCATAAACAGATTTGTGTAAAGAATTACATAGAGGAAAGTAATCTGCGGTACTACCAGATCGGTATCCGAATCAGCATCCGTATTCTTGATTTCCGTTTCTCTCAGAGCGAGCTGAGCCATCTGAGCCGCGTACATTCTGCGAGCTTCAATACCCATTCCGAGGAAGCCTTTAAAGGGCTTATGCCCCTCGAGCGCGTCGTCAGCCTCGGCTATCAGCTCTACGATTTCATCCGCGCCGGCCTCAAGCCCCGCGAGCATTCCGAGCATAGCGTATCTGTAACCCGGGAAATACATATGCCTTGCGTCCTTTAAGCCCTCGCAGATATCAAAAACCTTCTTGCACTTATCCTCGGCATTTCCGTCAAAAAGCGCGAGAACTCTTCCGAGGAAAAGACAGATTTCCTCGCTGCTGAAATCATTTTCCGTAAGTATATCGCGGCAGCGCTCGCCCTCGGCAAGCACCTCGTTAACGTCACGTCCGGATACCGCGGTAAGCGCCGCGAAAGGCATCGAGTTTTCATCTGCCGTCCATTTTTTAGAGCCCATCATCTTTTCGTAAATCTCAAATGTGCGCTCAATGCACTCGTCGGTTTCCGTCTCGTCAACGCTGTCCGCGATAATAATCGCTACGTCAACGAGCGTTTCGTTGCTTACTCTTCCGCCGAGCGCGGTACGGATTTCCGCCAGCCTTTTTACATACGCGACAGGGTCGTCACAATGAGTTAAGCGCGTGATAAGAACATAAAGCGAATTACCGTTAAAGCGGGAGAATCTGCCCGCGTTTTCTCTGTATATTTTGCGGCATTCCTCAAAACGCCTTAAATCCGGAGTCTGATTCATAGCGACGCAAAGTCCCGCCTCCGCGAGAAGCATATCGATATTTCCGAGTCCCTCGCCCTTAGCAAGTACGGAATAGTTTTTTAAGAACGCTTTACATTTCTTTTTTACAAGATTATTCATAGGCGCTACCTTCCTTGAAAGATTCTTTTTCACGCTTATTCATTATACTTCAGCAAAAAATTATTTTCAATACTTTTTACATATTTTTCAAAAAATTTTGTTTATAAATAATAGTTTTTTTAATTGATAAATAATCAGGTTTTTGTAGACATTAAAAGCAGGATGATATATAATTATAATATATGACTTCAGGGAGTAATTACTATGAGTGACGCTAATTATAAAGAAGCTCTTAAACTTGCTCAAAAAGAATACCGCGCCTGCGTATTTAAAGGCAAATCGCCTTTTCTTCCGGTGCTTGACGACTTCCTCCTCGGGGAGAGCGTATCAACCGGAATAGACCTCGGACTCGTTCAGATTCCCGCGGACTTTATCGTCGGCACAAAAACGAAAGGCCGCTCAAACGCCTTCGCCGCGAATTTTATGCCGATTCTCGACGAGGATACCGAGTTCGCCGAAAAGTGGAAACGGCTCTGCGAGGCTCACGAAACCGAGGGAATACGCGACCCGATTAAGGCGTACGAATATATGAACCGCTTCTACGTCCTGGAGGGAAACAAGCGCGTCAGCGTACTTAAATTCTTCAATGCCGATACTATAGTCGGCAACGTTATCCGTATTCTTCCCGAAAAGACCGACGACCTTGAGGTTGAGCTGTACTACGAATTTGTCGCCTTTTATAAGCTGAGTAAGATTAATTTTATCGAGTTCAGTAAAAAGGGCAGCTATTCCGAGCTTCAGAAGGTACTCGGGAAGGAAGCTGACGAGGAATGGAGCGAGGACGAGCAGAAGCAGTTCGCGGCTGTTTATCATTATTTTAAGCAGGCGTATATTTCTAAAGGCGGCGACCGGCTCCAGTCTACCGTCGGCGACGCCATGCTCAGTTATATTAAGGTCTACGGATATCCGGAGCTTATGAAAACCGATACCGCCGATATAAAGAAGAATCTATCGAAAATCTGGGAGGATGTTTCTCTCCAGCAGGACGAGGAGCCTATCGAAATCAAATCCGACCCCTCAGAGGAAAAGAAGCCCGGCGTGCTCTCAAAGGTACTGCCTCAGATAATCCCCTCGGTGCTTAAAGTTGCGTTTATTTACGACGGCACTCCCGAGGGCTCGGGCTGGGTTCACGAGCACGAAAAAGGCAGGCGGCACGTTCAGCGCGTATTCGACGGAAAGATTGAAACCAAGGCGTATCCGAACGCTATGGACGACCCGATGAAGGCTATCAAGCAGGCAATAGCCGACGGCAGCAAGGTCATCTTCACCACCACCCCGAGACTGCTTCAGGTAAGCCTCAGAGCCGCGGTTGAGCACCCGGAAATCGTAATAATGAACTGCTCCTTAAATAAATCCCACCGATATATAAGAACCTACTACACCCGTATGTACGAGGCTAAATTTATCCTCGGAGCGCTCGCGGGCTCGCTTACTGAAAGCGGAAAGCTCGGTTACGTCTGCGACTACCCGATATACGGTCAGATTGCGGCGATTAACGCCTTCGCAATCGGCGCGCAGATGACTAACCCGAGAGCCAAGGTCTACCTCGAATGGTCGGCGGTCAAAGGCGCTAAGAACGCCGCAAAATCGCTTGAGGAGCAGGATATTCATATAATCTCATCTCAGGATACGGCGCGCTTTTTAGAGGACGACCGTCACAGCTTCGGCCTCTCTTATGTACGCGGAGATATACTTGAATTGCTCGCGAATCCCGTGTGGAACTGGGGAGTTTATTACGAAGAAATTTTAAGGCGCGGACTTAACAACAGCCTTAAATCCGAGTACGAAAGCAGCAGCAAGGCGCTTAACTACTTCTGGGGAATGTCCGCCGGAGTAGTCGATATAGTATATTCTCAGAACCTATCCGAAGCCTCAAAGCGTTTTTGCGATTTGCTTAAAGAAAGCATAAAGCACGACCTCTGTATTCCGTTTTTAACTCCGCTTATCACGCAGGACGGCGAGAAAATCGGCGAAGATCAAAAGTCCTTAACGCTCGACCAGATTATAAGCATGGACTATCTTGTAGAAAATGTTGCCGGTACTATCCCCCGCTACGACGAGCTCAGCCCGATGGGCAAGGCTACGGTAGATATGGCGGGTATTGAGCAGTCTCAGGACAGCGCCGTTGACGATGAGGACGGTGACGAAAAATGAGAATACTCGCGGTTTCCGACGTTGAATCGGAATACTATTACGAATTTTATAAGCCCGGGCGGCTTGACGGAATCGACCTCATAATAGCCTGCGGTGATTTAAAGGTAAGCTACCTTGAATTTCTCGTAACTATGGCGAAATGTCCGCTTTTATATGTTTACGGAAATCACGACGAGCATTTCAAGCGCGAGCCCGAGGGCTGCATCTGCATTGAGGACACAATTTATAAATTCAAGGGGCTGAGAATCGCCGGCTTCGGCGGCTCTCACCGCTACCGCAACGGCAAGTATATGTTTACGGAAAGGCAGATGAACCGCAGGATAAAAAAGCTGTTCCCGAAGCTGTTTATCAACCGCGGAATTGATATCCTCGTAACTCACGCGCCGGCACGCCACCTTAACGACCTCGATACTCAGGCGCACCGCGGTTTCGAATGTTTTAACAAGCTTATTGATAAATACCATCCGAAGCTGTTTTTCCACGGACATATCCACAGGAATTACGGCGCCTCTATCCCTCAGAAAACGAAGCGCGGCGACACCACGGTAATCAACGCGTTCGACCATTGTATAATAGAAATTTAATTCTTTAAAAGAATAATACCAATCCCGGCAGAAAGGCATTTAATATGAAAAAAGGCTTGGTTCTCGAGGGCGGAGCTATGCGCGGAATGTTTACCGCGGGAGTGCTCGACGTCCTTATGGAAAATAAAATAAAGCTCGACGGCTGTATCGGCGTATCGGCAGGCGCGGCGTTCGGCTGCAATTATAAGTCAAATCAAATCGGACGAGCCGTAAGATACAACAAGCGCTTTTGCAGGGACAAGCGCTACTGCAGCGTGCGCTCGCTTATTAAAACCGGCGATATGTACGGAGCCGAGTTCTGTTATCACACTATCCCGAATGAGCTCGATAAATTCGATGTTAAGGCGTTTGATAATTCTAAAGTAGAATTTTACATAGTCTGCACGGACGTTATTTCCGGCCGCCCCGTATATCATCTCTGCGAAAAAGCCGACGACGAGCTGTACGAATGGTTCAGGGCTTCGGCGTCAATGCCGCTTGTATCAAAGCCCGTTAAAGTCGGCGGCTTCACGCTTCTCGACGGCGGTATAAGCGATTCGATTCCGCTGGAGTTTATGATGAATAAGGGCTTTAATAAAAACGTAGTCGTACTTACTCAGCCCCGCGATTATAAAAAAGAAAAGCCCTCAGCGTTAGGGCTTATGAAGCTGTCGCTGAGGAAATATCCCGACACGATTAAGACGATTGAGAGGCGGTACAAGGTTTATAACAAAACGCGTGAATTCATTTTTGAGCAGGAAAAGCTCGGCAGCGCGTTCATAATCTGCCCCGAGGAAAAGCTCCCGATTAAACGAATTGAGCACGATGAAAACGTACTCGAGCAAGTCTACCAAACCGGCAGAAAAACAGCGGAAAATAAATTAAAAGAGCTTTTGGAATTTTTAGGATAAA
>CAJOFK010000028.1 GCA_905234015.1 uncultured Ruminococcus sp.
CATGGATTATTCAGTTGTGAGTGTACGTTCTGTGTATAGTTATTATTATAAATGGTGACAGTTTAGTTGTCAATTAAAATCGTTCGACATATTGCGACGACGAGTTGATGTCACGACTTTACAAGCAGTGCGTTTTTACTCCTACTGGTAAAATCACGCTTTTTAGGGACACCCTAAGACCTGTAAAATGCGGTTGCTAATATGACGGTTTCATGGTAAAATTATTATAAGATAATATGCTAAGTAGTTATTGTCGGGAGGGGCTTCAATGGAAAATATTAAAAGATTTGAAAATCAGCCTATAAGAACGGCGTGGGATGAAGCAAAAGAAGAATGGTATTTTTCAGTTTCCGACGTAGTTGAGATTTTATCCGAAAGCAAGGACGTCAAACAATACATAAAGAAAATGAGAAGCCGTGATCCTGAACTAAATTCCAAGTGGGGTACAATTTGTACCCCTGTTCGGATGATGACGGCTGATGGCAAAAATAGAAAAATCAACGCGGCTGATACAGAAGGAATCCTCCGCATTATTCAGTCGATTCCATCCAAGAAGGCTGAGCCTTTCAAGATGTGGCTCGCACAGGTTGGAAGAGAACGCATAGAAGAAATAATCGATCCCGAACTGACGATAGAGAGAGCATTGGAAACCTATGCCAAGAAAGGCTATCCTGCCGACTGGATAAATCAGCGTTTGCAAACCATTCGTGCACGCAAGGAGTTGACCGATCAATGGCAGACTCACGGTGTTGAGAAAGGTCAGGAGTATGCTATCCTGACAGATGAAGTTACCAAAGCGTGGTCGGGTATGACGACACGCCAGTATAAAAATCTCAAAGGCTTGAAAAAGGAAAATCTGCGTGACAATATGAGCACGCTTGAACTTGCGCTGAATATGCTCGCCGAAGCGACTACCACTGAACTGACTAAAACACAAAATCCTTATGGTTTGCAGGAAAACAGAGAGGTAGCACAGAGCGGCGGAAAAATTGCCGGCGACGCAAGGAAAAATATTGAAGCACAAATAGGCAAGCCGGTTATTACCTCAGATAACGCCGCAAGGCTGAATGAGGTCGTTACGGGAATGATAGAGGGCGTTGTTAGTAATGAGGATAATAAAAAATGATTATAAGAGAAATCAAAGAAAATGAATTAAGCGATTTGCTCGAATTATATACACATTTACATGAGCTTGGTGTGCCTGAGGACAGCGAGCATTTGCATAACACTTGGGCGGATATTTTCAACGACGAGAATCATCATATCATCGTTTGTGAAGTTGACGGTAAGCTCGTTTCGTCCTGCGTATGCGTGATTATCCCTAATCTGACAAGAAATGTCCGTCCGTATGCTTTTATAGAAAATGTTGTAACACACACTGATTACAGAGGAAAGGGTTATGCAACTGCCTGCTTGAATTACGCAAAAGATTTGGCAGTAAAAGTTGATTGCTATAAAATGATGCTGCTCACAGGCTCTAAAAGCGAAAGCACCCTTAATTTCTATAAACGAGCAAGCTTCAACTGTACAGATAAAACAGGATTTATACAATGGTTATGAGGAATGAAATGGACATAAAGCTTATTGAAGCGAGATTTGATGATTTAGATACTATCCTGCAAATGCAAAAAGATGCTTTTGCTAAGTTATATGCTAAGTATCAAGATACAGAAACCAGTCCCGCCACGGAGAAATACGAGGATATACTGTTCCGCTTCAACCAACCTGAAACTACATATTACTTTATAATGGCAGATAATGTGAAAGTCGGTGTAATTCGTGTTGTTGATTTTAAGGATGGTAAAAAGCGAAAAAGAATATCACCGATTTTCATAATGCCCGAATTCAGAAATATAGGCTACGCACAGAAAGCTATATACGAAGCGGAGCGTATTCACGGAGAGCAAAATTGGAAGCTCGACACTATCTTGCAGGAAAAAGGCAATTGCTATCTGTACGAAAAGCTCGGTTATCACCAAACAGGCAAAACCGAACAGATTAACGACAAAATGACGATTGTATATTATGAAAAGGATTAGCTTATGAAAACACCAACAATCCTTGTAGCAGAAGAACTGTTAAATGAAGCAGAGCAGCATAACCCCGGTGCTTGGATTGATCACAGCAAAATCGCCGCTATTTGTGCAAAAGCTATTGCGGAACGTTGTGACAATCTTGACGCCGATACCGCCTATGTATTCGGCTTATTACACGATATTGGAAGACGTAAGGGTGTAACGGATATGAGGCATATTATTGACGGCTACCATTTTATGACCTCTCACGGCTATGATGATTGCGCCCGAATTTGTCTGACACATTCATTTCCGTATAAAGATATTCTTTCCTATAACGGACAGAATGACTGCACAGCAGAGGAAATAGGTTTTATCAAATCCTTTATTGAAAACATTGAATGCGACGATTACGATAAGCTGATTCAACTCTGCGACGCTCTCGCTCTGCCTGACGGAGCGACCTATATCGAAAAGCGTCTTGTTGATGTGGTTATGCGCAGAGGCTTTAATAATTTGACTATCCCGAAATGGAGAGCGTTCCTTGATTTGAAAGACTATTTTGATAAGAAAACGGGAACAGATATTTATACGCTGATTGGAGTTTAATATGCTGAACCAATTACCCGCTTGGGAAAGACTCGCAAAGGAAATCATCTGGCAGCAAATCGGAGAATTGAAAGGGGAATCAATCCTTGACTTCGGAAGCGGCACAGGAATTACCGCTGATCATTTCGCCGCTGATAATCAGGTAACTGCTATTGAACCTTCTGAGGATATGCTCGCTCAACAAGTGAATAAGAACGGCTATCGGCAAATTGTCGGAAGCACGGACGAATTAAAAAAGTTGCCAAGCGATTCGTTTGATTATATCTTCTGTCATAATGTTTTGGAATACGCTGAGGACAGAGAGATAATCGTCAATGAGTTCCATCAACTGCTGAAGAAAAACGGCAAGCTTTCAATCGTAAAACATAATCGCAGTGGCAGAGTAATGCAGATGGTTGTCTTGCTCAACAACTTTGATGAAGCAAATAATCTCCTTAACGGTCAAAACAGCAACGCTCAACAGTTCGGTACAATCAATTACTATGATAATAGCGATATTACAAATTGGTGCAGCGGGCTTGTTCTGCAACAAACTTATGGATTGCGTACCTTCTGGGACTTACAGCAGAATCAGGAGATCCAAAAAGATGAAGAATGGCAGAAAAAGATGATTGATATTGAAATGAGAGTTTCACAAAATCCTGATTTTCAAAGGATTGCTTTCTTCCATTGTTTGATATAATTATTTAAGGTGCTAGCACTTAATTGCATAAAACATGGTATTGTTATTGTTAATATAGAATTGTTCACAATAAAGTGTCAGAAAAGCTGTGAATAACTCACAAAAACTCTATGTTTTTTTCTGCATAAATACCAGTTTATTTGACAGATATTATATGATACAATTGTAATGATAGAAGAAAATTGAATTTTTGCGATTAGATTTAACAATTTACTCCTTTTGTATGGTTAGGAGGGGAATAAGTGGGAATACTAATTGAGGAAATTAATAAGTATGATAATGAAATAGAAGTAAAAGAGCAAAGAAAACTTGAATTATTACATCAAGTTGATCAATTAGAGCAAGAATGTAGTGAACTCTCAAATAAAAAGAATAATCTGATTTTATTTGTCTATAATGATTCGAATAATAGAAAACAATTAATTGAAAAAATTAAAGATCTAGGGTTTAAAAAGAAAAAAATAGAACTAGTTGAGGAATTGTTTTCAAACTTCACACAAGACAATATCGACAAAGAAAAAGTTGAACTTATTGTTGAAGCTGAAAAATTTGTTGATGATTTTTCTACTTATTCTAATAAAATTAATTCTCAATCAAAGAAAGGTATGGCAAAAACAATAATTGATATGTTTTCCTCTGAAAGTGAGGGTAATAGATGATAATAACTGTTATTCTTCCCCAAAGTGTGGATTATCATGAAATATTATTGCGCTCAAATTATTATTTTGGCAGTAAAAACAGATGCACAAATTTACTTGATAAAAAGAAACGTTTAAGCATTTCTGTTGAAAAAAAAAGCTTAAGAATTTATTTATATTCGGATGAAGAATCTATTATTAATGAAATTAATAAATTCATTAGTTATGTGTTTAATAATATGTATATTGGAATCATAGGAAAATATAATATTATTTCTCCCCAAAATGTTAAGGTGTATTGGCTATGAAATTGAAGTATTATTATAAGTTATTTGTTGCTTTTTTTTTGCTTACGTTATTAGTTGTTCGCTTTTTTTTGAATGATACAAGCGTTTCATGGATTAATACTATTTGTTTTCTAGGACTTTTAGTTGCAACTATTGATTTATTAGTTTTAGTATTTCTTAATACTAATCATAACAGAAGGTATTATACAATAATAATTATTATCGTAATAATTATTATCTTATTAGTTGTAGTTCAGGCGTTAATTTTTTCAGGAGTTATTTTTCCTGATAATAAAGCAAATGAAATTTTCACTTTGCTTACATTATTTTTATCTTTACCAAAAGAAACTTATATAAATATAATAAATAATTACATAAAAGGTGGAGGACAGTCGTGATGAATAATTATATAGAAAAAATGAACAATTGGGATGGAACAATTATTGATTTGTGTTATGTTTTGTTCGAGGAATTGTGTCAATCAAATAATATAATTGAGGATTTTCAATTTATCTGTGAGAATTATGAGTACAATAAAAAGAGTGAGAGCGAATACAAATATTTTACCGAAAAAGAAATTACAAGTATGAAACACATTTACGGTAGTTTTATCGATGAATCAATCAATAGCGCGTTATTGGTTACATATGAAGAAAAGAAAGAATTATTATATGCTTATAAACTTTTATGGAGTTTAGTATTTGAAAATGAATTGATTACTACAACTAAACAAAAAGCTTTTTCTTTGTATTGGATGTTGATTGACAAGAGATTGCCATTTCAAAATGTGTTTAATGGGGTTCAATTTGATAAAGAGAGATTTAAAACAACTGCAGAAAATCTTTTACCAAATTTAAAACGGATAAGTTATATTATAGATTTTCCTTTTGAACAAAAAACAGAAACGACTTCTTTAATAATAAATGAATTGCAAAAAGTAAAAACATTGGAAGAACAAGCCGTTTTATTAGTGTATGCATTTGATTTATACGCTAAAGAGAATCCACCGGAAGAATCAAGTGAGTAAAAACACAATACATACATAGAAATAATATGTGGTGTCTTGATTACACTACAACGGGTAATTTAATAATAAAATCACAATTAATCATTGGGCGAAGATGAATAGATTCACCTTCGCCCTGTGTATTTATATATAAATTAACTCTGAATTGACGATTTTCGCTGCACGATTTCGGATATTATTCATTCGCTGTACCCACAGCATTTGATTATCTGCTTTGAGTTGTTCAGTAATGCCTTCTTGCCTCGCAAACTGTAGAACAAGTCGATCATACATTTCTGCTGCTCCTCTATCAATATCTGCGAGATAGGCAGCAAGTGTACCGCTTGTCAAAAGATTTAAATAGCGTAGCTTATGATGTTGTTTGATAAATCGTTCATGCCGTTTGCCCCAAATTCCAATTTTGACATTTGGCTGTTCGGGTAATACTAAATCGGGTAATAGATAGTCGCCTTGCTGTGTGTAAGTGATTTTGTTTTCCATTTGTAAAACCTCCGTTATAATTTGAATAGTTTATCCTACAAATTCAAATAATCCGACTGATTTACAAAAGCATTTGTTTGACCTTCTTTATCGAAAAGGTCTTGGGGGAGCGTTTTTAGGGCGTAGCGTTGATGAATTGTTTAATTATGTCACACGTCACAAGGTTCATTATTGAAGTTCTTGCACAGATGAACTACTCGCTGTATCCGCGATTAACTAATGGAGCACCCAAACGGGTGCTTTTTTTCTTTATAATAAAATAAAAAACCTAATAGTCAAAAGCTTTCATTTGTATAAGAAATATTACAGTATTTTTATTGATTATTCTTACAATTTGTGGTATATTATTTAGAGTTGCAGCTATCGTTCTGCAATTTAAAAGATGAAAAAATTCATTTTAAGAGGGATAACCTATGGCTAAAGAGATTTTAGACGCTATTTATAACGCTGAAGAAGAGTGTAAGGCTCGCGAAGCCGAGGCTGAGAAAGCTGCTGAAGAAAAGATTGACGCAGCTAAAAAACAAGCCGAAGAGCTTATTAAAAATGCTCAGGCTGAGGCTGAAAAGAATTCAGAAGCCCGCATCGAAAGCATTAAGGCTGAAGCTGAGGCGATATATAATAAAGCGCAGAACGCCGCAGACAGTAAAAGCTCGCTCATTTCCTCAACTGCTGAGAAAAACAGAGCTGACGTTATTAAACAGTCTGTTGAGGCTTTATTACATTAATTTATCTACCAAAAAGTGTGGTGATGCTGATTGGCTAAATTAAAAATGAAAAGGGTGCGTATTGTAGCGCTCAGAGAAGACAGAAAACGTCTTTTAGAGCATATACAGGACAGCGCGCTAATCCAGATTAAAAAGCCGGACAAGAAGAATAAGGGCTTTTCCAAAGTTGACGTTGCGTCGCAGATGCAGGTATTTGAAAGAAATGTTCAGCTTTGTGAAACTACTCTTAAAATTCTTGACGAATACGCGAGAGAAAAGAAAGGTCTCCTCTCCTCTTTTTCCGGCAGAAAAGAAATTGACCCCGATGATATCGGAGTGATTGCCTCTAATTCGGGTAAGGTAATTGAAATTTGCCGTAAAATCAACGACTTAAACAAAAAGATTGTTGATAATTCGGCTGAGCAGATTAGAATAAGTACTTCCCTGTCTCAGCTTGAGGTATGGCAAAAGCTCGATATACCGATTAATACCGAGGATACTAAGTCAACTGCCGTGTTTATCGGTTCATTACCTGCCGAGTATACGGATAAGGAGCTTTCGGATACCATAACTCAGGAGAATTCTAAGCTTGAATTTGAGTTTGAAATTCAGTATTGCGAGAATAAAATGACCTGCCTGGTTTTATTTGTTCCGATAAGTCAGAAGACTATGGCTGAGGATGTGCTCAGAAATCTCGGTTTTTCAAAACCGATGACAGGAACCTCGCATACTCCCGCAATTAAAGCGGAGCGCTTGAGAAAACGCAGTAAGGAATTACTCATTGATTCCGAAAAGGCTGAGAATGAGATTGTTGCTCTTTCCGATAACCGTGAGGATATAAAGGTTACGCAGGATTATTTCAGAATCAGAGCGGACAAGTACAGCGTTATTAATGAGCTCGACCATACGAACCATGTTTTCGTAATCGAGGGCTATATTCCCGAAAAGGATTATGAGGATTTGGTTAAGCTGTGCGAGAGAGTATCAACCTGTTACATTGAGGCTTGGGACGCTGATGAAGAGGAAGCGCCTGTTAAACTTAAAAACAACAGGTTTTCAACTCCGGCTCAGAGTATTCTGACGATGTACGCGCCTCCGTCTCACGCGGATATTGACCCTACCCCGCTGCTTGCGTTCTTCTTCTACTTCTTCTTCGGAATGATGTTCTCGGACGCGGGTTACGGACTGTTAATGGTTATAGCGATAGGAATAATATTAAAAGTATTTAAACCCGATACACAAATGCGCAATAACCTTAAGCTGTTTCAATATTGCGGAGTGTCGACGTTCTTCTGGGGACTTGTATTCGGAAGCATATTCGGCGACGCACCTGCTGTATTATATAACTATTTCACTGACTCTCAAATAACAATGGCTCAAATGCTGCCGTGGCCGACGCTTGACCCGCAAAAGGACGCGTTAATGCTTATGATTATTTCAATAGCGTTCGGCCTTGTGCATATATTAGTCGGTATGGGATGTAAGTTCTATATTTGCTTTAAGCAAAAGGATTACGCCGCAGCGTTCTTTGATACGGGACTTTGGATGTTGATGCTCGTAGGTTTTGCCGTTATCGGCGTAGGAATGGCTACAACTCAGACAGTTCTCTATATAGGTGCAGGAATTGCAATAGCGTGCGCGGTAGGTCTTATACTTACTCAGGGACGTAATAAAAAAGGTTTCGGTAAGGTTATAGGCGGACTTGCTTCCCTTTATGACGTTACTAGCTATATAAGCGACCTGTTAAGTTATTCAAGACTTCTCGCTTTAGGTCTTACGACCGGAGTTATGGCGCAGGTATTTAACATGCTCGCTACGATGTTCGGTAAAGGCGTTGTCGGAATGATATTTATGATCGTAATAATGTTACTCGGTCATGCAATTAATATCGGTCTTAACGCGCTGGGCTCATATGTTCATACAATGAGATTGCAGTACGTTGAAATGTTCAGTAAGTTTTACGAGGGCGGCGGACAAGAATTCGAGCCGTTTTCGCTTAAAAGTAAATACATAAAAATTAAGGAGGACAAATAATATGTTCACAAATGGTATGTTTTTTGCGCTGGTAGGCGCTTCAATCGCGACCGCTCTCGCCGGTTTCGGCTCCGCTAAGGGTGTTGGCGGAGCAGCTCAGGCTTCTATGGGAGTTCTCTCCGAGGATTCTTCAAAATTCGGTAAGATGCTGGTTCTTACACTTTTACCGGGTACTCAGGGACTTTACGGCTTTATCGTAGGTTTCCTTATTCTCGTTAACTGCGGCGTTTTAGGCGGAGATGTTCCCTCTATAGCTCAGGGCCTCGCTTTCTTAGGCGCTTCGCTCGCTATCGGTATCGGCGGTATGGTATCAGGCTTTGCTCAGGGACGCGCTGCTGTTTCGGGTATCGCTATGAGTGCTAAGGACGACAGAAACTTCTCAAAGGCTATGGTTTCGGTAACACTCGTTGAGATTTACGCTCTTCTTTCCTTTATCGTATCTCTTCTCGTAGTTATTTCCGTACCCGCTTTAAAAATCTAATTAACCGAACTTTGAAAGGTGGTGTCCGTATGAACGGTGGAGAAAAAATACTTAACCGAATCAAATCGGACTGCGATAAAAATGTTGAAGCAATCCTCGCTAAAGCTGAGGCTGAATGCGGTGACATTTTAAGTCAAGCTGAATTAAAGGCTGAAGCGGCGGTGAAGTCAGTTAACGACAAAACCGACGCTAAAATCGCTCAGATAAAAAAATCCTCTCAAAGCCGCGCCGAGCTTGAAATAAGAAACCGTATTCTTAAGCAGCGCAGAATTGAGATTGATAAAACAATAGATGAAACCTTAAACTATCTTCTTAATTTACCCGACGAAGAATATTTTTTATTTATCTACAGGCTTGCCGGTACGCTCAATGAAAATGAGGGCGTGATTTTCCTTAACAATAAGGATTTAGGAAGGCTTCCCGGTGATTTTATTCAGAAGATAAATGAGTCCGGTATTAACGCTCAGCTTAGTGACAAGGCGGTTGATATCATAGGCGGATTTATTCTTAAGCGCGGTGATATTGAGGAGAATATGGCGTTTGACGCTCTTATTATGTCTAAGAGAGATGCGCTCGAGGATATGATTAACCGTGAGCTTTTTAAGTAGGAGGAATTATGAGTTTATCATATGAGTTTTCTGTCGGCTCGGTAAGAGCCAGAGAAAAAAACCTGCTCTCCTCCTCTGATATCGAACAGCTTGTTTCTTTTAACGAAATAAACGACTTAGTCCGTTATCTTAACGATAAGGGCTACGGCGAAGGTAAAACAGTAGATGAAATCCTTAAAAGCAGAAGTGACAGCGTATGGGATTATCTTAAAAGCGTTGCTCCGGACTTCAGCATTTTTTACCCGTTTATTATCGTTAACGACGCTCATAACTTTAAGGTTATACTCAAAGGTATAATGTCCGGAAGAAAACGCGAGGAGCTCCTTTTATCTCCTTCGACTATTGATACCGGCGTTTTAATTAAAGCAATTGAGCATAAAAGGTTCGATATTCTTCCCGAATGGATGAAAAAAAGCGCCGAAGAAGCGTATGAGATTATCACTCATAAGACAGACGCTAGAGAATGTGACGCCGTAATTGATAAGGCAACTATGGAGGAAATGCTCAGGCTTTCAAAAAATCTTGAGTCGGAATTTGCCGTTAAGTATTTTAATACGATTGTATTTTACAGCAATATTAAAATTGCTTTAAGATGCTCTAAAACTAAAGCTGACGCTGATTTTCTTAAAAAGTCCCTCTGTGAGGTTGATGAATTCAGAATGTCTTCTGTTATTTCGGCAACTTTAAAGGGAGAAGATGCTCTCGTTGACGAGCTTTCTAAGTACAGCGAGTATGAATGCGGTAAGGCCGTTGAGTGCTATAAGACCTCTCCCTCGCTTTTTGAAAAGTATGTTGACGATCTGCTTATGAAATCAGCTGTTGAAAGCTGTAAGAGAGCGAGCGAAGGCTGTGAGCCGCTTGTCGGCTATTTCCTCGGTGTTGAGGCGGAAAAAAAGGTTATCCATATTATTGAAAGCGGTATAAAGACCGATACGGATAAAGAGATAATCAGAGAAAGGCTGCGTGAGATATATGGCTAAGAATATTGCGGTACTCGGCGACGGCGAAAGCATTAAAGGCTTCAGTGCGATAGGACTCGATATCTTCCCTGTTGACAGCCTTGATCAAGCTCCGAGAATACTCAGAAATCTTGCTGACAGCGAGGATTATTCGATAATCTATGTAACCGAAGAGTGTTACGGTGTTTGCGAAAAAGAACGCTTAAGATATGAGGAAAGAATTACGCCCGCGATTATTCCTGTTCCGGGTGTAAAGGGTAATCAGAATACAGGAATTAAACGACTGTCCTCCTTTGTTGAAAAGGCGGTCGGCTCCGATATAATCTTCAATAATTGAGGTGTATACTTTGAAATCAGGTACTATTACAAAGGTCGCGGGACCTCTCGTTATTGCCGAGGGTATGCGTGACGCGAATATGTTTGACGTTGTAAGAGTAAGCGAACAGCGTCTTATAGGTGAAATAATAGAAATGCACGGCGACAAGGCGTCCATTCAGGTTTATGAGGAAACCTCGGGACTCGGCCCCGGTGAAAAGGTTGAATCAACGGGTATACCTCTTTCTGTTGAATTAGGTCCCGGCCTTATCGGTTCTATTTATGACGGTATTCAGAGACCGCTTAATAAAATTATGGAGGTTGCCGGTACTAACCTTACGCGAGGCGTAGACGTACCGTCGCTTGACCATGAGAAAAAATGGCAGTTCACTCCCACCGTTAAGGTCGGAGACAGTGTTGTTGCCGGTGATATACTCGGAACAGTAAAGGAAACTGCCGCTGTATTACATAAAATCCTCGTTCCCAATAAAATCAGCGGTACTGTTGAGGATATTAAAGAGGGCGAGTTTACTATTGATGATGTTATCGCTAAAATCAAGTCCGATAACGAAGTCAAGGATGTAAAGATGTTCACAACCTGGCCTGTTCGAAACGGCAGACCTTATAAAAAGAAGTTATCTCCCGATATTCTTCTTACTACAGGTCAGCGTCCGGTAGATACTCTCTTCCCTCTTGCTAAGGGCGGCGTTGCTGCTGTTCCCGGTCCCTTCGGCTCGGGTAAGACTGTAGTACAGCATCAGCTCGCTAAATGGGCTGCCGCTGATATTATCGTATATATCGGTTGCGGCGAGCGCGGTAACGAAATGACTGACGTTCTTAACGAGTTCCCGGAGCTTAAGGATCCGAGAACAGGAAACTCGCTTATGGAGCGTACAGTTCTTATCGCTAACACCTCCGATATGCCCGTTGCGGCTCGTGAGGCTTCAATTTACACAGGTATTACTATCGCCGAATATTTCCGCGATATGGGTTATACAGTTGCTTTAATGGCTGACTCAACCTCGCGTTGGGCTGAGGCGTTAAGAGAAATGTCCGGACGTTTAGAGGAAATGCCCGGTGAAGAAGGTTATCCCGCCTATCTCGGAAGCCGTCTTGCTCAGTTCTACGAGAGAGCCGGACGAGTTATCGTAAACGGTACCGAGGATACTGAAGGCGCGCTTTCCGTTATCGGCGCGGTTTCGCCTCCCGGAGGAGATATCTCCGAGCCTGTATCTCAGGCTACGCTCAGAATTGTAAAGGTATTCTGGGGACTCGACGCGAACCTTGCTTATAAGCGCCACTTCCCCGCTATTAACTGGCTTACAAGTTACTCGCTTTATACCGACCAGCTTGAAAAGTGGTATGCTGAGAACGCGGCTCCCGATTTTATGGAGCTCAGAGGCAGATTGCTCGCGCTCTTACAGGATGAAGCCGAGCTTGAGGAAATTGTTAATCTCGTAGGTATGGACGCGCTTTCCGCTCCCGACCGTCTTAAGCTCGAGACCTCCCGTTCAATCAGAGAGGACTATTTACATCAGAACGCGTTTGACCCGACTGATACTTACACCTCGCTTAAAAAGCAGGTGCTTATGATGAGAGCTATTTTAAGCTTCTATGATAAGGCTCTTGATGCTCTTAATAAGGGCGCAAATATAGAAATGCTCGTAAACATTCCCGTACGCGAGCGTATAGGCAGATATAAATACGAGGCTGAGGATAAGATTGACGTCGAATTTGAGTCTATTCAATCCCAGCTTACCGAAGAGATAAATGATGTTCTTAAAAGGAGTGATGACTGATGCCTAAGGAATACCGCACAATACAGGAGGTAGCAGGTCCTCTTATGATGGTTACTGATGTTGAGGACGTCAAATATGATGAGCTCGGCGAAATCGAGCTTCCCAACGGTGAAACAAGAAGATGCAAGGTTCTTGAGGTTAACGGCAACAACGCTCTTGTACAGCTCTTTGAGTCGGCTTCCGGTATTAACCTTGCAGGTTCAAAGGTAAGATTCTTAGGTCGTTCGATGGAGCTTCCGGTATCTTCGGACATGCTTTCGCGTGTATTTGACGGTCTCGGTAATCCGATTGACGACGGTCCCGCTCTTATCCCCGAAAAAAGACTTGATATCAACGGCACGCCGATGAACCCTGCCGCGAGAAACTATCCGCAGGAGTTTATTCAGACAGGAGTTTCGGCAATCGACGGACTTAATACCCTCGTAAGAGGTCAGAAGCTTCCGATTTTCTCAGCTTCAGGTCTTCCCCACGCTCAGCTTGCGGCTCAGATTGCACGTCAGGCTACAGTCCGCGGTAAGAACGAGCAGTTCGCGGTTGTATTTGCCGCTATGGGTATTACCTTTGAGGAAAGCAATTACTTTATCGAATCGTTCAGAGAGACCGGTGCTATCGACAGAACGGTTATGTTCGTTAACCTAGCTAATGACCCGGCTATCGAGAGAATTGCGACTCCTCGTATGGCTCTTACGGCTGCGGAATACTTAGCATTTGACTTAGGTATGCACGTTCTCGTTATTATGACTGATATCACAAACTACGCCGACGCTCTTCGTGAGGTATCCGCGGCGCGTAAAGAGGTTCCCGGACGAAGAGGCTACCCCGGATATATGTACACTGACCTTGCTACTTTATACGAGAGAGCAGGCCGTTTAAGAGGCAGAGAGGGTTCAATTACTCTTATTCCTATTCTTACAATGCCCGAGGACGATAAAACTCATCCTATCCCCGACCTTACAGGTTATATTACCGAGGGTCAGATTATCCTTTCCCGTGAGCTTTACAGAAAGGGCGTTACTCCGCCTATTGACGTACTTCCGTCGCTTTCACGTCTTAAGGATAAAGGTATCGGCCCCGACCGTACCCGTAAGGATCACGCAGCAACTATGAACCAGCTTTTCGCTGCTTACGCCCGCGGTAAGGACGCAAGAGAGCTTATGGTAATTCTCGGTGAAGCTGCTCTTACCGATATGGATAAGAAGTATGCTGAGTTTGCCGAGGCGTTTGAGAAACAGTATGTATCTCAGGGTTACGACGCTAACCGCTCAATTGAGGAAACTCTTGATATCGGCTGGAAGCTTCTTGAAATCCTGCCCCGAAGCGAGCTTAAGCGTATTAAAGACGATATGCTCGATGAATTCTACGGAAAGCAATCCTGATTTAACCCTTTATAGAAGGTGCTATTATGGCAATAATGAATGTAAATCCGACGCGTATGCAGCTTACCAAGCTGAAAAAACAGCTTACAACAGCCGTACGCGGACATAAAATGCTTAAGGATAAGCGAGACGAGCTTATGCGCCAGTTTCTTGACTTAGTACGTGAAACGCGCGACTTAAGAGATAAGGTTGAAAAAGAGCTCAATAACTGTAACTCGCATTTTGTTAACGCGAGCGCGGTTATGTCTAAGGAAGCGCTTGACGCGTCGCTTATGTCTCCTAAACAGCAGGTGAATATTGAAACTGACGTTAAAAACGTAATGAGCGTTGAAATACCTGAGTTTAGTGCAAGTACGCGTACGAGTGATTCGGGAGATATCTTCCCCTACGGCTTCGCGTTCACCTCATTTGAGCTTGACGACGCTGTAGTATCCTTAAATAATGTACTCCCCGATTTAATCAAACTTGCGCAGCTTGAAAAAAGCTGTGAGCTTATGTCAATCGAAATCGAAAAAACAAGGCGCAGAGTTAATTCGCTTGAGCACGTTATGATTCCGAGATATCAGGACACAATTAAATACATCAGTATGAAGCTCGAAGAAAATGACCGAAGCAGCCGCACAAGGCTTATGAAGGTTAAGGATATGCTCCTTGATAAGGCGCATAATTACTCGGGTAAGCATAAATAATTATAAGAACCGCCGCATTTTACTGCGGCGGCTTTTTCATTCCGTAAAAATGCGGCAGAGTATTTCTGCCGCATAGTCAGTTATTTAATTGTTGTACTTAATACGTCGCTGTATACGCTGTAGAGTTTTTTATAGTCTTTAATGTTATATGAGCGAAGTCTGAAGTAGTAGGTTTTACCGGACTTAAGATTTTCAATTTTAACCTTTTTCTTTTCTATTCCCTCTACAGTTACCTTTTTGGGGCTTGTGAATTTCTTGCTTTTTGAATACTGGATTACATAGCCTTTGGCTTTTGAGGTTCTCGGAGTCCATTTTACAGTTGCTATTCCTTCCGTATCGGACGTTGCCTTTTTAATCTCGGGCTTTTTATACTTGGTATAGAACTCAACGTCGGAATATCCGCTGTAATAGCCTTTGTTTCGCACTACGCTGTACGAACGTACCGAGTAGGAATATCTCTTACCCTCTTTTAATTTATCGATTATATACGTTGTATTGGTCGTAGAAGCGAGCTTCTGATATTCCATACCCGTATTTTTATAAATTACATACTTTGTTGCTCCGTAGGACTTGTTCCAGCTGAGCTTAACCTTGCTGTCGTTAGCTGTAGCGCTTAAGGTTACCGCCGCGGGCTTTATAATAAAGCGGACGGTTTTAGTTTCGAGATAATTCCCTTCAGCGTCAAACCGGACGATTTTTACGGTAGCTCGACCGAGCTTTTTATTCTTATAGTAGAATAGTTTATAATCGGTTCCTTTTTTGAGTAAGGTTTCGCCGTCGTAGATTTTAAGCGCCGGCTTTATTCTTGAGCCGGTGTATTCGTAAGTCTTTTTAAGTCCTTTTACTGTAAGCTTTGAATCTTCCTTACTGTAATCGTAAAAATCCTTATAACATACATTCGTATCAGTAACCTTGCCGTTTACAGTTAGAGAGCTTGAAAACTGCCATATATCGGCATAGGTGCTGTTAAACATACGCTTTTTCACTGTTGTATTGAGCGAGTCGGTATAAGGCCACTGAGAGTACCAGATTTTTATTCCCTCTTTCTGGAAGCCGTCTAAATCAAGATAGCTCTGAAAATATGAAGGATAGGAAAAAACAACGGGAATATAGCCGTAGTTCTTTATCTTTTTGCAGAAGTTTTTAACGTTCGTATTAAGCTTCTTTTTTGTTATCTCGCCCTTTGATAAAGCGTCCTTCTGAGCCTGGTCCTCTATATCGTAGGATACCTGAATTGTATCCTTATCCTTACAGTAGTTGCCGGTTGCTTCAAGCTGTTCGTTTATCCATTCTGCGCAGTCGCTTAAATCCTCGGCGTCGTATACATACGAATAAACATATACTCCGAACTCGATTCCGTTTTCAACACAGCCTTTAAGATTTTCAAGAAACATTGTATCAAGGTGGCCGCCGTCTTCCTTATAAAAGCCTACTCTTATGTACATAAACTCGATACCCTCGCTCTTAATGGCTTCAAAATCGAGCTTTTTGTTGTGAGATGAAACATCAACACCGTAATGATAATCATAGTTCTTTTTTATGGATTTAAAGGTTGTTGCGTTAACGGTAACTGAGGCAAGCACCAGCATTGATACCGTTATAAAGGATATCAGCTTTACTAATTTGCTTTTAAACTTCATAATATCTTACTCCGTTTCAGCTTCAATATACTTAAACTTACTGTAGTATTTCTTACCGTTGCTGTCGTAAACCGCGCGAATTCTCATAAATTGAGTTGTTGCGGATTCCAAGCCGGTATTTGTATATGAATTAGTATCGGTAACATCTATCTCGTTATATGTATTATCGTTTGTATCGAGCTCCTGAATTTCGTAGTAGGTGGCGCCCTTAGAGGCTTTCCAGCTAAGCTTAAGCTTTGTTTTATAGGTTTTTATCTCAACTTTTTTAGGCTTAGCGGGTTTAATATCGTAAAACAGCGTTTTTGTTTCGCTGTATTTCGAATTTTTATATAACACAACCTTGATTTTTGCTGTTCCGGCGCTGTCGCTCTTAAAATAATGAACCTTATAGTCTTTACCCTTTTTCAGTAAGGTTGAGCCGTTA
The DNA here is from genome assembly GCA_905234015.1 of uncultured Ruminococcus sp. GTDB lineage: Bacteria > Bacillota > Clostridia > Oscillospirales > Acutalibacteraceae > Ruminococcoides. Next base: position 16,768 of record CAJOFK010000028.1, read on the forward strand.
TATACCTTGAATTCGGGTTTAATTGATGTTTTTGTGTTAAGATCATAAACCTTATTTAGTCCCTGAACGGTAATTTTATCATTTTCAAGACCGTAATCGTAAAAATCATCGTAAGATACGTTAGTATCAAATACTCTGCCGTCAATCGTCAGTAAATCGGAAAACTGCCATATATCGGCGATAGTTTCGTTATACATTTCCTTTTTTTCGGTAGTATCGAGATGATAAAGATACGGCCATTGAGCGTACCAGATTTTATAACCTTTTTTCTGAAGCTTAGTGATATCAAGATAATCCCTGAAAAAGCCCTGGAAGGAATAAACTACCGGAATATAACCGTACTCGTCAACCTTATCGCAGAACTTTGATACGCTCTTAAAAAGATAAGACTTTGAAATCTTCTTTTTCTTAAGCGCGTTAATCTGAATACTGTCCTCAATATCATACGCTACGGGAATAAGCTCGGGCTTTTTACAGTAATTTCCCATTTTTTTAAGCTCTTTATGTATCCATTTTGCGCATTTAAGGTTATCGCTAGCGCTGTAAACGTAGGAATAAACGTAAACTCCGAACTCTATACCGTTTTCGGCGCATTTTTTAACGTTTTCTTTAAAACGAACGTCGAGGGTTCCGCCTGACTTTTTATAGAAGCCGATTCTAATAATAGCAAATTCAACCCCTGCTTCTTTAATCTTATTGATATTAAGGCTGGAGTTCCAGGTTGAAACGTCAACACCGTAATGAAAATCGTAGTTTTTCTTAAGATTTTTTAGTGTTGCCGCGTTTACGGGTAAAGCGCTGAGCAATACTGTTGTTATCAGCAGAAGCGATAACATAATCCTTTTAATCATAATCTTTCATACCTTTTTTCCAAATTTGTTTCCTATTATACAACAAAATTCTTTAAATGACAACCGATAAAGAAATTTGCCACAAATTTCAGTAATAATTTGCAATTTTTTCCGATTTATCATATACTATACTTGGTGATTTTTTATGTTTACTTTTACTATTGAAAATTCAGAATTTTTAAATGATTTTTATAAGGAGTTTAAGGAGTATGTAAGAAGCTTGTACGGTTATACCGCTCAGTTTCTTATTAATCCAACTCTTATGGAGGAATATAAGGAGCAGGAAAAGCTAACGCTTATTCTTATAAACAAGAGCATTTATCAGAATGTCTTTAATATGATGGCTCAGCTTGATAACAATATGGTTTTCTCGTCTATGTCCTGCTTAGAGAATGCTTTATATAATATCAGATTGTTTAAGGCGCTTAAAATTAACCGTCATAATCTTTATAAGTATATGACCGACGAGTATTTCGACTTAAAGAAATGCGAGGAAATCGCTGAAAAAAATACTGATTTTAAAGATAAAAACGAGTTTTCGGTTAAGGATTTTTATAACGAGGTTAAAAAACACAACCGCTTTGACGATATAAAAATAATAATGCCCGCGCAGATTCACGAGGGCAGTTTATATATGGGACTTTCAAACGGCAACGAACTCAGCGATAAGCTTCAGGATAAAATCCGCGGATACATAATCTCTATGTACAGAGCATTAAGCTCGCATAACGACCTTTTCTTCAACGGCGGAATTGATAAGGAAGCCGAGGAAATTGAAGGAAGTATCTACAGAAAGTTTATGGATTACATACGATATTACGCCTGATGATAGAAATTTCCGTTTTTTATAGCCTCACGCTCGGCTGAAAGCTCCTTATAAAGCTCATACGAGGTGAAATGCCTGTTCGTATCGGTAAGGATTGCCTTTAAGTCAACTGAGGCTTTTCTTTTCCTTAAAAGAGTAAGGAAAATATTTAAAAATCCATCGTTAAAGTCAGCCATTAAAAGCATTTCCCCGCTGAAATCTTCTCCGGGCTTTGATTCGGCGTTATCGGAAAGACCTAAAAGGTACTCAATACTGCAGCCATATTCGGAATTTTCTACTTTCTTATAGCTAATCATCAGCTTACGGCAAATATTTTTTATTTCAATAGATTTTTTCTTTTCGATATTATACATTAAAAGCATCTGCATTTTATCACCCAGAATGATTATAAAAAAATATGAAGCATTATAATTCCTTAAACGAATATTATAAAAATAAATTTGGTAAAAAAGTGTACAAGCTCTCGATTAACGGCGGAATGACCTGCCCCAACCGCGACGGTACTATTGATACACGAGGTTGTATTTTTTGCAGTAAAGGCGGCTCAGGCGAGTTTTCAAGCGATTCTAACCTTGATATTGTATCTCAGCTTGAAGAAGCTAAAAAACGTGTAGAGAGTAAAACTAAGGATAATTACTATATCGCGTATTTTCAGCCTTTTACCAACACCTACGCCGATATTGATTATCTGTGTGATATTTATTATAAGGCGATTGAGCCCGAATATATTGTCGGGTTATCTGTCGCGACTCGTCCCGATTGTTTAAATGATGATGTTTTAGAGCTTTTAGCTGAAATCAATAACATTAAACCCGTAAGCGTTGAGCTCGGCTTACAGACTATTCACGAAAAAACAGCCGCATATATCAGACGAGGCTATCCCCTTTCGGTATACGAAAAAGCTGTGACAAATCTGCATAAATATGGAATTGAAGCGGTTACTCATGTTATAATAGGACTCCCCTATGAAACCGAGGAAATGATACTCGAAACGGTTCGTTATACAGGTAAGCTTACCGACGGAATAAAGCTCCAGCTTTTACACATAATAAAAGGTACCGATTTGGAAACCGAGTATTTAAATAAAAAATTTGAGGTATTAAGCCTAGAAAAATACACGGATTTAATTTGCAAGTCAATTGAGCTGTTGCCTGAGAACGTAATTGTTCACAGGATTACCGGAGACGGAGATAAACGTACTCTTATTGCTCCCGAATGGAGCGCGGATAAAAAGCACGTTTTAAATTATATAAATAAAGAACTTGATAAACGCAATGTTATTCAAGGCAGTAAACTTTAGGAGGAAATTATGTCAGACAATAAGAAAAATCCCTATGCAGGCACACAAACCGAGAAAAACTTAGAGGCAGCTTTCGCGGGCGAGTCTCAGGCAAGAAACAAGTACACTTATTTTGCCTCAGTCGCCAAAAAAGAAGGCTATCAGCAAATTTCCGCGTTATTCCAAAAGACAGCGGATAACGAAAAAGAGCACGCCAAGCTTTGGTTTAAGGAGCTTCAGGGTATCGGAAGTACAACCGATAATCTTAAGGCTGCCGCCGACGGCGAAAACTACGAGTGGACGGATATGTACGAGGGCTTTGCAAAAACCGCTGATGAGGAAGGCTTCCACGAGCTTGCCGAGAAATTCAGAGGCGTAGCCGCTATTGAAAAAATGCACGAGGAGCGTTACAGAGCCTTGCTTAACAACATCGAAACCGCTCAGGTATTCGAAAAGAGCGAGGTTAAGGTTTGGGAATGCCGCAACTGCGGTCATATCGTAGTAGGTACAAAGGCTCCCGAGATCTGCCCCGTATGCGCTCATCCGCAGAGCTTCTTTGAGATTCACGCGGAGAATTACTAATTAATAAATTTCATAAGAAAGCAGCGTGCCATTCGGCACGCTGTTAATTTTTTATTCACTTATTTAATTCTACGAATTTAAACTTATTCTTTTTGCGAACTTTTTAAACTAAATAGTTTTTTCATATAATCACCCCTTTACCTTAGAAGTGTTAAATAAGCTTCTTAACTAATAAGTATTATAAGACTTTGATATAACTATTTGTTTTATGTTTTTCACATTACTCTTTTTTACAGTCGCGAAAATATTCCAGTTACCTATCATAGGTTCAACTACATTATCCGCCCTCGTTAAAGTTACATCTGTTAAATAAATATTATTATTCTTACAGGACAGGCTTCCTATTTCATGCTTTGTGGAATAGTTGTATTCATTTCTGTATAGATAGATCAATGATTTTGTTTTAAAGAACTCTTTATCATACTCCGCAAATGTTTTCTTAAAAAAGCTCTTATACTCATTCCATGAATTAAAAATTATAGTTGTATCCGCTGCATCATTATTACCAAAAATACCATACTCGGAAAGGTCGTAACCTGAGAAGTTTTTATCTTCTTTATAATCTATTTTTCGCGTCCCTTCAGGGGCGGCTCCTGACGTGATTGAAACGGTTGAATCATTGGGAAGATTTTCATCATACACCCAGCTTACCGCCCTGCCAAACGCGCTTTCAGATTTCCCTTTAATTGCTCTGACTTTATACTTAATGCTGTTTTTTGAATCTGGTATATAATTGGAAATAAAATTTGTTTTTAAGGTAGCGATTCTCTTATCTCCACTATACACTTCATATTTTGAAGCGCCTTTTACACTATCCCAAGAAATGTATAAACCGTTCTTGTAACTGTTAATAATCTTTGTGATTACAGGAGCCTTAAGACGAGTTATTCTTTTCACAGGAAATGTTGTTTTTCCTGACTTTATCTTGTAAAAATACTTTTTGCCATATTTCGCGGTTTTGTCGGTAAAGGAGCATTTATGATGCAGCGCTTTAATTGTTTTGTATTTTTTCCCAGTTGCTGTTTTTCTAAGAATCGTATAGCTTTTATTCTTCCCATTTCCGTTCCAACTCAGTTTTACTCCCGAGTTAGTGTTTTCAGCCTTAAACTCAGGCTTTGATACCGCAGAAACATTCGACGAAAAAAACGCAAGCAACAAAACGAAAGATAATACAACTTTTATATATTTCATAATTAATCCTCCCTCAAAAAACTCTTATATATTATAACTCTAAAAATGCTATTTCGTGACATATTATTATCCAAATAAAGCTTGCCAAACAGAATAGTCAGTACTATTAACAAATCCATCATAATTAACATCAGCTAGATATTTTTGAATATTATTTAAAGTTGTACCGCCCGATAGATAACTACTTAACTTTGATTTATCTGTTGAATTTAAAACTCCGTTGGCATTAACATCTCCAACCCTATAGTTAACTTTTTCTAAGTACCACTTTTGA
>CAJOFK010000029.1 GCA_905234015.1 uncultured Ruminococcus sp.
TAATATAGAGGACACCGCAGTGTTCCTCAAAAAGAAAACTCCAAGATTCTTTCGAACCTTGGAGTAAATAGATAACGAAATATTATCTCTTTGAGAACTGCGGTGCGCGACGAGCTCCTTTGAGACCGTACTTCTTTCTTTCCTTCATTCTCGGGTCACGAGTGAGGAAGCCTGCCTTCTTAAGGGCGGGACGAAGCGCCTCGCTGTCGTACTGAAGAAGCGCACGGGAGATACCGTGACGGATTGCGCCCGCCTGACCGGTAACGCCGCCGCCGTTTACGCGGCATACAACGTCGAACTTCTCGCCTGTTTCCGTAAGCTCAAGAGGCTGACGCACGATGAGCTTTAAGGTCTCAAGACCGAAATAATCGTCGATGTCTCTGTCGTTGATTGTAACCTTACCTGTACCCTGGTAAAGTCTTACACGTGCTACGGAAGACTTTCTTCTTCCTGTGCCGTAAAAATAAGGTGTCTTATCGTACATAATGTCTTCCTCCTTCTTATGCTTCTACAGCCTCGGGCTTCTGAGCCTGATGGTTGTGTTCAGCGCCCTCGAACAGACGGAGTCTTAAGAGAGCGTTTCTGCCGATAGTATTTGAAGGAATCATACCCTTAACGGCGAGCTCCATAGCCTTAGTAGGACGAGTAGCCATAAGAGTATCGTAACGGGTTTCCTTAAGATGACCGATATAACCTGTATGACGGTACCACTTCTTCTGAGTGAGCTTGTTACCGGTTAAAACGACATCCTTACAGTTGATGATAATAACGTGGTCTCCGCAATCTACATGGGGAGTGAATGTGGGCTTATGCTTACCTCTTAAGAGAACAGCAGCCTGAGCGGCAACACGGCCGAGCGGCTTACCTGCCGCGTCAATCACATACCACTTGCGGTCGATTTCGCCTTTTTTAGCCATATAAGTTGACATAGCGTTTCCTCCTGATTATTTTTTAATGCCTGACTATTATAGCAACCGAAAAGGGCGTTGTCAATACTTTTTTGAAAGTTTTTTAATTTAGAAAACGCGTTCTTAATAATTCTTTTATATGCTCGTTTATACTCGATTTTTCTAATCCGCGAATTTTAAATAATTTCGTTGAATCAGGCATAATATAACGCTTACTTAACGCCTTCCGCCGCCCTGTATTCCGCCCTCTTAATTCTTAATCTTTAAATCTGAAAAAATTCAAATTAATATATGGACTTTTTCACATTTCGTGATATAATTAAAATGTAGAAATATTTATTATAAAGGAGGCTCTTCCAATGGTAGAATACAGAGTGGGCATTGACCTCGGCGGCACAAATATCGTAGCGGGCGTCGTTCGTCATGACTCTAAAAAGAATGAATACGAAATCGTGGCTAAAGCAGAGTGTAAAACCGCTATTCCCCGTCCCGAGGCGGACGTATGCGATTCGATGGCTGACGTAGTTAAAAAGGCCGTTAAAAAGGCTAAGCTGACTATGGATGACATCGCTTATGTCGGAATCGGCGTTCCGGGAGCTGTTAATCCCGAAACAAGGATTGTTGAGACTTCTCCGAACCTGTTCTTTAAGAACTGGGAAGTCAGCAAAATGATGGAGGAGCGCCTCCATAAATACGTTAAGATTGAAAACGACGCTAACGCGGCGGCGCTCGGCGAGTTCCTTGCAGGCTCGGCTAAGGGCTGCAAAAACGCCGTAGCCGTAACTCTCGGCACAGGCGTCGGCGGCGGTATCGTTATCGACGGAAAAATCTACAGCGGCTCGAACTTTGCGGGAGCAGAGCTCGGTCATATGGTTATCGTTAAGGACGGTAAAAAATGCGGCTGCGGACGCCGCGGCTGCTGGGAAGCTTACGCTTCAGCTACAGCGCTTATCAACCAGACTAAGGACGCTATCGTTAACGAGAAAGCGGAGTTCAGCTATATGCTCGACGCCGTTGAGGGCGATTTAAATAACGTTACCGGCAAGACAGCCTGGGATGCTTATCTTGCCGGCGACTCTACGGGCAAAGAGGTTATCGACAACTACATCAGCTACCTCGCTTGCGGTATTGTCAACGTTATCAACATCTTCCAGCCGGACGTACTCTGTATCGGCGGCGGCGTAAGCCGTCAGGGCGATAATCTCTTAAATCCGGTAAGAGCGATTGTTGAGCAGGAAAGAATCACTAAGCACAATGATAAACAGACGGTAATCTGCGCCGCAACCCTCGGCAACGACGCGGGTATTATCGGCGCCGCTTCGCTTTAATATACAATCAAATAAAGTAAATACGGGCTTGCTTCGGCAGGCCCGTTTTTCAGTATAAAGTCAGTTCATCTTTTCTGCTGTAAAAAGCCCGTGCGCATTACACGCACGAGCCTTTGAGGAGAATCCCGTTTTCGGTTTTAATTACTCAGTTCTTCTTCTGCGGGACATAAACATAACGCTTCCCGCGGCGAGCATTACTGCGCCGAGGATGATAAAAATCGTGTCTTCCTCACCGTCGGGACCTGTACCGGAGCTGTCTGCTGAACCGCCGCCCGAGGAGTACGAGGATGACGAGCTGCCGCCTGAGGATGAACTGCCCGACGAAACGTGACCGCCGTTAGCGGCAATCTTTTTAGCCTCGCTTTTAGCCTTGTTTTCGTCAATCTTAGCCGAAGATTTCTTCGCCGGATACGCCTTCGCGAAAGCCTCCTCAAGCATTTCCTTCATAGCCTTCTCATCCTTGCCGGTTTTTTTGTTAAGAATATAGGCGTAAATATCCTGAATCTGTTCGGCTGAAGTTATGCCGAAGCTCTTAAACGCCTTCACGAGCGCCTCAACGGGCTTAACATACATACTGTTGTAATAGGTCGGGAGCCAGTCGCCGATAACCTCGGTGCCTTTCTCATTAGGGCAGAGCTTTTTTCCGACGATATTTCCGATAGAGGTAAACGCGAGGTGAGGGCCGTATGAGGAGCTGTTTTTAGTCCATACCGCCTCCTCGGCGTTCTTTTCGGAATCCTTCGGGTTCTCAATTTTATTACCCGTAAGCTTTAATGTATCGCCGATACACGCCTTTGAGAAAGTTGCGTCGTAGGTCTGCTGACCGATATTTGTGGAGAAGATTACGCAGTAGTCGTCGCTCGGGTTCATCTGAATATCGGAGATATCGTAAGACCAGAGGTTGCCCGAGCCGGTGCATTTTTCTTTCTTGCTCTGCCAGCTGTAAATCTGGTCGCCGCCGCGCTTCCAGATATGGCAGTAAACGGTCGAAAAGTTCTTCCAGGTTCCCGAATTAAAATTAATACAGCTTCCCGAGCCTGTTGTCGAGCTCGAGGTATCCGCACCTGCGGAATTGCTGCTTTCCGCCCCGACAATCGGGTTTTCAACCTCCGCCGCCGAAGCCGAGGTTGCCGCCGAGAGTAAAATCATTGCCGCAGCTAATGCCGCTAAAATTTTTTTCATAAAATCACCATAGCCTTTCTTAAATTCGTTTTCATTTTCTTTTAGACTAATTATATCAGCCGAATCTGAAGTTCATCTTAAGAAAAGGTATGTTTCGGAAAAATTTTTTACAGTATTTTATATAAGGAAAAGCGGGGACATTTTCGTCACCCGCTTAAATGCTATTTGCTTAAAAATCTTTTCAGTTTATTAATATCGGTATTCGGGAACAGTTTTGAAAAATGCTCCAGCAGTCTCTCGTAGGACTGCTCGGGAGTACGGCTGTATACCGTTCTCTTAAAATCCTCTCCCATAAATTTCTCGGGCGTTGAATACTGCGCCACTCCCCAGCCGTAGGGATTTCCGCGCTTATCGAGCATATACACAAAGTCGCTGATAACGACGTAACTCTGCGCCTGAAGCCGCGTTATAATCGTATCAAAGCCTTTATTTCCGCCCTTTTTATAATCGCCGATATCCTTAAGCTTTTTTGATAGTATCGGCGCGTTATTATCTATAAGCTCGAACAGCCGCTTGTCCTTATAGGGCGCAAGTCCGTCATCGAACCGGGCGTCAAAGTCGTAGCCCTCACGGCGGAAGTTCGCGAAATCAGGGAACCACTCGGGACTTATATAGCACGCCTTTTTCTCAAAAAACTTTCCGTAGGCACAGCCTGTTTCGCGGATAACGGGACCTTTCCATTCCCACGCCTGCCACTCGCCCGTGGCGTTGTGGTACCAGCATTCGGGCGCGATATGCTCCTCGATAGAAAAGCCCTCTATCGAGTTCTCAAAAAACGGCACAAAGCCGAATTCGTTTATTACTCTTATAAGGTCGGATTTGCTCCGGATAATAAAATTGAACATAACTTTTACTAAATATGCAGAACCCTGAAGCCGCGCTCATCGGGCTTTACGGGGAGAGTTTTAACTTCCATACGGTCGATTTTTATATATGTGCCGCGCTCGATTGCGGTTATAACATCGTCAATCTGCTTTTCACTGCCCTGGATTTCCATAGCGACGGAGCCGTCGTACTCGTTTTTTACCCAGCCGGTAGCGCCGTACATATCGGCGGCGTGACACGCGCGGTACCGAAAGCCCACAGCCTGAACCCAGCCGTAAAACCTTATAAATTTTCGGGTTAAATCACTTCTCATATTCCACCTCACAGCTCGAAGAAATCAGCTATAGTCTTTATCGCCGAATGCATTTTAAGCGGATCGCGGAAGCGATGGTCGGCGCCCTCGGCCGCAATAAAACGTATCTCGTTTTTTTCGGCAAAGCTCCTGACGAAATCGAAGGAAACTACCTCGTCGCGCGTTCCGTGAATGATTATGATACTATCGGAAAACTTTCGGTAATCAAGACCGCTGATATCAGCTTTTTTCAGTTCATCAAGAAAACCGCGGGTGATTTTAATCTTACGGTCAAAGCCGACGGAAAGCGGCTTGCCGTTTGAAAGCAGCTTTAAATCGCCGGGCTCCATAATCGTTCCCGACAAAACCTCGTACATATTGACGGCAGGACAGCGCAGGGCAATTTTAAGAAACGGATTTCCGTGCTCATATATGTATTTCAGCACAAGATACCCGCCGAAGCTCGTCGCGTAATAATAGAGCTTTTCGGGAGAAAAACGCTGTTTTGCGTACTCGGTAACAAGCCCAATATAGGTATCGCAGTCTGATAAACTCAGCTTCTGCTTAACGTCGTCGCCGTGGCACGGAGCGTTAAAGGTAATCGCCGCGACGTCCTTGAACTTCTTCAGCACATATTCCGAGAACTTTTCGGCGGCGCTGTTATCCTTGTGCCCGCCGAAGCCGTGCCCGCAAACAATCAGCCTCTTTATATTTTTCAGGTCGTTATAATACAGCTTGCACTTTATGCTGCAGCCTGATTTATTGATATTAAAATACTTCTCCATAATCCGCCTCCGCCCTTATTTTACACTTTCAAAAAAAATACGGCTAATATTCTATTTTTAAGGAGTCGACGCCGTAGGTTTCCATAAACTCGCGTTTATCTTCTGGCGTGCGGATAAGCATAACCTCGGTGAAATGACCGTCTTTTTTATCCTTAAAGCCCGCAACCTTTTCGCCAGTACAGATTGAGCTGCGGATAACGGCGTATTGAGTTTCGGGGTTAAACGCGGGAACGTCAAACATCCCTCCGCGTCGGGGAGTCTTTTTTGAACCTGAAAATTTATGCTTTTTCATTTTCATCACCGCTTTTAACAAATTTATTGTGAATCAGCCTCGTCACAACGGCTATGAGATATGTCTCCGCAAGTATGACAGGCATAATTATGTACCATAATCCTCCGCGGTTAAAGGTATAAAAATCCATCCAGCCGCCGTTTTCTTCGCCTATAATTACAGCCTCGGTAAGATAGACCGCGCCGTAAATTACAACGGGTATGAGCGCAAGCAAGGTCTCAGGCAGTTTTATTTTTGAATCGGTTTCAAGAAACAGGAACGTTACCAGCGCCAGAAGCGGTCCCGAAACGTGCATATGAAACGCTGTTCCGAGTAACAGGAATTTTACGTCGTAAACCGGCAGTAAAACCACCAGAACGGTAATAAAAGTCAGCATTACCGATATCATTCCGATATACTTAAACACTATCGCGGCGTGCGGCAGGCGCTCTCTTTTTCCGCGCAGAATCTGAATTTCATACGGAATCATCACCAGCGATGACAGCGCCGCCAGAATGTTTGAGTCGGTAGTAAAAAACTTATACGAGTCAAGTCCCGTTACAACAAGCGGGTTTTCGCAGTAAAAATAATAGGAAACAGCTACCGCTGTGGTGGCGGTTGCCACAAAAATATTAATTATCAGCGCAGCTAAGATCCTCTTATTCATATCCCGGGCACTCCCTTCATCCCATTCCTTTTAATAAAATAATACACCAAATAACAGGCTTTGTAAACCGTAAGCGGCCTATATTATCGCAAAAATTCCGCTTAGAATATATCGCACACATTAAACCGCCCGCTATTATCTCAGTGAGATATCGCAGGCGGTTTGTATTTTATCAGGATTGTTTCTGTAAGAGTATAAAACTAAGTCCTTTTTATCGGACAGAAAATGTATTATAATTAATGTAAACAGTAAAAACAAGGAGGAATATATATGATGGACCGAAAATATATGAAAAACTATTCCGATATAATACTTTATTGCATTGATAATTACTCAGAGATAACTACTCTGCAGGTTTCCGATTTGCTCAACAGCGATGAAATCCTGCTGAAGATAGAGCAAATTATCAGGAAGAAACCTTCCGAACACCAGTTTTTGAAGGAGTTAGAACCTTTTCGCCGCGAGTGGATGAAAAGATTTGATAAAACGGGCAGGCTTGGATTGCTCAACAATCTTCTGCTTTACTATCTGAACCCGTTCCGAATGAGGAAAATATATAAGACAAAAAACGAAGCGTATTACGTCCTGACATTCAAAAAGAGCCTCGGCGATTCTATCGTTGAAACCGCGCGCTTTATGATGAATGTTATAAAGCGATTACTGACAGGTTCGGAAGAGTTGATTATAAACGATAAATCACTGAGCATATCGGGCGACGGCTACCGCTATTCCTATCAGTTAGAGGCATATAAGCGCGCGAATCAGACTGTCTGTTTTTCGGATAATGACATACGCACGGAACTTATTTACAGAACGGGCGTTGAAGAAGCAATTTCTCATTTATATAAATACTGCCGAAAATGTGCCGAAAACAAAATCGGAATCAATTATTGGCAATTGATTAATAAAAAGAGAAAATGTGTATATGAACGAATATCCACACTAATTGAGCACAACAGCTGTTCCAATCCTGCTTCTGAATTTGTAAAAATTTTAAAGCAGGAATCAAAAGATTTTTAACCGTAATTCCGATGCAGAATAGTTGAAAACAAAAGCCCGAAGTTTTTACTCCGGGCTTTCGGTCGTAAGCTTTAAAATTATTCGGACTTAATGTTTACTAAATGAGCTATAGCGGGGATAGAGCCGCCCTGCTGGGACGATACGGGGCTCATAAGCGCCCCGGTGGCGATAAAGAGGATATTCTTATATTTGCCCTGCTCCAGTTTCGGGAGCACAGTCGAACACAACACCGAGGCGCAGCATCCGCAGCCCGAACCGCCCGAATGGACATCCTGCGCCTTCCGGTCGTAAATCATCAGCCCGCAGTCGTTATGGCGACCGCTTATATCAATATTCTCCGCCTTTAACAAATCATACAGACACTTAGAGCCCACCTCGCCCAAATCACCGGTCAATACCAAATCGTACTCCGCGGGCGAGGTTCCTGTATCAGTTAGAAAGTCGATAATAGTCCCCGCCGCCGCAGGTGCTATTGTCAAGCTTGAACCATAAATTTTTTAAAATAGCTGTTTTAGTTCGAATATAGAATTAAAACGGCGGTTTTTCTATATAACAACACAATTTGAATTATTATATACAAATTTGAAGATTTTGCCTCAAAGCATCAATTATAGTCTTAAACAGATTCCAGACCGCCATAGAATCATTCTATGGCGGCCGGTTTATTATGCTGATATGCTATCAAATAAAATCCACCCATTCCTCAAACGGCAAAAGGTCGCAGTAGGTTCCGTTCTGTACAAGGCGTTCGCGCACGGTTTTCCACAGGTTATGAACACGTTTTAACTCCTGTTGTCCTTGCGGCTCAAAACCGAGAAGCCAGGGAATATGGTATTTATCCGGCTGAGGCAGCCTTTCATGCTGTTCGGCAACAATCATTCGATTAATTTCGCTCCATTGTCCGCTTTCAGCCAGCTCACAAAAGCGCTCCGTTTTTGCAAACGACATATAAAGGGATGTTTCATATGCGGCAATCATCTTCATCGCCTCGTCATATGCGCTTTTCATATACTCCTTCGTGACAGGAATCCCATCCTTAGTAACAACATGACCTTCGACCGACCAATCACCTAATTTTAGCATGCGCTGCCAACAAACTTGCAGAGAGTTAAAGGCGCGAAGCTGATATGGCAAATGACTTTTATGCCCGTATTTTTCAATTGTATCACCCGACCAAACTCTGCTGTCACCCTGATAGTTCCATGTGTAGAGTAAATATACCGAAAACACAGTCAGCGACAATTCGTAAAAAAGCTCCTCATAGGTGATATCCAGATGATTATCATCGGACTCCAAATAGCGAATGCCTAGCACCCAGCATATCGCCTGACTATCCGCCTGTGTTTCCTCAGAAATCAAGGTATCAGTGTCATTCCCGAAAACCGGATCAGCTGCCTGTAAATCCAAATGACCGTGACCGATATGAGCAAGCTCATGAGCCAGCATCATCTGAATTGATTTATGATAAATTGTAGCTGGTAAATCGTGCCTGGTTTCAAAGTGTTTATCGAACGGAGGCTGTCTGTATATCGGCGCGCGAAATTGATAATCCACCACCTGTTTGCCGTCTTTTTCATGAAATATCTGAGGATTATCATCAAATATCCCAAAAACAAACTCCATATACTTCTTCAAAAACGGCTGCTCAAAAACTACAAGATATTGCGGCGGCTTTCCTTCCCGCGGAGGGATACGTTTTGCTGTCGGATATATTTCGCTGTCGCTCATTGCCAAAGCTTGCAAAAGAATTTGTGCATACGGGAGCTGTCTGAGCGGTGAGTCGCTCTCTGAGCCGGAATATGCCATAGACTTATTAAATGCGCGAATCAGATTAATAAGCTCATATGAAAGCCACAAGTAATCTGGATTGTCGTAAGATGTCAAATCGTCCTCTAAAGGAAGCTCCAGCTCATGTGTACGATTCAAATCCATCAAGGCGTTTTTGATACCGTTTTTATAATGTTCTGATAAATATACCCAATTTCGATTAAAGTCGTCCTCATCATCGTGAACGCGCGCTATCGGTGAAAGGAAGGAAAAAGCATCTCTATCCGCGTTGCCGCGGTAGGTTGCATCGTTCGGATAACAGCCGACTTTAGTGTGAAAGCGGGGCTTTCTGTCTAACTGTTTTACCCGCTTTGCCGCGTATGTTTCCTTCAATCTGTCGATCGCAAGCTCATTACTCAAGGAATGATACGGTAAAAAAACCGCACGCATAACAGAGGCAGAAGCCTGACGAAAAATATCCTTGCTGCTTTCGCCCGTATAATAATGCCAGTAGCGGTACAGATAGCCCGCCCAGTACAAAGTTTCTTTATCGTAGATAAGATTTGAACGGCGCAGCTTTCCTTGTAATTCTTCTTCAACCTGTGACATTATATATTTTGTACCTGCCCATTGAAGATGATTTATAGAAGAATCAAGCGCTTTTGCCGATTTGGAATTCATATACTCTTTTATAAAGCTTTCACTGTCATATTGTCTGTCTGCAGACAGCTCAAAAAGCTTTGCCTGCATTTCACATAATGACAGTTGTAAGGAATTCAGCATATTATCCCTCCTTCAACAGCTCATCAAAGTATTTTCCTTCGCGTCGGTACTGCTTGACGACACTGTCCGCCAGATTTCTTCCTTCTTCGCGATGAACGGAGCTGACTTCACGCAGGAACGTTAATTCAAAGGATGTAACAGTTCTTTCGGATAGTATCTCTACTTGCTCGCAAGCCCGTCGGCTGATACAGACGTATTGCTTTCCGAGCTTTAATGCCGAGAGACTGTTAAGAAGCGCAATATCAGTAATATCACCATCAAAAAATCGATTTATAACCTGATACATTCTGTCATTTGCGATATATCCGATAACAACATCATACCCGTTTGCCATCTCGGCATATTGCTTATATAAAGTGCTGTCTGAATGATTTTGCATATGCCCGCGATTATAAGCAATCAGCATTGCCCAATCCATATCAAGGGGAATATCCAGCACTTTTAAGTTTTTCAGGTTCAACTTCAATGCATACATCTTCGGAGCTTCTTCTCCGCAAATCAGAGTCAACGGCTGAAAAACCTCGGTGCCCATATAGAATCCGGAGCCGAAATCTGTTTCTTTGCGGCTGTTTGGCAAAATTGACCCAATTATTCCTTTCTTAGATCCATGATAGAGAATCATGCTGCCGTCATCAGAAACATACTCATACGATTTAATAATCTGATCGCCAACAAATGCTTCCAGCTTTTGACGACGGCAAAAAATTTCAAGTTTTCTCTGCATAGTTGCATTGGGAATCGTCTTGCCGTTTTCCCAGCGATTGATTGTTCCGACCGTTGTTTTCAGGGCAGCCGCCAACTGCTCCTGATTAAATTGAATTTGATTGCGAATTGCTTTTATCAGTGTAGCCATATTCTTCACCTATCATACCGTTCTTGTTTATACTATACATTATGATAGGTAGTTTGTCAATGGAAGTATGATAATTAAATTAGTTGAGATAGATTTCAATACAATTATTTGATTGATGACCACAATGTATTCAATAATATTAAAAACCGCCTTTAAAGACGGTTTTTCCGGTTTGTATTAAATTTGTGTGAATATTGTTTGCGTTCTATCAAATCAATTTTTAATTTATCTATTCCTCCGAAATATCAATATGAGCGTACTTATACGCTTCTTCTATAGTTAAATCACACCCCAATACCGCTATTCTGACTATGTCCTCATCATTTACTATTATGTATCCTACTCCGGGTTCATCCAGTATTCCGATTATTCTGTCTTCTGCTTTCAAGCAACACTTCTCACCCAGAAAGAATACCCCTAATTTTTCATTATCCGTTTCATAAATAACATATTTCTTATCTGAGTTAACGGTTTTCACGGTTGCGTGCATTTTTCGTTTAGCTTCTTTTTCCAGCTCTTCCTCTACTCGCTTTTCTTCTTTTTCAATGTCAACACCATACTTTTTCATTCTGATCTTAAATGGAATCATATCATCTGAATAAACCGGTTCCCATGCAACGATTTTTCGTAGTCCTTTCACGCTTTCATCAATTGTATGCAGATCATATTTGACTAAACTCTGCTCTGTTTCCGACAGCTTTTCATAGTTCTCCATATAGTAGTCATAAATGACACTCTGCAGATTCTTATCTATCAGGCTTATTCCGACAATGTCTGAAAAATTCTGAATTTCGCTTTTTAGCGGTTCTTTCAATACTTCATAAACGGCATAGTTCTTATCAACCATATCCATTATATGGCCTTCGGTGATTTTCGCAATATCATTTGACGCTTCTTCCATCTGGGTAAGCAAATTGATTTCCTTATACGATAAAAAATCTCTGCCGTTATCAAGCGCGGTATCAATAGGCGGAATAATTTCTAATTCTATTTTCGCTAAAGCCCTGAGCCGCTTTGTCAATTTATTGCTCATTGGATTATAGCGTTCTTCATATTCAATATCATCGGGAAGGCTATCTGCGCTCCATTCTATAAACTGCTCATAATTTGCAACAGCCGAGAGATATTCGTGTAAAACAACCAGCCTTTGTTTGCTTCTGCGAATATTATTTGAGATTTCAATAACCAGCGCCACCATCCCCGAAGCAATAACACCGGTAAGTACTGATGACGCAATATTATTATTTGGATTTATTTTTAAAGAAATAATACAGGGAATAGAAACAGCAGCTATTAACAAAATGCATATCAATATATTTCCAATCGGCCTGAAGGCTAAGCAAATATATTTTGCAATATCCTTTATCCCGTTCTTTTTGTTTTCCTTATTATTCAAATAATCCCTAAGCTCGAACAATATATTCCTCCTTAGTTAGCTGGTTCAATCAAGTCAAACCTCGCCAAACTCTTCTTGATTGTTAAAATTCAATGTTAATTATTTTTCGTTATATTCGCCCTTGAAATCTCCATTATATGGAATTTATCGCGAACGCTTTCGAACCTTTTTAAATATTTCGACAAGAAATCTTATAAGCCGACTTCTTATAAATTCAATTGATATGCCGGCTAAATATATTGAAAAAGCCGATATTATCATAACAAAAACACATAGCAATTGATTATCCGCAAAATTTTCTAAACAAATGATTTTTCTCCAGAGAATATCACGGAATAACGGATGCTCGTGTAATAAATAAACCCCAAAACATAGGGATGCAACTAGCGAAATAGGTCTTCCTGTTTTTTTATAGTCTCTTTTTGAATTCACAAAGATGCAGAATAGAGAAACAGCCGCAATTAAAACAAGTAAAGAGTTGTATTGCCCGCAAAGCATATTCAATAAACCTGAAAAATACCAAATACTAAATGCTTTTCTCAACACAAAACAACAAAACAATAAAACAGTACTTATTATATAAGCTTTTTTGCATAAATGTTTTTTGGGCAACTCATATTTACGAATAAAACCGGCAATTAAATATAGCGCAACAAACCACATAATGCTAAATCCGTTATCCAAACTGAAAGAATCAAACGGAATAATTGACGGTGCAATGGAAAAAACAGCAACCAAAACTATTAACATACCGCAATATTCGCTTTTTTCTAAACATGATATTAATTTATTTAAAAAAGGTGAAAGAATTATTAATAAAAAATACTGAGTAAAAAACCAATATTGATTAGAAAAAACAACTAACGTTTGTTTTATTGCTGATTTTACACTAAACTGAATACCGCTCCCAGGAAATAAACATAAAATGATAAAAATTCCAAAAGAATACATTAATACTTGACACCAAAGTGGAATCAGTCTTTTATAATAATCAAGCAGAGATTTCAGGTTTAAAGATATTTCTTTTTTACTTAAGTAATACCCGGATATTAATATGAAGCAATTGACTCCGATAATACTTATCGCATGAAGCAAATCCGAAGCGACACTTAACACACTAAATGCAGGTACAGTTGTCTCTGATAATCCATATCCGGTAATATGTAAAAAAACAATCATTAGCATTGAAACACATTTCAACAAGTCAATGCTATAATTTCGTTCATTTTTCATACAACACCTCGTAAATGTCTATGATGTTGTATAAAACGGTATTATTAATACTGTCTGTCACTATTGTGCTCCTTGATTATTTATTGTCAATTGTTTTTACTTCTTTTTGCGTTTGAAATCTCCAAAATATGATCTATATGTTTTGATAATCGTTGTCAAGCGTTAACGCCGTTAGCCAATGAGATTAAATACTTCCCATATTCAGTCGCTTCAAGCTCTTTGCCCAATTCAAACAGCTTTTCTTCAATGCTGATAACATTATGATCGTTATCAAATTCAACTACTCCGAATTCTTTTGGATTTTTAACTGGATACCCGAAAATCTTGGCTCCAGATTTTATGCTTGCTGCCTCCTGCAACACCGGCATAATTGACTGTCCGTAGAAAATATTATCACCGAGGATCAAACACACACTGTCATTACCGATAAACTCCTCACCGATAATAAAAGCATCTGCAAGTCCATGGGGGATTATCCTGAACCTTATATGTAATACTAACTCCGATACGCGAACCATCGCCCAAGAGTTCTTCATAGAGTTCGGTATCTCTCGGAGTAGATATAACGAGAATATCCTTTATTCCGGCAAGCAAAAGCATCGATAAAGGATAGTAAATCATCGGCTTGTCATATATATCGGTATCAGTTGTTTTGAAATAACCTGTGTCATAGGATAAGGGCGGGTGCCTTTACCTCCGGCTAAAATAATGCCTTTCATACTTACCTCATAATGCACAAATTATTATTCCGATAATAATAATTGATAGTCCGAGCATTTTTTGTTTAGATATTTTTTCTTTCAGAAAGATGTAGCTGAGTACTGCTACGAAGAAATATCCACTCGACTCAAGTATTGGTCCTAGCGACAGCGGTATTTTTGTATATGCTAATATCGAGCATAGAGTCGCGCCAAAAAAGATTATGTAAGCAAAAATCACTCGGACGTTTAAGTACTCTCGTATTTTACTCGAGTACTCCTTTTCGGCGGATTTTTTGAGGATTATCTGAGATATTGATGAGATAAACACGCCCGCGACGAATATCAGTGAAAAAAGTATTTTCTCATTCATCGGACTCCACCACCAATATCACGCCCGCTATTACAATTAGCGCACCGACAATCATATTCCACTTTATCTGCTCACCAAAAAAGACTATTCCCCAGAGAACACCCCAAACAATTCCGATTGCCTTATTGGCATAAGCTGTTGTAAGAGGTAAATGTTTTATAATTTGCTGCCATACTATTGCATAAACGGCAAGATTTAGCAGTACTTGCGCATACCAGAATAACCACCAAAACGACAGAAACTGATTCTGCGCTGCCAGTTTGGAACATACTCCGCCGAGCGAGAACAGCAAAAACTCGATATGTAAAATAATTAAATATTTAATCTTATTATTTTTTGCGATATTGTTCATATTATTTCATAAAATCCAAACTTGTCTTGTTATCCGGAGTAAAGCTTTTCTGCGGTAGAACCACATCGTAAGGCTTAGTCGATTTAGAAACAAAAGCACCCGCTCCGACCAATGTGTAATCAGAAAGAACTATTGAATTGGAAACTGTGCTGTTAGCTCCTATAAAGCAACCTTTATTAATCTGAATATCGCCGCACAATGTGCAGCCCGGAGCAAAAAAGTTATAATCTCCGATTATACAGTCGTGGCTGACTGTAACACCCATTTCAAAGTGGTTGCCTGTTCCGACTTTTACACCCAAGCCGATATTTACACCTGGAAAAATCGTACAGCCTTCGCCTATTTGAGCAGCAAAGACATTTGCCTTAGAGCTGATATATTTTTCAAAAACAAACCCGTGTTTATGAAACGATTCAAATATCTTTTCTCTTTTCATATTCATTCTGGGCATTCCCACACCCATAAACAACAGTACTTCTTCAGGTTTGTATTTCTCGAGGAATTCTTCGGTAGAGAGCAGAACATTACCGTCAAAACAGTCCGAGTTCTTATACTCGCTGTCTACAATAAAACCGTAAATCTCTTGTGAATCCAGCGCTAAGAACCCTTTTAACTCTTTTGCTCTCATTCCCGCGCCGAAAATAAAATTCTTTTTACTCATTGTTATCCCTTTCGCAATTGATTATTTTACGAATAACATACTGCGGAGAATTGTTTAAACTAATATATATACGGCCAATATACTCACCGATTAAACCTAACATAAGCATAATGATTCCGCCGATAAACAGCATAATTGCTAAGGTCGAGCTGTAACCCAGAGGGACCTTGGGATTAAAGAGCCTGTTGATTACAATAATAATCTCAAAAACAAATCCGATTAACGCAAATAACGAACCTACCAGAGTAGCAACTCTCAATGGTTTTACCGAAAACGCCGTAAAGCCGTTTATCCACAAGCCCAGTGACTTAAAGAATGTAAAGTTGCCTCTGCCCGCAAAGCGGTCGCGTTCTTCCATTTCCACACTGAGAATCCTGTCGGTAGTTCTTAAAATAAGACCTTCAAGATAAGGATAAGGATTCTCGTACTTAAGGATCTCCTCAACCATATACGACTTCATAACAAAGAAATTTGAGAACTGCAGATCCTTAGGTTTGTTTATCAGTGTTCTGGACATCAATGAGTTAATGCTACTGCCAATATTCTTCCAACCTGCTTGCTTTTTCTTGGGATACTCCGCCATTGTCATATCAACTTTATCCTCATCAAGCGGATCAATCAAATCCCACAGCCTGTCCATCGGGCACTGACCGTCATCGTCAAGACTTACTATGTAATCACCTGAAGTCATTGAAAACCCCGCCATAACTGCGGAATGCTTGCCAAAGTTCTTCGAAAAATCGATAACTTTTATCTTTTTATTTTCCTTCGCGAGTTTCTCCAAAACGGATATGACGTTGTCGGGCGAAGCGTCATTAACACAGACGATCTCATAATCATAGTCTTTTCTCTGCGCGACAACCTCAACAATCTCGTCTATAACGTATTCAATTGTTTTTTCAGACCCGTAACACGGAATTACAAAAGATAAAAGTTTCATTTAATCACCAAAATCCAATTTGTTACTTTATCTGCTAGACTATTGTACTTAGTAATCTTTTTAAGACATTCTAATCCTATCGCTATTAAATAACAAACAACAGTTAATACAATAAATATCAACGGGGGGTATTCAAACCAATAGATAAAATCTTTAAAATATAAATCGAAAATAAAAGTATGAAACATAAATATAGCACCGCTGTGTTTGCCCAATTGTTCTAAAATTTTGTTTAATATAGGAATACGCGAAAGCACAAGAAAGCAAAATAATATAATAGCAAACGCAAATAAGAAATCGATAGTAACTTCATTACCAAATAAAGCTAATCGTAAATAAGCAAATAATACTATTGCCAACCCTGTAACGATTATTCTTTTAGGTATTGTATTAACACAACGTGATATTTTATCAAATAAATTGTATTTTGCAATATACATTCCAAAAACAAAAGGGCTAAGCCATAGCATGATTTGTCTGGAATCAGAATAAAAAGGATTAAACAACAACGCTAATGAAATCAAGAGTAGCAGTTCAGGAGAATATTGCAAAATCTTATATAGTATTGGGAAAAGCAAATAATACACTATGATTATGCTCATAAACCACCATGTAGCATTCATCGTAAATTCGTATTCATAGAACAAATACGATACTCCAAAAAAATCAGTTAAATAGTGTAAAGGGTTATTGCCATAGATTGATAAAAAACTTCTGCCAAAGAACAACCCTATAGGTACAAAAATAAGGTAAACAAACCAATAATCAGACAATAGTTTTATCAAATGATTAAATACATAACGACAATTCTTTTTTAGCGGCAGTCTGCTGTTTATGGAATTATGAAAGTAGTACTTTGAAAAGCTTTTTGTTAAACCATATCCGCTTAGAAAAAGGAATATCGCTACACACACTTTACAAAATCTTGAAATTTGACATTCAACAGGTACTCCGTGAAATACAAATAAAGAAGTAAATCTTGAGTAAATTTCCTGGCTGTAATAAAACAGATGATGCCACAACAACAACAATAACGCTACACCCTTAGCAATATTGGTCTGACATTTATCAAATACTAACTCTGACTGTCTGTCTGTCTGACTGTCTGTCTGACTGTCTGTCTGTCTGTCTGTCTGTCTGTCTGTCTGTCTGTCTGTCTGTCTGTCTGTCTGTCTGTCTGTCTGTCTGTCTGTCTGTCAACCGATTGTACCCCATTTCTCATTCCTGTCAACCCTTATTTATAATAATTCTTTATCACTTCAACTATATACTCAATTTCATTCCTTTTCAAGCCATAATACAAAGGCAATCTGATCAATCGCTCACTCTCATTTGTCGTGAACTCGTCCTTGCCGAAGAAAGTACCGAACCTCTGCCCCGCTAGCGAAGTATGGAGAGGAATATAATGGAACACCGCGAAAATATCATTCGCTTTTAAGTGCGCTAATAATTTAGTGCGCTCGTCATAATTCTTGACCTTGATATAATACATATGGGCATTATGGAAACAATTCTCGGGAACATACATAGTTTCCATCAAACCCTTATCCGCAAGCGGCTTTAAAAACTCATTATACATATTCCAAGACTTTAAACGGCCGTTATTAATAATCTCGGGATCCTCAAGCTGAGCATAAAGATACGCACAGTTCAGCTCGCTCTGTAGATACGATGAACCAACATCAACCCAGGTGTATTTGTCTACCTGCCCACGGAAAAACTTTGAGCGGTTTGTACCCTTCTCACGAATAATCTCAGCGCGCTCAATATCTTCCTCGTTGTTAATGAGAATCGCACCGCCCTCCCCGCTGCTGTAATTCTTCGTCTCGTGGAAACTAAAGCATCCGTAATCGCCTATCGAGCCTAGAGCTCGTCCCTTATAAAAGGCATTGACGCCCTGTGCCGCATCCTCGATAACAATGAGATTATGACGTTTGGCAATATCACAAATAGTATCCATCTCGCAACCGACTCCAGCGTAATGAACGGGAACTATTGCCTTAGTTTTCGGAGAAATCGCCTGCTCAATTAACTTTTCGTCAATATTAAGTGTGTCGGGACGAATATCCACAAACACAATCCTCGCACCTCTAAGCACAAAGGCGTTAGCTGTAGATACAAACGTATACGAAGGCATAATAACTTCATCACCGGGCTTAATATCAGCGAGAATTGCCGCCATCTCAAGCGCAGCCGTACCGGACGTAGTCATAAGCGCTTTTTTGGAACCGGTAATTCTTTCCAACGCTAAGTTGCACTTTTTGGTAAATTCACCGTCGCCGCTGATTTTGTGATTTTGAATCACTCGTCTTATGTTTTTTTCTTCGGTCCCTAAAAACGGGGGAACGTTAAACGGAATCCTTTTCAATTCTATCTCCTTTTATATTTTGCTATCATTTTTTAAACTATTTTACATCTCAACATTAACATTTAACAAATCTTCCAATAACAAATAAGCTCTTTTAATACAAAATGAAATTCTTGTAAGTCTTTTCATCTTCTCTTGTGACTTAGTTGCGCTTAATGTTTTAATCTACTAGTTCTGTTATGTATATTATGGTGCAAATAATCTGTAAAAGCAGTAAAACACGAAGAATATTTGATATACATCTTATCAATCCCCAGAGCAGCATACATTAAAAGGCAGGGATAAATGCATAAACGATAAGAAGAGAAAGCTTCAATAAAGATATGAGCAAAAAAATACCCAATTGTAAAAATAGACAACATGTTCACAACTTTATCATTTTTATCCCTAAGTTTTCCAACAAACGCAAAAATCACCACAATAATATATTGGAACCAGTTGAAAAAATATAAAATTCTGTTTGGATATTGTAAAATACTCAATTTATTTGCAAAACAATTTTCAAACCAATAATCCACTTCGCCAAACATACGAACCATTTTATTTGCAATATAAGTATAGGGTGCAGCTGATTTTAATAATTCAATAACATGTTTTTTGTATAACTCATTTCTTATGGATATCAACTCAGCATTAGTGCCTGCGTGAGAAACCGCATATTTCTCAGCGTATTTTCCAAATGAGTTCATTTCAGGATCAATTCCCCTATCGATTTTTATCCATATCATAGAATCATTTAGAACTTGGGGATCATAATATCCCGAAATAATCAGTATTTGATTGATGCACATTCCAGTTAACTTATATACGATAAAAAAGATTATCAAAAGCAAAAATCTATATAAAAATTTATTTTTCTTTTTAAATATACAATATATAAAATAAATACAAGCCGTTAATAACAGCAAAATCCCCCATGGCCTAAAGCCATTCATAATCCCGCATGTCAGTCCCGCTAATGCCCATTTATACCAAACTTCACTAATCATTAAATAAATGCTCAGTAATAAAAGAAAAAAAGCAAGATGCTGGTGTGAAAACTGAGAAACACATAAACTTATAGGTACAAACACTACATATATACCAAAAACGATTTTTGCTAAACGTTCATTAAAAAGGCGATTAGCAATATTGTAAATAATGAGTCCACTACCCAGCAGGCATAACATACCAATAGTTTTAAAGAAGCCATAGCCGACACCTAAAACATCAATTATAATCTTTTCAACATAGACTGTCCACATTAACCAATAGCAATTATAGTAATAATTTGACGAATCTAATGCAAAGTCCCCCCCTTGGCTTAAGTACAAAGCTTCATTAAATATTCCTCCACCATCCCCTTGTGGTGGTGAATTTAAGCATAGAATAATTATTATGCTTTTAAGAATAAAAATAACTGACCATAAAACAAGATAATGCTTAATGTGAATTGATTTTAGAATAATTAATATTTCAATTAAAAAAAGAATTATTACAGGTATAAAATACAATAATTCAAAAAATCTCAAATGATCTGGATACTTAAATAAATATATAAAACATACTATTCCAAAAGACACCAAACAAAATAATATTATTACGGTAATAATATGACCAACAAGCCAATTCGAAAGTCTCTCAAACTTGTTTTTTTTGCAATTGTCCATGATTTTAACTCACTTTCCAAATAAATAATCATTATGGTTTACTCTTTTTAAAAAGATTCCTTTTCGCCTTAGAAATCTCCATTATATGATTAATATAATCTGAAAAACCGCTGTTCATTTTTTCAACGTCGCTTACCGATTTTTTAATAGTATGTCGTCTGAATAAAAGCGCCGCAAAAAACCTGTATATCCAACAAAATGGCAACAAGAACGGAAAAAATCTTAGAATTTTGTATCGTAACTTCATTTGAGAATAAGTTAGTCCCCAGCGATCGGCAAAGTATTTTATACTACCAAAAAATGTACGCTGTGCTCCATGACTTTTAGTATAATCAAGCGCTAATCGATTATCCGCGTTACCAAATGTAGTGTTGTTAAACACAAACTCCGCAATTTCAATCAAGTCATCATCGGGGGGTTCACCATCGAAGAAAAATCTGTTGAGTTTTAAAGTTGTATCAAGAAAGCCGTCCATGCCAAAACTCCTGAGTTCCGAGCGAATATAATCCATATTAAGTTTCACCTTCTGCGTCATAACATAGATATCAAGATACTGCCTCAGCCCACAGCCTCCAAATGTAAAATGCTTGTACAAATGGCAAAGCACATGGATAAAAAAATCGTCTTTGTGATACAGATGATAATAATTGTATCCGCCTTTTATTTCAGTGTGATTGAATGGATTATCAAAATAACCTTCAAAAACGTAATAGTCCGGAAATAAATCTTTGTGTATCTCAATATGCAAAGACGGCTTCTTTGTAAAGGAAATATCATTTTTTTCAAGGTCTGTTTTCTTTTCATAACCAAGTTCAAAAAGAACTTGTTCTGCTTTATCTAATTCCCGACCAACATAAATGTCAATATCAGTAAAGGTTCTTAATGCAGGATTAGGATACAGATTCTTAAGAATTGCACCTTTAAGCGGCAGGAAAGGTATCTTCGCCTTTTCAAAAGCATCAAAAATCTGTTGACCACCTATCTCAAATCTGGCTTCTCTTAAGATATTAAGCTTATAATCATCTAGAAACTCTTTTAGCCGCTCTGCAGAATAACCTAACTTCTGCAACGCAACATATGATATATTTGTAACATCCTGCTCCTTCTGATAAGCGTATAGTCCTTCAATAGTGATTCCCTCAGGCAACACAACAGGCTCTGTACCATTCAGCACAGAGCTTATCAGCTTACAGGTATAAACCCCATATTTGTAATTGTCCGAGAGATTTTTCATATT
>CAJOFK010000030.1 GCA_905234015.1 uncultured Ruminococcus sp.
TTAAAGGTTATTTCGTAGTTTTCCCGGGGTACGGGAGATTCCACAACATCGGTATGATAGAAAGTATCGACGTAATGAAAATACAACTCTTTTTCGTTTGGTTTTAACGGTCTGAACATACTTATCACCTTTTCAGGGGTTAGGAAAAACCTAACCCCTGAATCCAATTATTATTTCTTATCAAAAAATCTTGTCGATTTAAATGTACAAACGTAGTTCTGGGTTTCGTGGAATTCGGAATCAACGTAATCCGTATCATACATATAAATAATCCTGTGCTGGACCGCCGCCTTATCCATATCGAAAACATAGATAACCGCGTCCTTGATCGTCCGGCCTCCGGGGTGGTCGGTGCGTCCGTCGTAGCTGAAGCTGTTTATAACATCCTTTACGGTATGAAGCCCGTAGGTATACATAGCGTCCTTTACGCACTGGGCAACGAGCGCGGCGCCGGTAAATCCGCCGTCGCCGAATTCGCCGTAGCAGAGTCTTTCAAGCAAATCCCTGTCCGCGTCGGAAAGCTCGATATGAGGCGGATGATAACCGTAATCGGGGTTATCAATAGCGACGAGATATCCCGCGTTCCACTGAGCGTCATAGCTTACTCCCGTTTTTTTAGGAGCTGTCGCGTAGGAAAATCCGGGCTTGGCTTTCTTTTTAGCAGGCGGCTTTTTTACCGTCTCGGGCTCGGTTTCGGGCTCGGATTTTTTAACCTCGGTTTTCTTTTCCTTTTTCTCGGATTTTTCAGCCTGAGGTTTATTCGGGATAACATATGTCTTTACCCCGAGCTCTGTTGCCGTACTAATTTCGGTTGATTCGGTAGCGGAAACTGCTTCTGTAGTAGAAACAACGGTTTCAATCTCACCGTCCGCAGTCCGCGTCTGGACGGTATTTACGGACACGGGAATACCAATCGCTATCAAAACAACGATAACGATTCCCGCAATAATAAGATTAAACCGTTTTTCTAACTTCTCTTTCACAACATTCTCCGATTTACGTCTATTTCATCATACTGTCGTAAACCTTTTTGAAGGTTTCGATTACATAATCTGCGTCATCATCCGTCAGAGTGGAGTTCATCGGGAGGGTGAGCTGGTTTTTATGCATATTATACGCGTAGGGATAATCCTTAATATCAAAGCCTTTATTCTTATACGCCGAAAGCATAGGAAGCGGCTTAAAGTGAACGTTGCACATAACGCCGTTTTCCGCCATACGGTTATAAAACTCGTTTCTGAAATCGGCGTCCTTACCGAGGAAGCGTACGAAATAAAGATGACCGCTGCTTCGGTGATTTTCACTTGAATGCTCAAGCAGCTGTAAATCAAGACCTCTGAACGCGTCGTCATAGCGTTTAATAAGCTCATGGCGGCGATTTAAAATATCCTCATATCGATTGAGCTGAGCTAAACCGATAGCCGCGAGAACGTCAGGCATATTACATTTATACTGAGCATTCACAACGTCATATTCCCACGAAGCGGCATTATTCTTAGCCAGGGCGTCCTTGGTCTGACCGTGGAGCGACCAGAGCATATACTGCTTATACATTTTCTCCTCGTCAATTCTTCCGCGGAGTCTGTGTACTGCGGCGCCGCCCTCGGCGGTAGTCATATTCTTAACGGCGTGGAAGCTGAAATTCGTGAAGTCGGCAATTTCGCCGCACATCTGACCGTGCCAGCGCGCTCCGAACGCGTGAGCTCCGTCAGCCATAATAATAACTCGTCCTATAAGCTCCTGGATTTTACCCTTAGGCTTAAAAATATCGCGCTTATTTCTTACCGCCTCGTAAATTCTGTCGTAATCGCACACGATACCGGCTAAATCAACGGGGATAATAACCTTCGTGTGCTCGTTTATTGCGGCTTCCATTTTATCGTAGTCCATCTCAAAGGAGCCGGGCTTACAGTCAATCATTACGGGCTTAGCGCCGACGTGATAAACTACGGAAGCGGTAGCGGTATAGGTATAGGCAGGGAGTATAACCTCGTCCTGAGGGCCTACCCCGAGTATTCTCAAGGTCATTTCGGCGCAGGAGGTCTGCGACGAAAGGCATACCGCCTGACCTGTATTACAGTACTCGCCTATTTTTTTCTCTAGCAGTTTGGTTTTAGGGCCGGTAGTAATCCAGCCGGATTTTAAAACCTCGGTAACCGCGTCAATTTCATCTTGTCCTATATCAGGAGGAGAAAAAGGTATAGTTCTCATAATATCAAATCCTCTCAACCCAAACAGTTTCTTTTATCTGCTGATTGTAAGCATAATAATACAAGGTATATTATACTACCGCGCTTACTAAAAGTCAATAAAATCAGCATAACGGAAACAGGGTAATTTTAACCCCGAATCAGTTCTCAAACTGGCTGTTGTAAAGTCCGGAGTAGAAGCCGTTTTTGCTTAAAAGCTCCTCGTGAGTTCCCTGCTCTACGATATCGCCGTCCTTCATAACGAGTATCAAATCCGCGTCCTTGATTGTCGAGAGCCTGTGAGCGATAATAAAGCTTGTTCTGCCCTTCATAAGGTTGTTCATCGCCCTTTGAATTCTCGATTCGGTACGGGTATCTACGGAGGACGTCGCCTCGTCGAGAATAAGAATCGGATTATCCGCTAAAATAGCTCTCGCTATGGTAATAAGCTGCTTCTGACCCTGGCTTACGTTGCCCGCTTCCTCGTTAAGCACCATATTATAGCCGCCCGGAAGCGTTCTTATAAACCTGTGGGCGTGGGCTGCCTTAGCCGCTGCGATAACCTCTTCGTCGGTCGCGTCAAGCCGTCCGTAACGGATATTTTCCATAATCGTTCCGTTAAACAGCCATGTATCCTGAAGCACCATTCCGAAAGCTTCTCTGAGCTCACGGCGGTTAAATTCCTTGATATTATGGCCGTCAACCTTAATTTCTCCGCTGTTAACGTCATAAAAACGCATAAGGAGCTTAACCATAGTGGTTTTGCCCGCGCCTGTCGGGCCGACTATCGCAATCCGCTGACCCTGCTTAACCTTTGCGGAAAAATCGTTAATTATAATCTTATCCTCGTTGTAGCCGAAATGCACATGGCTGAACTCTACGTCGCCCTTAATGTTCTTTATATCAACGGGGTTTTCTACCGTCTGAACTTCCTCTTCCTCATTCAGGAATTCGAAAACTCTTTCCGCCGCCGCCGCCATACTCTGAATCTGGTTAATTACCTGAGAAAGCTGCTGAATCGGCTGGGTAAAATTCTTTACATACTGGATAAACGCCTGAATATCGCCTATGAGAATTATTCCGTTTACCGCGAGTATTCCTCCCGATACGGCTACGGCAACATAACCTAAATTTCCGACAAATATCATCAGCGGCATCATCATTCCCGATAAGAACTGAGATTTCCACGCGCTCTTATAAAGTACATCGTTAGTGCGCTCGAACTCGTCGAGAGTTTCTTTTTCCTTATTATACGCCTTGATGATAAGATGTCCGCCGAAGCTCTCTTCGACTATACCGTTTATTTTACCGAGGTATTTCTGCTGATTTCTGAAATGCTTTTGCGATATCTTTACGATAATGCTGATTAAAAGTGCGGAAACCGGCAGTATTACAATAGTAATAAGCGTCATAATAGGTGAAATGGAAAGCATCATAACGAGCGTACCGATTACGGTACAGATTGTCGTAATAATCTGAGTTACGCTCTGATTGAGTCCCATTCCGAGGGTATCGACGTCGTTCGTGATTCTCGAAAGAACCTCGCCGTAGGTTCTGCTCTCGAAATACTTAAGCGGCATACGGTTTATTTTCTTTGAGATATCACGGCGCAGGCGGTAGCAGATTTTCTGAGTAATACCCGTCATCAGCCAGCCCTGAACGAACATAAACGCGGCGCTTATAAGGTATAACAGCAGTGCGAAAAGTAAAATCATACCGATTTTCTGAAGGTCGATTTCACCCGCTCCGGATATCTTTTTCATCAAGCCGCTCGCAAGCTCCGAGGTTGCGCTGCCGAGGATTTTCGGACCGATTACCGAAAAAATCGTTGACGCCGCGGCGCATATCATAACAATTATAATCGCGATTTTATAACGTCCGATATATTTTATCAGGTTCTTCATCGAACCCTTAAAATCCTTAGCCTTTTCTACGGGAGCCATTTTTCCGCCCGCGTGAGGAGGTCTTTTTCTTTCAGCCATATTACTCGACCTCCTTTCCCAAGCCCAGTTCACTCTCGGAGAGCTGGGATTTTGCGATTTCAAGATACGCGGGACAGGTTTTAAGAAGCTCACAGTGTGTGCCCTTTCCGGCGATTACGCCCTCGTCGAGCACAATAATCTGCTGAGCGTCCATTATCGTTGAAATTCGCTGGGCTACTATAATAACCGTGCTGTCCTTAACCTTTTCAAAAAGCGCTTTTCTGAGCTCCTTATCGGTTTTCATATCGAGCGCGGAGAAGCTGTCGTCAAAGATATAAATCTTCGGCTTTTTCGCTATTGCGCGCGCTATTGAAAGCCTTTGCTTCTGACCGCCCGACACATTCGAGCCGCCCTGAGCGATTTCACTTTCGTAACGGTCGGATTTATCCTCGATAAACTCCGCCGCCTGAGCGATTTCGGCAGCCTCTTTAATATCCTCATCCGACGCGTCCTTATTACCGAAGCGCAGATTTGAGGCTATCGTTCCGCTGAAAAGAATACCCTTCTGAGGAACGTATCCGATTTCGTCCCTTAAGGACTTCATCGTAACCTCTCTTATATCCCTTCCGTCTATATCAATCTCGCCGTCTGAAACGTCGTACAGTCTGGGGATAAGATTTACGAGCGTCGACTTTCCGCTGCCGGTAGCGCCGATAATCGCGGTCGTTTCACCCGGCTTTGCGGTAAAGCAAATGTCGCTGAGAACATTTTCTTCCGCGTCCGGGTACCTGAAGCTCACGTTTTTAAACTCAACAATACCCTTTCTTTCGGTGAGCTCGTATGCGTTTTCCTGCTCCCTGATGCTTGTATCGGTCTTAATAACCTCGTCAATTCTCTGCGCGGCGACAGCTGCCCTCGGCAGGAATATTGCCATCATAGTTAGCATAAGGAAGCTTATTATAATCTGCATTGAATATGTTATAAATGCGGTCATCTCGCCGACCTGCATATTTCCGTCGTTGATATGTCCCGCGGCAACCCATACAATCAGCACCGATACTAAATTCATTACCACCATCATTATCGGCATCATAAATGTCATAACGCGGTTTGTAAAGAGCATTGTTTTAGTAAGCTCACGGTTTGCCTCGTCAAAGCGCTCCTCCTCGCGCACCTCGCGGGTAAAGGCTCGTATAACGGGAATACCGGTAAGTATCTCGCGCGATACAAGATTAACGCGGTCGATAAGCTTCTGCATTCTCTTGAATTTAGGCATAGCGATAAGCATAAGCGTAATAAGGATTGTCATTATAGCCGCAACGGCAAGGGCAATAACCCACCACATTCCGGCGCCCGTGCCTATTACCTTAATAACGCCTCCGATACCGATTATCGGAGCATAGAGCACCATTCTCAGCAGAAGCACCGAAACCATCTGAACCTGCTGGATATCATTTGTCGAACGGGTAATGAGCGAGGCGGTTGAGAATTTATCAATCTCGGCATTCGAGAAACCGATAACGTTTCTGAATACGCTGCTTCGGAGCTCGCGGCCGATTTTTGAACCCGTAACGGCTGAAAACAGTCCCGCGAAAGTTCCCGAAGCGGCAAGAATCAGCGCGACTAATAGCATTTTAAAGCCTGCCGCCCACAAAAAATCAATCTGTATTTTATCGACGTCTACTCCCGCTTTTTCGTCACAGCTCACCGCGAACGCGATACCCGAGCTTTTAAGGGTATCCTTACCGAGCGCTTCAAGCTGCTTTTTAAATATTGTTCTCGTTGTTAAAAGCATACTTTTTTCGAGCTTAACCGGAATTGAGAACGACATCATTCCGGTATTGTCGCCTGCAAGCCTGACCTCAGTTCCGGCAATCAGCTTTTTAAACATCGGGCGCGCGTCAACGCATTTCGTCTTAATCTTATTTCCGTTTTCGTCCGTTGAGGTTTTTGTAAAGGTTTTAATCTTAACGCCGAAAAACTTCTCAAGCGACTTAACGTTTAAATCCTTAAACTTAATAACGCCGTTTTTATTCAGCCCTTTGCTTATGAGCTTTAAAAACTCATCCACAGGCAGTGAGGACATATTATAATCAAGCATTATAGGAATAATCAGCCTATCGTCAAGCGCGCTGAGCTTTTTTTCGTCGTTTATGGTGCGCGTGTAGAGTTTTCCGTCTTTTTTATAAGCCGAGGTAAAGCTCTTTTCCTCGGATTCAGTCATAAAAATCAGCGCGTAGCCATATTCATCTGCGGTCATTTTTTCGGGAAGAATATGCTCAATGCCCTTGTTCTGAATACCGGTATCGATTATCTCGGACGTATACTGCGGAAGCGCTAAATCGCAGTTCGCCTGAATAATCAGCAGAATTATTATAAGCAGCACCGATTTCCAGTGCGGTAAAAAATTCTTAAAAATCTTCATTTTCTGTTATTCCGCGCAGAACGCGGAGTTTCCTTTCTGAAAAATATCCCCGTAAAGCTGTAGAGGACGGGTATCCGGATACAATTTATATATTAAAAAATAACCCATACTCACTTTATTGTCAAGCTAAAACGAATATGAATTCACAAGTCCCGTCATCATACTCGTCGTTCTATCCACCAGCACATCGGTACGCACCGACGTATTTCTCACATATGTATGGAAAGCGCCCTGTATTATAAAGGTAAAAAGCAGGTTGTTTTCCGTATTGTTGCGCACCGACGGATAGGATGAGAATATATACTTCTTTATACTGTCCTCCAGGCGATTGATGAAGTCGTTGTTATCAAAACCCGAGAACAGTATCTCTATTTCCCCGGCGTTCGCTATAATTGCCTTGCTGACGGTTTCGGCAAAATTCGGAAAATCGCTCTTAAGATTTATAAACCTGAGCGTGCGGGTTTCGTTGATTATCTTGTTTATTATCTCGTTTTCGAGCGTATCGGACAGCTCATAAATATCATGGTAATGAAGATAAAAAGTCGCCTTATTAATCATAGCGAGTTCGCTTAACTCTTTTACGCTGATTTTGTCAAGCGGTTTCTTTTTCCTGAGTTCAAAAAACGCCTCATTTATACTTTTTATGGTTCTTTTTACCCTTAAATCCATAAAACTTTCTCCTTTTAATAGACACATTTATTATTATAGTAGCATAAACAACTAATTTAATCAAGTGACTATAGAAAAATATATAAAATTAATATATAATTTTTATATAAATATAGTAAAATGCACTAGGTGCCGAAATATCCGTATTTGTGCAGACTATTATATTCAGATTTCAAAAAAGAAATGAGGCTTGGTTATGGAAATTGATTACAATATGAGAAAACTTTTTAACGAAGAGTATCTCACGCAGGTTGCATATATGTACAACAATATGCCCCGCGGACTTTTAGGCCCTCACTTTACAGAATACGGACTCAGGATTGCGGTTTATCTTCCGCAGTGTAACTCCGTTGAATTTGTAAATAAGGACACTGGCGAAATTCATCGCGCTTTCCTTGTGCACGAAAAAGGTATTTTCGCGGCGAATGTGCATACCGACAGAGTATTCAACTATTACTACCGCGCATGGGACGAGGAAGGTAATTACTACGAGAATGAGGACAGTAACTACTTCCCGATTCAGTTCAGCGAGGTTGACGGCTACCTGTTCGGTCAGGGAACCCACTACAATCTTTACGACAAGCTCGGCGCTCATAAAAAGACTATTAACGGCGTTGAGGGCGTTCTCTTCAACGTATGGGCTCCCAACGCTCAGAGAGTTTCCGTTATAGGTAACTTCAACAACTGGGATCCCGCTATCCATATGATGAGTAAGGTAAGCCAGGTAGGCGTACACGAAATCTTCATTCCCCGTATCTCCGAGAACGAGATGTATAAATTCCAGGTTAAGACAGTTGACGGCTTCTGCGTAGATAAGACCGACCCGTTCGGCTATACTCAGCAGATGCGTCCCGAGACCGCTTCTATCGTTACCGACCTCAACTCTTATGTATGGGAAGACGAGAAGTGGATTGAGGAGCGTAAGAAGGGCGGCTACGAGAGCAAGCCGATGTCTATTTACGAGGTTCACCTCGGCTCATGGCGTCAGCATGAGGACGGCTCCTTCTACGGCTACAGAGAAATTGCCGATATGCTCGCTGATTACGTTAAGGATATGGGCTATACTCATATCGAGCTTATGGGTATTCTTGAGCATCCGTTTGACGGAAGCTGGGGCTACCAGGTAACAGGTTACTTCGCTCCGACCTCGCGTTTCGGAACTCCTCAGGACTTTATGTATTTCATCGACCGTATGCACGCAAACGGCATCGGCGTATTCCTCGACTGGGTACCGGCTCACTTCCCGAAGGACAGCCACGGCTTAGGCCGCTTTGACGGCACCTGCCTGTATGAGCATCCGGATCCGAGAAGAGGCGAGCATCCCGACTGGGGAACCTTTATCTTCAACTACGAGCGCAACGAAGTTAGAAACTTCCTTATCGCCAGCGGTCTTTACTGGCTTAATAAATTCCATATCGACGGCTTACGCGTTGACGCGGTTGCTTCAATGCTTTACCTCGATTACGGTAAGAGCGACGGTCAGTGGCTCCCGAATATCTACGGCGGACGCGAGAACTTCGACGCTGTTGAGTTCTTTAAGCACCTCAACTCTATGGTTGAGCAGTATGCTCCCGGCACACTCGTTATCGCCGAGGAGAGTACAGCATGGGCAGGCGTTACAAAGGATGTTAAACAGGACGGCCTCGGCTTCGCGCTTAAGTGGAATATGGGCTGGATGAACGACTTCCTCGAGTACATCTCAAAGGATCCCGTTTACCGTCAGTACGAGCACGGCAAGCTAACCTTCTCAATGATTTACGCTTACACCGAAAAATTCATTCAGGTTCTTTCCCACGACGAAGTAGTTTACGGAAAGTGCTCTATGATTAATAAAATGCCCGGCGATGACTGGCAGAAATTCGCAAACCTGCGTACAGCCTACGGTTTTATGTATGCTCACCCGGGTAAGAAGCTCCTCTTTATGGGCCAGGATTTCGCTCAGTACGACGAGTGGAACGCAGAGGTTGGCCTGCAGTGGTTCTTAATTGACGATAACGAGAACAACGCTAATATGCAGAAGTACTTCCGCGCACTGCAGCACTTCTATCTTGACCATCCGGCTATGTATGAGCTCGATTTCGACCCGACCGGCTTCGAGTGGATGAGCTGCGATGACGCTCAGAGCTCTGTTGTAAGTATGGTTCGTAAGACTAAGAACGGTAAGAAGTCCGTACTCTTTATCTGCAACTTTACTCCCGTTCCGCGCGAAGGCTACAGAGTAGGCGTTCCGAACCTCGGCAACTATAAGGCTGTATTCAACAGCGACGACGCTGAGTTCGGCGGCACAGGCGACTTCCCGCAGACCGATAAGAAGGCAGAGAGAGTTCCGTGGAACTATAAGAAGCAGAGCATTAAGGTAACAATTCCTCCGCTCTCAATGATTGCTTTCGAATACAACCATACTCTTCCGAAGCCCGAGGGCGAAGGCAAGAAGAAGGTTGTTAAAAAGACAGCTGTTAAGAAGCCCGTAGCTAAGAAGATGGCTAAGGCGGCTAAGAAGACCGACGAGGCAAAGGCTGCCGCTAAGGCTGAGCCTGCTAAGAAAGCTGCTCCCGCAAAGAAGGCTGCTCCCGCTAAGAAGGCCGAACCCGCTAAAAAGGCTGAACCCGCTAAAAAGGCTGAGCCCGCTAAGAAGGTTCAACCCGCTAAAAAGGCTGAGCCCGCTAAAAAAACAGAGCCCGCTAAAAAAGCAGAGCCCGCCAAGAAGGCAGAACCTGCTAAGAAGGCAGAGCCCAAGGCTCCTAAAAAGTAATTTTAATATGCTATAGCAGATGCGGCACATAAGATGTGCCGCATCGTTTTTAATAATAAGCAAGCTGTTTAATACCGCCGCATTTACTAATGCGGCGGGCTTTTTAATGGCATTTATTTTTCATCGGACAATTCGCGCACCCGCAGGAGCAGGAGGATTTTCCCTGTTTTCTTTTTCTCAGGCTGTTAATCACAACCGCCCCGACAAGTCCCGCGACAATCACCGCGACGACAATTGTCCCGATATTAGCAGTAAACCAATTCATATAATCCTCCTTTAAAAATTCTTATTTTACGCTCAGTCTTGTCGCTTCCTTATAAGGTCTTACAAGCATAAAGATTATCAGCGCCGCCGTAGCAATTGCGAAAATCAATCCGATTATATTCATATTCCCGGTAAATACGAGGCCGAACTGGTAAATCATCAGCGATACCGCGTAAGCGAAAACGCACTGGTAAGTAATCGCGAAGGTCGTCCATTTAGCGGAGTTCATCTCACGTCTGATAGCTCCGATAGCCGCGAAGCAGGGAGCGCACAAAAGGTTGAACGCGAGGAAGCTGTACGCAGCAAGAGGAGTAAGTCCGCCGAAATCGAGCACGCCGAATACGCCGACAACCTCTTCCTTAGCAACAAGTCCCATAATCGTTGCGATAGCCGCCTTGATATCAGCAAAGCCGAGGGGAGCGAATATCCACTGAATACCGTTTCCGATCGCGCCGAGAATACTGTTCTCAACAGGAATGTCAAGGCTGAATCCGAACGAGGTTCCGTACCAGCCGAACGATTTGCCTGCCCAGATTACGATTGAAGCAAGCAGGATAATTGTGCCGGCTTTCTTGATAAAGCTCCAGCCTCTCTCCCACATTGAACGGAGAACGTTTCCGACGGTCGGAAGATGATAAGCGGGAAGCTCCATAACGAAGGGAGCCGGGTCACCCGCGAACATCTTAGTTTTCTTAAGCATAATTCCCGATACTACGATAGCCGCCATTCCGAGGAAGTAGGCGCTCGGAGCAACCCACCACGCTCCGCCGAACAGAGCGGTCGAAATCATAGCGATTATCGGAAGCTTTGCTCCGCAGGGAATAAATGTTGTCGTCATAATTGTCATACGGCGGTCGCGCTCGTTTTCTATAGTTCGCGACGCCATAATACCCGGAACGCCGCAGCCTGTACCGATAAGCATCGGGATAAAACTCTTACCCGACAGACCGAATTTTCTGAAAATCCTGTCCATAACGAAGGCGATACGCGCCATATATCCGCACGCCTCAAGGAACGCTAGGAAAATAAACAGTACGAAAATCTGAGGAACAAAGCCTAAAACCGCGCCTACGCCGCCGACAATTCCGTCGAGCACAAGGCTCTTAAGCCATTCGGCGCAGTTAATCGCGTCAAGTCCGTCGCTCACCAGCTTTTTAATACTGGGTATCCATATACCGTATTCGCTCTCGTCAACGGGGTTATCGATCTCTCCGTCCTCGTTTAAGGTCAGATACTTATTAATATCATATACCTTAACGCTCTTATTATCCTCGCCCTGATAAAATTCATCGGCATAGGTATTGTACGCTTCCTCAAACGCGCCGTAATCCTTTTCGTCGAACGCGTCCTTTAAATCCGGAGCACCTTTTATATTATCGTCATCTGCGGCTGAATCGAGCAGCTTAGAAAGCTCTTTATTATTAAAGATATTCTTTTCCGCCCAGTTATCGGTCGCTTTATCATATTCAACCTGACCGGTCTGAAACAGCCTCCATCCTTCGTCGCCGAAAACGCCGTCGTTCATCCAATCGGTAAGTATAGTTCCGACAGTCGTTACCGAGATATAGTAAACTATACACATTATTAGCGCGAATATCGGCAGAGCTAAAAAGCGGTTTGTAACTACCTTATCGATTTTATCGGAGGTAGTGAGGCTGCCCTTATTTCTTTTCTTATAGCAAGCCTTTATTACCGAAGCTATGTAGATATATCTTTCGTTCGTGATAATACTCTCGGAATCGTCGTCGAGCGTTTTTTCAGCCGCCTGAATATCCTTTTCGATATGCGCAAGCTTATCCTCGGGGATTTTTAACTTTTCAAGAACCTTTTCGTCACGCTCAAAAATCTTAATTGCGTACCAGCGCTGCTGCTCCTCAGGCATATCATGAAGGAAGGTTCCCTCCTCGATATGTGCGAGAGTATGTTCAACCTCTCCGCTGAAGCTATGCTTCGGAACGGTTTTTTCACCGCCTGCCGCGGCTACGGCAACTTCCGCCGCCTCCGCGATACCGGTATTTTTCAGCGCGGAAATCTCAACAACCTTGCAGCCGAGCTGACGCGAAAGTTCATCCTTATCGATTTTATCTCCGTTTTTACGGACAACGTCCATCATATTAACGGCTACAACAACCGGAATACCGAGCTCGGTAAGCTGGGTTGTGAGGTAAAGGTTTCGCTCGAGGTTAGTACCGTCAACGATATTTAAAATAACGTCCGGGCGCTCGTCTATAAGATAATTACGGGCGACAACCTCCTCCAGCGTATACGGTGATAGCGAATAGATACCGGGCAGGTCGGTTATAATTACGTCACTGTGCTTTTTCAGCTTACCTTCCTTTTTCTCGACCGTAACGCCCGGCCAGTTTCCCACGAACTGGTTTGAACCGGTAAGCGCGTTGAACAGCGTGGTTTTACCACAGTTCGGGTTACCGGCTAAGGCAATTTTTATGCTCATATAATCGTTCCTTTCTTTTAGTTAGTTGTAACTAATCTGCGGCTCATAATATATAGCGCGGTTAAACCTGCGCTATAATTTTATTCAACCTCAATCATTTCGGCGTCAGCTTTTCTGAGCGAAAGCTCATAGCCTCTTACCGTGATTTCAATCGGGTCACCGAGCGGAGCGACCTTTCTTATACTGATTTCAACATTTTTTGTGATACCCATATCCATAATTCTGCGCTTAACAGCGCCCTCGCCGTGAAGCTTAACGACTTTAACGGTCTCGCCGATTTTAGCGTCTCTTAAGGTTTTCACACTTCTCCCTCCTTTTCTATATAAAACAATATTAAACCATAATCTTCATCGCCATCTCTTTACTTACGGCGACTCTTGATTCCTTAACCTGCACAATCAGGTTTCCTCCGATTGTCGAAATAACCTTCACCTCGCCGCCGACGTTAAAGCCGAGATTCTCAAGGTGCTTTTTGGTTTCCGCCAATCCGCCTATTTTTTTTATGATATTAGTCTCGTTAACATTCGCAAACGCGAGAGGCATCATAGCTATTCTCCTTAAATGCGTTAGTATTAACTAACCGCTTACCCTCAAATATAGTTAGCTTTCACTAACCTCATAGTCATTATATTCTATTGTTAATAAATTGTCAAGTCTTTTTTCATTTTTCTTTATTTTATACTACTTGTATTTTACCTTTTACCTATGCTACAATTAGATAAAGGACGTGGTATTATGACTAAAAAACAAATCGCCGAAAAAGCCGTCGATGCGCTTAAAAAGGAATATCCCGACGCAATCTGCTCGCTCGTATATCCCGACGCGCTTCAGCTTTTAATCGCTACGCGTTTAGCCGCTCAATGCACCGACGCGAGGGTTAATATGGTAACTCCCGCGCTGTTCGAGCGTTTTCCAAATGCCGAAGCTTTCGCCGCTTCCACCGAGGAGGAAGTCGCCGAATACATAAAAAGCTGCGGCCTTTATAAAACAAAAAGCCGCGATATAGTCGCTCTTTCAAAAATGATTGTAGAGGATTTCGGCGGTAAGGTTCCCGACAATATCGACGACCTTATAAAGCTGCCGGGAATCGGACGAAAAACCGCGAACCTGATTATGGGCGATATATATAAACAGCCTGCCGTAGTGGTAGACACTCATTGTATCCGCCTTACGCGCAGGCTCGGGCTGCATACGGAAAAGGACGCTAAAAAAATCGAGTTCATACTCCGCGATTTACTCCCTCCCGAGGAAAGCAGCGACTTCTGCCACCGCCTCGTACTCCACGGCCGCGCCGTATGCACCGCAAGAAAAGCAAACTGCGAAAAATGCTGTATGAATGAATTCTGCCGAAAAAAGCCTTAAAGGAGAAAAGCTATGTTTAAAAACTACGTTTTTGATTTATACGGAACCTTAATCGACATAAACACCAACGAGTGGGATATCAAGCTGTGGAAAAAGCTCGCTATCCTTTACGGCTATAAGGGCGCGCACTACACCGCCCGCGAAATCAACAAGCGCTACTGCGAATGTGTTGAGGAAGAAAAAGTGCGCGTAAGAAAACGCTTTCCCGAATACACTGTAGTCGATATTAAGCTCGAAAAGGTTTTTAGAAAGCTCTTTACCGCCAAGGGCGTAAAGGCAACCGCTAAGGAAATTGAATTTATCTGCACCGCGTTCCGATGTTACTCGACTAAATATATTAAGCTCTACGACGGCGTAATTGACCTGCTCGATACGCTTAAAGCCAAGGGAAAGAAAATCTATCTGCTCTCGAACGCGCAGAGAAAATTCACCTTAAACGAACTTAATATGTTCGGGCTTATCCCCTATTTTGACGGCATAATAATAAGCTCCGACGAGGAATGTTCAAAACCCGATAAGCATTATTTTGACACTCTGATTGAGCGTTATAACCTCAACCGTGATGAAACGATAATGGTCGGAAACGACTATATCTCCGATATTAAGGGCGCGTACGACGCGGGACTTAAAAGCCTTTATATTCATCAGAGCATAAGCCTCGAAATCGAGGGCGAGCTCCTCGCCGATTTTAAGGTTATGGACGGAGATGTATATAAAATTAAGGAGCTTATTGTTTCGTAGCTTTTCTATTGACAATTTTTTAAAAGTGGATATAATATAA
Organism: uncultured Ruminococcus sp.; assembly: GCA_905234015.1. Taxonomy (GTDB): domain Bacteria; phylum Bacillota; class Clostridia; order Oscillospirales; family Acutalibacteraceae; genus Ruminococcoides. The sequence continues at coordinate 14,820 of CAJOFK010000030.1, forward strand.
ATAGGATAAATTTGTACTATAAATTTATAGGTGATTTTTATGATGATTAATACAGATACTATCTATTCTATGACGCAGGCGAACCAAAATTTTTCGCAGATTGCAAAAACCGTAGACAGACAGGGCGAGGCAGTTGTTTTTAAAAACAACAAACCGAAATATCTTGTACTTGATATCGAAAACAACGATTTGCTTCTCGATTTAACAGACGATGAAAAAATTGATATTGTCGCTAAAAGAATTCTGAACAAATACATCGGCGCATTTAAGGAGCTCGCAAAATGATTAAATTCAGCAAAGACAAAGTTAAGCTCCTTCATCAACTTATGGCTCAAGCTACCGGCGGAAGCGTCGGCGTTCGTGACGAGGGACTGCTGGAATCTGCGCTTGAAAGCGCGTTTGCTACATTTGACGGAGCGGAATTATTCCCCGGCAAGGAGGAAAAAGCCGCTAAACTGGGTTATTCATTGATTTCTAACCACGCGTTTGTTGACGGAAACAAACGAATAGGCGTTTATGTTATGCTTAGTTTCCTTGAAATAAACGGAGTAAAAATATACGCAAATGATGAAGATGTGCTGAATCTGGGGCTATCTGTCGCGGACGGTACATTTAAATACGAAGATATTCTTTCGTGGATAAAAAAACATAAGCAATAGTATTAAAGCCGTGAAGCAAAACTTCACGGCTTTTCGTTTAAAAGTCTATTAAAGTAAATGCGAGCGGATTTCTTCGTCGGATTTCGCGCTGAGATACGCCGGAGCAATATCAAATACTGTCTTTGCGCCCGATACGCCCTCGTTATTGAGCTTATAAGCCGCTCTCGCGTAAGCTGCGAGTACGGAGCCCGTAAATTCGGGGTTGGAATCGAGCTTTAAGCTGTACTCGATAACGTGATTGTTGCCCTCGCCTGTAGTTCCGGAATAGATAACCGAGCCGCCGTGCGGAAGTCCGCTGTGGTCACGCTTCATTTCCTCGGCGCTGATGAAATGTACCGTTGTATCATAATCGGCGAAGTAGTTCGGCATTGTCTTAATCTCGTTTTCAATCTTAGCCTTATCCGCGCCGTCCTCAACAACTACAAAGCACTCGCGGGTATGCTTTTCTCTCGTTGTAAACTCGGGATTTTTGCCCTCGCGTACCGCGTTAACTGAAGCCTCAACGGGGAGAGTATACTGTCTTGCGTCAACTACTCCCGCAATTCTGCGGATAGCGTCGGAATGTCCCTGGCTTACACCCTTGCCCCAGAAGGTGTAGTCCTTACCCTCGGGGAGAATCGCGCTCGCGTAAAGACGGTTTAACGAGAACATTCCCGGGTCCCAGCCGCAGGAGATTATTCCGATTTTTCCGCCTTTCTTAGCCGCCTTATCAACGTTCGCAAAATGCGACGGGATATTAGCGTGAGTATCAAAGCTGTCGATTACATTATAAAGCGCCGCGTACTTCGGAGTCATCTCGGGCAAATCCGTAGCAGAGCCGCCGCAGATAATCAGCACGTCGATATCATCCCTGCCGGCTTCAAGCTCCGCGGTTGAGCGAACCGCAACGCCCTCGGTATTAATCTTTAAGCTGTCGGGGCTTCTTCGGGTATAAACTCCCGTAAGCTCGAGGTCGGGATTCTGCTTAATCGCCGCCTCAACTCCGCGGCCTAAGTTTCCGTAGCCTAAAATTCCTATTTTTATACTCATAATAATTGCCATAGCCTTTCCGCCCACAAATATAGTAATTAAAAATCTCTCACACCTTACCGTGGGCGGATAAGGCGTAAAGTGGCGATTCAGTCATCACTCGTTGTCCCGCAGGGACAAACTGAGCGGACAACATAAATCTGTTTTAGTGTGAATTTTCACACTAATCGCTCCTTTAATATAATTTTACAAGCCAATTTTAGCATAAATATTTTGCGCTTGCAATAATTTTTTGCAATTTAAAAAGCTATATCTTTCAAACATAGTGCAAAATATTTCCCGTAGTGTTGCAAGTATTTTTAAAATTCTAAATAAACCTCAAAAAATTTTTCTCAATTATTGCAAGCGGGATTTATTTATGGTAAAATATAACTTGTATATGTATATCTATCTCAATTTGGAAGGAGTTGTAGAACATGTGCGGAATATGCGGATTCACGGGCGAAGTTCAGGACCGTGACGCGATAATTAAAAATATGACTGAGGTAATCACTCACCGAGGCCCCGATTCAGACGGTTATTTTCAGGATGACTATATAAGTATGGGTTTCCGCCGACTGAGTATTATCGACCTTGAGGCGGGTCATCAGCCCATCTACAACGAGGATAAAACCCTCGTACTCACCTTTAACGGCGAGATTTATAACTATAAGGAGCTTCGAAAGGAGCTTCAGGAATCCGGCCATACCTTCGCGACCGACGCGGACAGCGAGGTGCTTGTGCACGGCTATGAGGAATGGAAAGAGGATATGCTCCTTAAGCTCAGAGGTATGTTCGGCTTTGCGATTTACGATACAAAGGACAAGAGCCTTTTCGTGGCTCGCGATTTCTTCGGAATCAAGCCGATGCATTATACCCTTATCGGCAAGGATATTATCTACGCAAGCGAGATAAAAAGTATTCTCGAGCATCCTAAGTACGAGAAGAAGTTTAACTATAAGGCGCTTGATACATATCTTTCGTTCCAGTACGCGGTACCGCCCGAGACGTTTTTCGAGGGAGTTTACTGCCTGCTGCCCGGTCACTATATGACCTTTAAAAACGGCGACGTTGAAACAATCCGTTACTGGGAGGCTAAGTTCAAGCCCGACGATAAGCTGACGGAGGACGAGGCTGTCGATAAGATAGAAAAGATTTTTGAGAACTCCGTTAACGCTCATAAAATCGCGGATGTTGAAGTCGGCTGCTTCCTTTCAAGCGGAGTTGATTCGAGCTATGTTTCAACCTATTTCGCCGACCAGAAGACCTTTACCGTAGGGTTTGACTTCGGTCAGAAGTATAACGAAATTTCCTGGGCGAGCAATCTCTCAAAGGAAATCGGAGTTGAGCACCATACTCACCTTATCTCGAGCGAGGAATTCTGGGACGCAGTTCCCACGGTTCAGTATCATATGGACCAGCCTCTTGCCGACCCGAGCTGTATCGCGCTTTACTTCGTTTCAAGGCTCGCGAGCGAGTATGTAAAGGTTGTGCTTTCGGGCGAGGGTGCCGACGAGCTTTTCGGCGGTTATACCTGCTACAATGACCCGAGAGTATTTAAGATTTATCAGACTATCGTTCCCTACTGCTTAAGACGCGCGCTGTGCAAGCTCGCTAAAAAGCTTCCGGATATTAAGGGACGCGACTATCTCATAAGAGCGACTCATCCGCTTGAGAAACGCTATATCGGCAACGCGTATATGTACGATTACGACCAGAAGCGCGAGCTTCTCCGCGACCCGTCTATAGCTACCCCTCCCGAAAAGCTTAAGCAGGTTCGAAGAATTTATAACCGCGCTCACCGTCACGACGACGTTACAAAAATGCAGACGCTCGACATCAACCTCTGGATGGTCGGAGATATCCTCTTAAAGGCCGACAGGATGTCGATGGCGAACTCGCTCGAGCTTCGCGTACCCTTCCTTGATAAGGAAGTATTCAAGGTTGCGGCTTCTCTCCCGACTAAGCTTAGAGTTAATAAATACAACACTAAATACGCTATGCGCCGCGCGGCTCAGCTTCATCTCCCGCTTGAAACCGCCGAAAAAGAGAAGCTCGGCTTCCCCGTTCCGACGAGAGAATGGCTTAAGGACGAGCGTTACTACAACGTGGTAAAAGAAGCGTTTGAGTCTGAGACAGCTCAAAAATTCTTTAACTCGGATATCCTTATAAGCTGGCTTGACGAGCATTTCAGTCAGAAAGAGGACAACAGCCGTAAAATCTGGACAATTTACATCTTTATTGTATGGTATAATATTTACTTCAACGAGAACGAAAAGCACGTTACTAAGCCTCAGAACCACCTCGTTGAGCTAAAGGCTAAGGCTGAAGCAAGGCGCAAGCTTATGAAGCAGAAAGCGGCTATCGCAAAGGTTCAGGCAGAGCTCGCTTCTCAGGAGGGTATCGGCGACGACGGTTACGCCGAAAACTCCATTGATAACGTTGAGGAAGCCTTTGAGGACGATAAGCTCGCCTCAAAATTCCAGAGCCTTCAGGACAGAGTCGTAGGCTCCGTATCGGGCGAAAGCCTCACTCCCCTCCAACAGGCCGAGCAGGTTGCTATGGAGATGGAGGTTGAAGAAGACGAGGACGACGAGCATGTTATCGAGGAGGACTCGGATTATTACGAAAGCGAGCCTGACGAGGAGCTTGTTGATATAACCCAGCAGTCCGAAATAACCGACGACGAAGGTATTATTCTTGACGACGTAATCGACAGCATTATAAGCGACGTCGATTCTCTGCGTGACGAACAGCCCTCTGAAGAATAATCGGAAATAAAATGCAAATCGGGGCTGTCGTTTCGGCAACCCCGTCCTTTTATAGTTGAAATATGGACAATTTATCTGAAAAAACTTTAAACTCAAAAACAATATACGACGGAAAAATCCTCCGCGTTTTATTTGACGAGGTAGAGCTCCCCGACGGTGAACACGCAATACGCGAAATCGTTCACCACAGCGGCGGAGTATGCGTAGCCGCGCTCGATGAGAACAACGAGCTGTATTTCGTAAGGCAGTTCCGTTATCCGTATAAGGAAATCACCCTTGAGCTCCCCGCGGGAAAGCTCGAAAAAGGCGAAACAGTGCTTGAAAACGGAAAACGCGAGCTCAAAGAGGAAACAGGCTGCGAGGGCTACAGCTATATATCCCTCGGAGCGATGTACCCGAGCACCGGCTACACCGACGAAATAATCCACCTTTTTGCGTGCAGGGTAAAATCCGTAGGCGAACAGCAGCCGGACGAGGACGAATTTTTAAACGTCGAGAAAATACCGTTTAATAAAGCGGTTGAAATGGTGCTGAATAATCAGCTTCCCGACGCTAAAACCCAGCTCACAATACTTAAACTCGATATGCTTCTTAAATCGGGAAAAATTTAGGAAAGGAGAATGAGCGCTGTGCGTATTTTCAAAGACCTGACTCCGTATAATAAAAATACCGCCGTGGCGCTCGGTTACTTTGACGGACTCCACCTGGGCCACAAGGCGGTTATAGCTAAAGCGGTTGAGGCGAAAAGCAGGGGGCTTGTCCCCGCGGCTTTTACGTTTTCGTCAACTCCTAAATCTAAAGACAAAAACGCCCAGCTTTTAACCAATGACGAAAAAAACACAATTCTCGAAAAGCTGGGGATTGAGGTTCTCTATATTCTTGATTTCGAGCAGCTTAAGGACTACTCCCCCGAGGATTTTGTGAGTAAAATAATAAAAGATGTTTTCACCGCGGAGGAAGTTTTCTGCGGATTCAACTACCGCTTCGGCAAGAGAAAATCAGGAAACACTCAAACGCTCGAAAAGCTCTGCAAAAAAGAAAACATCAAGGTTACGGTATGCAATCCCGTAGGGCTCGACGGAGTTGTCGTATGCTCTACCGAGATAAGAAACCGCCTTAAAAAGGGCGATATAAAATCCGCTAACAAGCTGCTCGGCTACGACTTCGGGCTTAAAAGCGTATCGCTCCCGGGCAGGGGTATCGGCTCAAAAATCGATACGCCGACTATTAACCAGCAATTCGAGAACGGAATAATCCTGCCGAAGTTCGGGGTTTACGCTTCCGCGGTAACGCTTAACGGAAAAACCTACGCGGGCGTTACTAATATCGGCGTTAAGCCGACCGTCGGAGACCGCAACCTCCCGAACTGCGAAACGTGGATTCCCGGTTTTGACGGCGGAGATTTGCACGGACAGCTTGTGGACGTAAGGTTAAAGGAATTTATCCGTCCCGAAAAGAAATTCGACAATCTCGACGAGCTTAAAGCCGCGATTAAATCCGACGGAAAAAGAGCGGTTGAATTATTATCAAAGGAGCAGGACTATGACTAAAATAACTTTAGGCGTTGACGGAATGATGTGCCCGATGTGCGAGGCTCACGTTAACGACGCAATCAGAAATAATTTTGACGTAAAAAAGGTAAAATCTTCGCATAAGAAAAACGAGACCGTTATAACCGCTAAGGAGCCTATTCCCGAGGATAAGCTCAGGGAGGTTATCGGCGAGACAGGTTATAAAATGACCTCGTACACCATAAGCTGATATGATTTCACAAGAAAGCGTGCGCACCAAAGTGCGTGCGTTTTCTTCAGCCATCGCTTGTGCGCGCGCAGGGCGCAATTAAGCGGGCAATATAAAACGTTTTTACTTTATAAGGAACGCAGTTTCTTATAAAGCAAGAAAGCGTGCGCACCTAAGTGCGGAGCTTTCGTATATCCATCGCTCGTGCGCACGCAGGGAAAATGTTTTTTACTTTATAAGGAACGCAGTTTCTTATAAAGTAAGAAAAAGGCGTGCCGTAAAAAGCACGCCTTTACTGTTATTACATCTCGGTTACTATTTCGTTTACTGTTTTTCCCGGAGGGATCATCGGAAGCACATTAGCGTCGGGGCTGATGATACAGTCGATAACCGCGGGGCCGTTAAGCCCCATCGCCTTGTCGAATACTTCTTCGATATCCTCGGTTTTATCGAGCTTAAAGCCCGGAATTCCGAAGCCCTCGGCAACCTTTACAAAATCGGTCGCGCGCTTCGGGTCGGTCTGAGAGAAGCGGTTTCCGTAGAAAAGCTTCTGCCACTGTCTTACCATACCGAGCACGCCGTTGTTAAGAACAACGACTACAACCGGCAGATTATAGGACTTAAGCGTTACAAGCTCATTTAAGTTCATATGGAAGCTGCCGTCGCCGGTAATAAGGAATACCTTCTTCCTCGGGAATCCGCACTGAGCGCCGATAGCCGCGCCTAAGCCGAAGCCCATAGTGCCCATTCCGCCGGAGGTAAGCAGAGTTCTGGGTCTTTCGATCTCTGAGAACTGAGCAACCCACATCTGGTGCTGACCTACGTCGGTCGCGATAATATCCTCGGGCGCCTTCTTCTTATTAATCGTAAGAAGTACATCGAGTGCGGACATATAATCGCCGAGCTTTTCTCTGGGAGCAACGTGCTCGCCCTTCCAGATTTCAAGCTGAACGAGCCACTGAGTGTGGTTCTGTCTTTCAACGTGATTATTAAGGATTTCAAGAACCTCGCCTACGTCGCCGATAATGTGGTTATCGGTAGTAACGTTCTTATCTATTTCGTTTTCGTCGATATCAATCTGAATAATATTCGCCTGCTCGCCGAACTTCTTGGGATTGCCTGCTACACGGTCGGAGAATCTCGCTCCGCACGCGATGATAAGGTCGCACTTTTCGGTAGCCATACCCGTAGCGTAGGTGCCGTGCATACCGAGATTGCCCATGTTCAGCCTGTGAGTTGAGGGAATACATCCGAGTCCCATCAGCGAACAGCATACCGGAGCGTCAATCTTCTCGGCAAACTCAATAAGCTGCTCGGAAGCGTCGGCGCTGATTACGCCGCCGCCCGCGTAAATAACCGGGTATCTCGAATTATTGATAAGCTCAACCGCTTTAGCGATTTTATCCGCGTTATCAACCTCGATTACTCTTTTCGGAGGAGGTGTAAGCGATTTAAAATCGGTCATCTGAGCGGTAATATCCTTCGGTACGTCTATAAGAACGGGGCCCTTACGTCCGTCGTTGGCTCTCGCGAACGCAACTCTGATAGCGGGCGCTAAATCCTCGATACGGGTAACGAGGTAGCTCGCCTTGGTGATAGGCTTAACAATATTTACGATATCAACCTCCTGGAAGCTGTCGCGTCCGAGAAGTCCCGTATTTACGTTACCGGTAATAATTACCATCGGGATACTGTCGATATTGGCGGTAGCAATAGCCGTAACGGTGTTGGTAGCTCCGGGGCCCGAAGTTGTCATACAAACCCCGACCTTACCCGTAGCTCTCGCGTAGCCGTCGGCGGCGTGAGCCGCGCCCTGCTCGTGAGCGGTAAGGATATGCTTGATTTTATCGCTGTACTTATAAAGAGCGTCATATGTATTAAGCGCCGCGCCGCCCGGATAACCGAAGACGGTGTCTACGCCCTGCTCAATAAGACATTCACAAATGATTTCCGCACCTGTAAGCTGCATAAAATTTCCCCTATTCATTAAAAAATTACATATTATTTCATTATAGCCTTATTATTTTACTCTATTAAAGCACTCTTGTCAATATTTTTATATTTCTTCGTCATCCGCAGGCGTTTCCGGTTCGTTTTCCCTTAGTCCTGTACCCTGTGCTCTAAACAAGAAAGCATGCGCACCTAGGTGCGTGCGTTTTCTTCAGCCATCCGGTCCGCGTCAAAATAAAGTCGTCTCTCTCGTCCTAAGAACGGACTCGCGATACTCCTTATTTTGGCGAGCGCTTTTCGGCGGTCGCAACGCTACATGCGTACGCAGGGCGCAACTGAGCGGGAAATATAAAATGTTTTTTACTTTATAAGGAACGCAGTTTCTTATAAAGTAAAAAAAGCAGCTCCCGGCGCTGACCGGAAACTGCTTTAAAACTCTGTTTATTATCAGTCCATACTGATAAACTTTTTAATGGCTTTTACGGATTTATCCGCCGCGAGCTGGCTGAATTCCTCGTAATTTTCCGCCTTATTAAACTTCAAATCATCGCTGATTGAACGCAGAATAGCGAAAGGAACCTTATTCATATAGCAGGTATGGCCTACCGCGCCGCCTTCCATCTCACAGCAAAGCGCACCAAACTCGTAAGCTATAGCTTCACGCTGTCTTACATATGTAATAAACATATCGCCTGTAGCGACGGTGCCTTTTCTTACGGTTGAACCGAGGTTCTGACAGCATTCCGCCAGCTTTTTAGCTACTTCCTCGTCAGCGGGAATATTAATTCTTTTTTCGTCGCGGAACCAAATCTGGCCTCTCGGCTCATCTAAAGCCGTGCAGTTGATATCGTGCTCAACGCAATCGGTCGCTACTACGATATCGCCGATAATAAGGTCCTTGGAAAGACTTCCCGCGATACCCGAATTGATAATTACGTCGGGCTTATAGGAATCAATCATAATCTGAGTACCTACGGCGGCGTTAACCTTGCCGACTCCGCACTCGAGAAGTACGACGTCTTTATCCGAAATTTTTCCGCTCGTAAACTCAAGGCCGGCTTTTTCCGTAACCTCGGGATTTTCCATAAGCGCCTTTAAGCCTTCAACTTCAATCTTTAATGCACAGATTATTCCAATCATTTTTAAACTCCTCTCCTGTTGTTGAAACATTGTCCATTTCATTAAGTTCATACATTATTATAGAAAGCGCCGCTATAGGTGCGGTCTCGGCTCTCAGAATTCTTTTTCCGAGAGTCGCCGTTTCTATTCCGTTTTTGAGCGCCGCTTCTGCCTCGGCTTGTTCAAATCCGCCCTCGCTTCCGATAAAGAATCCGATTTTTTTCGGACGATTCTTTAAAACGGTTTTAATGCTCTTACCGCCCAGCTCGTAAAACAAGAGATTTACGCCGTTATCCCTGCAATCCTCTAAGGCCTCTTTAAAGCTGAGCGCCCCGGCGATTTCAGGGATAATCCCCCTGCGCGACTGCTGAGCGGCCTCGCGGGCAATTTTCTGCCAGCGGATTCTCTTTTTTTCGAGAGCTTTTTTATCGGGACGCGATACGCACCTCGCCGATATTACGGGAACGATTTTAGATATCCCGAGCTCGACGCATTTCTGCACGATAAGCTCCATCTTATCTCCCTTAGGGAGAGCCTGATAAAGCACAACCTCCGCCTCGGGCTCGTTTTCGCAGGGCTTGCTGTCTACGACCGCAACCTCGACGATATCCGCCGTAACGGCGCTGATTTCGCAGTCGTGCTGAGTTTTCGAGGGCGATAAAAGCGTCAGCCTTTCCCCCGCTTTCATACGGAGGCTTCGGGATATGTGACGGGCGTTTTCCCCCGATAAATTGTATTTTTTCGAGTTGATTTCCTCGTCAACAAAAAACCAAGGCATATCTTTCGCTCCTTTTCCTATATATTTTACCAAATTTTAAACGGTATTGCAATATATTTAGTAAATGTGATAAAATAAAAGCGGGTGAAAACTATGAAAAATATAACTGCAACCGAATTTTACTCCTTATTAAAGGAAAAAAACATCAACGAAAACGAGCTTCAGACGCTTGTCGTTACCAAACTGATAAATAAAAACAAGAAAGCCGCTACTGCCGAAAGCTGTACCGGAGGCCTCGTAAGCAAGCGCATTACCGAGGTAAGCGGAGCAAGCGCGGTTTTTGAGTGCGGAGTATGCTCGTATGCCAACCGTATAAAAAACAAGGTTCTCGGCGTTAAAAACGAAACCTTAAGCTCAACAGGCGCCGTATCTCCCGAAACCGCCGCCGAAATGGCGCAGGGCGTAAGACGGCTTGCGGGAGCCGATTTCGGCGTTTCAACTACCGGAATAGCAGGTCCTACGGGCGGCAGTAAGGAAAAGCCTGTCGGGCTGGTATATATCGCCGTAGCCGACGAAAAAAGCACCCTCGTAATAAGAACGCTCCTTAACGACGGCGGCAACAGAAACCGAGAGGAAATAAGAAAAGCCGCAAGCAGCGCGGCTCTGTATTTTTTGCTTGAAAAATTGACGGATTAATAAAAAAAAGTTAAAAAAACTATTGATATGTTTGTGCATTTATGATAAAATTATACTACTATTATGGGGTAACATAGGTTACCTTTTAGCGTTATGCTGAAAATTTAATAATTTTTTCAACTGAAGGGAGTTGACATTATGGCAAGAGTGGCAGGTATTTTAATGCCGATTACCTCACTTCCGTCTCCTTACGGCATCGGAACAATCGGTAAAGAGGCGAGGGAGTTTGCCGACTTCTTAGCAAAAGCCGGTCAGAAAATCTGGCAGATACTTCCCGCCGGACCTACGAGCTACGGCGATTCACCGTATCAGTCCTTTTCAACCTACGCGGGCAACCCGTATATGATTGACCTCGACACGCTGGTTGAGGAGGAGCTTATCTCCAAGGAGCAGCTCGACGCCATTGATTGGGGAGAAAGCCCCAACGAGGTAGATTACGAGAAAATCTACAACAACCGTTTTGTGGTACTCAGGAAAGCGTACGAAACCTACATAGAGGATTATGAGCTCGACGTTTTTGAGGAGTTTAAGAAAGACAACAAGCATTGGCTTGACGACTACGCTCTTTATATGGCGGTTAAAAAGTATTTTGATATGAAATCCTGGACCGAGTGGCCCGAGGAACCGATTAAAATGCGTAAGCCCGCCGCGGTAAGACGTTATAAGAAAAAGCTTGCCGAAGATATTGATTTCTGGAAATGGGTTCAGTTTAAATTCTACGAGCAGTGGTACGATTTCCGCGAGTACGTTAACGACCTCGGAATTGAGATTCTCGGCGATATGCCGATTTACGTTGCTATGGACTCAGCCGATACATGGGCTAATCCGGACGTTTTCTGGCTCGACGAAAACAACGATCCCGTATGCGTAGCGGGATGTCCTCCCGATTATTTCTCGGAAACCGGTCAGCTCTGGGGCAATCCGCTTTACGACTGGGAGTACCTTAAGGAAACCGATTATGTATGGTGGTTCAACCGCATAGCGGCTGCCGCTAACCTTTACGATATTACAAGAATCGACCATTTCCGCGCGTTTAACGATTATTACGCAATTCCGTTCGGCGCCGAAAACGCTATCAACGGCGAATGGATGGACGGTCCCGGAATGGACTTCTTCGATAAGATGAAGGAAGCAATCGGCGATATCCCGATTGTTGCCGAGGATCTCGGAGATTTATCCGAGGGCGTTGAACAGCTCCTTAAGGACAGCGGATATCCGGGAATGAAGGTTCTCGAGTTCGCGTTTGACGGCGACGAAGAAAACGACTTCCTCCCCTGCAACTACGAAAACAGCAACTGCGTAGTTTATACCGGCACCCACGATAACGACACCGTTATGGGCTGGTACAGCGAGGCTGACGAAGAGGAAATTGAGTGCGCTAAGGAATACTGTCATATCGGCGACAACGAGGAATTTAACTGGGGATTAATCCGCACAGCTTACGAATGTAAGGCTGATTACGCGGTTATACAAATGCAGGATATACTCGGACTCGGAAGCGAAGCGAGAATGAACATCCCTTCTACCTTAGGCGGTAACTGGGTATGGAGAATTGACGCCGACGCAATTACGGACGAGCTTGCAGAAAGATTATATTGGATGTCCGATACATACGGACGATTGGAGGATTAATTATGGGTAATCTAATGGACGAACTTAAGATGGCTTCACAGGCTTACTACTGTGAAAAGCCCGAAAACCTTACTCCGGCACAGCTCCATTACGCTCTCGGTAAGGTTGTTCAGACCGAAATTGCCGACAACTGGGCTAAGAGTAAGAAAAAACACGCTTCCGGAAGAAGAGCTTACTACTTCTCCGCCGAGTTCCTTATGGGACGTATGATGTACAATAACCTTTACTGCCTCGGTATTCTCGACGAGACTAAGGCTTTACTTAAGAAAAAAGGTATTGATATCAACGTTTTCGAAGAGGTTGACGACGCCGCTTTAGGTAACGGCGGTCTCGGAAGACTCGCAGCTTGCTATCTCGACTCGGCAGCTACTCAGGAAGTTCCGCTCGACGGCTACGGAATCCGTTATAAGTACGGTCTCTTTAAGCAGCTTATCGAGAACGGCTATCAGGTTGAAACTGCCGATGATTGGCAGAAATTCGAGGATCCGTGGTGCATCCGCCGCGAGGATCAGGCTGTAGAAGTGGAGTTCAAGGGTCAGGTTGTTAAGGCTGTTCCCTACGATATGGCTATTATCGGCTACGGCACAAAGAACATCAACACTCTCCGTCTCTGGCAGGCTGAGGCTGTTGAGGACTTCGACTTCCAGGAATTCAACAACTCCCACTATAACAGCGCTGTTCAGGCTAAAAACGACGCCGAGAATATCTCCCGCGTTCTTTATCCTAACGACAACTCCCGCGAGGGTAAGGTTTTAAGACTTAAGCAGCAGTATTTCTTCTGCTCCGCTTCCCTCCAGGATATTATGAGAAATTATAAGGCTAAGTACGGCAACGACTACAGCCACTTCCACGAGGATTATGTATTCCAGCTCAACGATACTCATCCCGTATCGGCTATCCCTGAGCTCGTAAGACTCCTTATGAAGGACGGAAAGAGCTTTGACGAGGCGTTCGATATCGCCCGCAAGACCTGCTCCTACACCAACCACACCGTACTCGGCGAGGCTCTCGAGAAATGGCACGCCGACCTTATGATGGACGTTGTTCCCGAAATTTATCACATCATCTGCCTCATCGCCAACAAGCTTCAGGAGGAGCTCTCCTCTATGGGTATTTCCGACGAGATGAAGGCTAATATGAGAATCGTTGACCATAACACCGTTCATATGGCTCGTCTTGCTACCTATGTAAGCACCTATGTAAACGGCGTTGCTCAGATTCATACCGAAATCCTTAAGGCTGACGTTCTTAAGGAGTGGTATCAGGTATATCCCGAGCGCTTCCAGAACAAGACCAACGGTATTACTCAGAGAAGATGGCTCGGCCTGTGCAACCCCGAGCTCTCCGAGTTCATCACCGAAAGAGTAGGCGAAGGCTGGCTTAAGGATTTATCCAAGCTCTCAAAGCTCAACAAGATGATGGACGACGATACCGTTAAGAAGTTCAACAAGATTAAGGCTAAGAAGAAGAAAGAGCTTGCTGCTTACATCAAGAAGATGGACGGCGTTGACGTTGACCCGACTATGATTTTTGACGTTCAGGTTAAGCGTCTTCACGAGTATAAGAGACAGCTCATCAACGCGTTCTCGATTATGATGATTTATCTCAAGATTAAGAACGGCGAGCTTAAGAACTGGAATCCGACCTGCTTCATCTTCGGTGCTAAGGCGGCTCCCGGTTACGCAAGAGCTAAGGCTATCATCAAGTACATCAACGAAATCGCAAACCTCGTAAACAACGATCCCGATACTAAGGATAAGCTTCAGGTTGTATACTGCTCTAACTACAACGTAAGCTACGCCGAGAAGATTGTTACCGCTGCGGATATCTCCGAGCAGACCTCTCTCGCTGGCACAGAGGCTTCCGGTACCGGTAATATGAAGTTTATGATTAACGGCGCGGTTACTCTCGGAACCTGGGACGGCGCGAATATCGAAATCGCTCAGGAAGCCGGTAAAGAGAACGAATACATCTTCGGCGCTGAGGTTGAGGAAATCGAGGGTATCAAGGATACTTATTCCTCACGCACAATCTACAACTCCGATCCCGAAATCAAGAAGGTTATCGATACTCTCGTAGACGGCACGGTAAGCGACGACAACGCTCAGGGCGAGGGCAGCTTCGCAGAGCTCCATAAGGCTCTCCTCGACGGCGCTTCATGGCATGCTCCGGATCACTACTTCGTACTTTACGATCTCAGAAGCTATGTAGACGCTAAAATTAAGGCTAACGCCGATTACGCTAAGCGCGTTGAGTTCGGCAGAAAGTGCCTTATGAACGTAGCTAACGCAGGCAAGTTCAGCTCCGACAGAGCTATCCTTGAATATGCTAAGGATCTCTGGCACGTTGACTACAGAGGCAAGAAGTAATTTCCTGCAAAATACTCTTTAGAAATTAAAGAATACGATTAATAATTTATCGCACAGTCATTTATTTGACTGTGCGATTTTTTCTTTTTAGACCGCATTACCTGAATTCGTTCCGTAATAGTGCACAAATCAGAGTCCTGATATTTGTGCAACTCGGAGAAACTACTTTATGTTGTAATTTTTTGTGGAAAAAGCGAAACTTTTTCTTCCTTTTACAACACTACTATAGTGAAAAGCCTAAGGCAATAATTAAGTAAAGGAGGATTAATTATGAAGGCTTTTAAAAAAATAGTTTCAGCCGCGCTTGTGCTCGCTTTAGCGGCGGGTACCGTAATATGCGCTCACGCGGAAAGGAGCGATAAGCTCTTTGAGTATCACCTTATCGGCGGAAATCACATTTCGCTCGATACATTCAACGGTTATAATTTTAAGACCGATATGCTTAACGG
>CAJOFK010000031.1 GCA_905234015.1 uncultured Ruminococcus sp.
GCTGTTGCGACGTTTAAGATGAACCGTCAGCAATACGTCACTAAGGTTACAGCCAATCCTACAGCAGCGGTTAACTCCGTTACGATTACGCCGAGTGGAGGCACCGCAGTTAGCGGCACACCTCCCCGACAGGCGAACGCGTATAATGATACGGGCGCGACGGTTACTTTCTCAAAGAAAGCCGCTTATAAATTTACCGGATGGACAACGACCTCGGGCGCAGGTACCTTTAGCAGTACAACTGCTACATCGACTACCTTCTACCCGTTAGTAGCTAACGCTACGGCTACTGCGAACTTTGCCGCGAATGATACAGGTCTTACAAGCGTAGTTCTGAGAGTTACCGGCGACTCAGCGAACCAGACCTATTCAAGCAATAACTTAGCTGAATCTGCTACCCTCTACTACGGCCAGCCTGTTAAGATTACTGTTACGGGCGCAAATACATACCAGACGCTTACTGTTAAGCTTATGGACGGAAGCACTCAGGTCGCTTCCTCTACTGTAACCTCGGGTACTCAGGCAACGCTCGTTAGCTCGATCACGCCGACCTTAAGCGATATTACTTCAACTAAGACCTACAGCATTGTTGTTACCGCGACGAACGAGCCCTCGGGTGTAACCGCCGCAACGGCGACAACATGGACACTTACCGACGTAAGAGTTCAGTATTCGCCTACTCAGCAGGCATACCTCAACCTTCAGGAGTTTGTAAATCTCCATCAGGCGGAGGATTCTACTTCCCTCAGCACTTATTTCCAGTCGGGCGTTACAACAAGCACAACCAGGGTTGCAACATATAACACAAAATACGCTACTGCGGACAGCTTAGCAGGTTCCTCTACATCTCTCCCCGCGTATAACAATACGAGCACATCCACATATTCAACTCCTTTATCTGAAGTAACAACTGCGTTTAACGCGATGATGCAGAACCATGCTAAAACCTCAAAGATTTACGTGCTCCTGAAATCTGATTATTCAAGCTCAACATATGCCTCGGTACATGTAATTAAGCCTACTGCATTTGACGCAAAATACGCGCATTTCTACTCAACCGCTACGGCGAGAGGCACTACGGGCTTTGACTATGCGCTTACATATGAGGCGAAGCTTACGGGAAGCGCAACCTACTATCTCTACAGCTTCAGCTCCTACGGATATACAAACGTAAGATTCTATTACGGTACAAGCACAATAATCGCTTACGATGTAACCCGTCTGCTCGGAAGAACAGTTAACCCGAACGGATTCAGTAACAGATATATCGATTTTAAGAGTAATACTATTTCAAGCTACGCGACATATAACTCACAGACAGCAACAAATGCTTCCGCGTATTCTAAAATAAGCGGCACGCTGCCTCTTGAGGGCGTTGTCGAAAAGGGCGCTACAAAAACGATTGATTATCTTCTCAGTTCCTCGTGTATGAATTTCACGAGAACCGGTTCGCTTTACGGCAGTGCTCCCGGAGATATTACCTATACATATTCGATTGACGGACCATATGATAACCCGAGCGCGACTGCATCCGTCAGCAATTACACAAGTACCTCATCTTCAAAAACCTTCAGTGAATCGGGACGCTATGACGTAACGGTAACGGCTAAGGTGGGTAAAAAGAGCAACGGTACTACCGATTACGAAACCTATACGGTTACAGGCGCGGTTTACGTTGAATTCAGCGATATCAACGTATATATTGATATGAACGGAAATCCCGGAACGCCTACTGTAAACTTTGACGGTACCTATAACGGAAAGCAGATGACGGTTCCGTATGAGCTTACGCTCGTTGAAAACAGTGAATCTATCTATCACGTTCAGATTAAGCTCAACGAGCTTGTTACTAACTATAGTATCGCAAGAAACGACGACGACCCCGATAACCCCTATTATCCTCTGAAGTCAATTTCGGTTGACGGCGTACCTTATGAGGAGGATAACGACGGCGAGGTTTATCGTATAGGAACCGAGGCGCTTAAGCGAGGTCAGGTTTGGATTAAAGCGAACTCAACCAATTTAAGCGAGTTTGTATCAATCTCCTACGCAACGCTTACGAATTCCTATATCCCCGTTGACGGAAACGGAACTCCGATTAATGTATCGAGCTTCACTAATGTTGTTGATACCGCAACGGGCAAGGCGATTATGCCGATTCAGTCCGTAACGGGTACGGGCGTAATCAGCGAGGACGACGCGGGTAAATTCACCAACGTTTACGCGGCGGTTGACCGAAGTAATTATAAATTCAGCTATAACGTAAACGCTATAGCTAACCGTGAGTTTAAAGCCGTAACAACGAGCGGCGGAACTACTACCGAAACCGTCTACTATTTTGACGGCTGGGAGTTAAGCGACGGCACAGCGATTACCAACAACACTAACCTGAATATCAGTACCGCTCCCGTTTACGCTAACGGCGCCAAAACATACCACGCAGTCTACAGAGTTGCGAGCAGCTCAAGCCCTGTAAGACTTGAAACAACGTATATCTTTAACGATTATGATACCTCGGACGGAAACTACGTTTACAGTGCGTCCAAGGCGCTGGATCCTCAGGAGTATACTAAGACAATTAAGCTTACTCAGACTTCAACCTCGTCAGTAACGGACGCTATAATCGCAAGCGCGGTTCAGAGCAATATGCCGCTGATTAAGAGTAATTACTTTAACTACTCCTACGGTTCGTTTACGAGAGGTACAGTTGACAGCAACAAGAATAAGATTAAGGTTACCGTAAATCTAACCGAAACAGCGAGACAGTATAAAATTGCTGTCGACGGTACGGTAAAGGCAACCGGTTATTATATGCAGACAGCTACCCTGACCGGAGGAAGCGCAAGTTCACTCTGGTACACCTCGAATAAAGCGAGAAACTCAGGCACCAGCGCGGCAACCCGATTCCTGCTCGGCAAGGGCGCCTCGATAAAGGTCAGATTTGCTCAAAGCGGATTAAGTACCGCGACAAGTCCTGACGGCGATGATTGCCTGTATATTACAAGGTCAACTACGGCGTCGGTTGTTAATGTTTCTGCTGTTGATAAAACCTCTGTAATCTTAAACAGCTTTAACGAAACTTATGTTGACGATTCAAGCGGAGCCGAGAGAGTAAGTCATAACTATCAGATTATCGACTTCCTTCAGGATAATCCCGATGACAATACAACGAGGAAATTTGTCGGCGGCGGCGTGCTTTACGCAACAGCGGCAAGTGCGTCGGGCAGTTACCGTCAGACTCAGGCAGCAACAAACCTCGCGTCCGATACGAGCAGAAAGAATTATATAGCAAGAGTTCTCGGCGGCGACTATACTAAGGACTATGAGCCTCAGACTATAGAAAATACGGGCTTCTGCTACCGTTCGTTTGAAAACGGCTGGGATATCTTCCGTTATTCGACGGTAACGAACGCGTATGAATATATCGAAAAGCTTACGAACGTAAACGACCGTTCAAGCACCGATACAAGAACGCTTAGAGTATTTTCTTACTATATCTATAAAGAAAACGGTACATATTATACAGTTGTATCGAATACATACGCTGAGTTATCCTGGTACCAGACCTCATAAAAGCATAGGAGAATTAGTGTGAAAATTTACACTAATAAAATTAATATCGTCCGCTCAGCTTGTCCCTGCGGGACAACGAGCAATGACTGAATCGCCACTTTACGCCTTATCTGCCCACGGTAAGGCAGTAGAGAATTTAAATGACTATTTGTGGGCGGAAAGGCTATGGCGATTATTATGAAAAGAATACTTTGCTTTACCGCCGCGGTTCTGATTGCCGTCAGCGTGTTGTTTGCGGGATGCTCGCCCGCGTACGATAAATCGCCCGATCAGTTTACTAAAATCAGATGGTCGGCGCCCGATTACAGCTTTATTATCAATCCGTCCGACGGATGTAAGGGAACCTATAAATTCAACGACACCAAATACAACATCAAGGCTGAGTTTGACGGCTCGCATATAATCGTTCAGGATACGGATAAAAACAAGGAGCTGTTCTTCGGCGAATGGATGTATGACGATGAGGATAGGCTGTACGTTTATAACCTCTCGTTTAATACCGATGATTATAAGGACTTAAAATCCAACTTTGCAGAATTTGTAACTCTTAACAGAGAACCCTTAAAATAAACCGAAGCGGACAGCTCGCTGTCCGCTTTTCGGCTTGAAGGTGATTAAATGATTTTATTAAAAAAGACTGCCGCGTTAGTGTTGGCGCTTATGCTGGTAATTACGGCGTTTTCGGCGGTGAATGTTTCGGCGGCGACTATCCTCCACGAGGATGACTTCGATTATGCCGTTATAAACGACGACGAATATGCGCTTTACCGC
This sequence comes from uncultured Ruminococcus sp., assembly GCA_905234015.1. Classification (GTDB taxonomy): domain Bacteria; phylum Bacillota; class Clostridia; order Oscillospirales; family Acutalibacteraceae; genus Ruminococcoides. The sequence continues at coordinate 4,345 of CAJOFK010000031.1, forward strand.
TATAACGGCGCCGATACCTCTCCCGAGCTTCCTACGGAGTACAGAGAAAAGCCCGTAGTCGGCATTTACAGCGAATGTTTTTATGAGGGAACGGTGACTTCGGTTACGATACCCTCCGGTTATCGCTTTATAGGCGCGATGGCGTTTTATCACTGCGAGGCTTTATCGGCTGTAAGTATTCCCTCAACAATAACCGAAATGGGGAATATGACGTTCACGGGCTGTACAAGCCTTACGTCGCTTGACCTTTCGAAGGCGGAGGGCTTAGAGGATATTCCGTTCTCCATGTGCTGCGGTGCGGTCTCTCTGAGCAGCGTTTTACTTCCCGACGGAATAAACGCGGTTTATGATGACGCGTTTGAAGGCACGGCGATTACTTCAATTGATATTCCCGATAGCGTGATATATGTCGGAATTGACTGCTTTAAGGACTGCACAAGCCTTGAGAGGGTTTCTCTTCCCGATAAACTTAAGTCAATTGAGATAGAAACATTTGACGGCTGTACTATGCTGAATACGGTGAATATACCCTCGGCTGTTACTGAAATCGGAGCATTTGCTTTCAGAAACTGCTCCTCGCTTAACCTCGAGCTCGATATTCCTTATTCGCTTACTACGCTCGGCGAGGGAGCTTTTGAAAACGTAAGCGGAATCACCTCAGTTTTTATTCCCGATACCGTAACCGAAATAGGAAGCAACTGCTTCTCGCCGATGGATGCAAACGGAACAATAAAAATAATCTGCATTGAAAATTCAGCGGCGGCTCAATACTGCGCGAGCAGCGGCGCGGCTGATTATACGGCGGTACAAAAGCTGATGGGCGACGCTAACCTCGACGGCGACGTAAATATTCTTGATGTTACGCGGATTCAGAAGAATTTAATCGGAAAAGCGGAAATAACCGCAAAGCAGATTGCGGACGTCAATAAGGACGGAGATATTTCAGTCCGCGACGCAACGATGATTCAGATGTATATCGCTAAAATACTTACTGAACTATAAGAAAAACGGTCGGATAATCCGACCGTTTTTAACATTATTATAAAAGCCCGCTTTCCCATTCCTTAAGGCGGAAGCCTGTTAATACCGTATCGCCGTTTATTACGAGCGGACGCTTTACGAGCATACCGTCGGAGGAAAGCAGCTTAAGCTGTTCTTCCTCGCTCATTTCGGGGAGCTTGTCCTTTAAGTTTAAACCACGGTACAGCATACCGCTTGTGTTAAAGAAATTTTTAAGCGGAAGTCCGCTTTTTGAGTACCATTCTTTAAGCTCGTCATAGCTCGGGTTATCGAGCTTTATATCACGTTCAATGTACTCGACGCTGTTGTCGTCGAGCCATTTTTTTGCCTTTTTACAGGTTGAACACTTAGGATAACATAACAGCAGCATAGCTTACTCCGTAAAGCACTTTACGAGCACAGCCTTCTGAGCGTGCAGGCGGTTTTCGGCTTCCTCAAAAATCTCATCGGCGTGAGCCTCGAATACCTCGGCGGTAATCTCCTCTCCGCGGTGAGCAGGTAAGCAGTGGAGAACCATACACTTGTCGTTGGTAACAGCCATAAGCTCGTCGTTTACCTGATATCCGGCGAAAGCCTTTTCGCGGATTTTCTGCTCCTGCTCCTGACCCATTGAAGCCCAAACGTCGGTGTAAACAACGTCGGCGTTCTTTGCGGCGTCAAGCGGCTTGCGGCAGAGCTCGAACTTATCTTTGAAATCTTTTGCAAATTCGAGAATATGCTCGGGCGGGTCGTAACCCTCGGGGCACGCTACGGAAATATTCATTCCCGTCCTCAGCGCGCCGACGATAAGCGAGTTCATCATATTGTTTCCGTCGCCGATAAAGCACATCTTTAAGCCCTCGAGCTTGCCCTTGAACTCACGGATTGTCTGTAAATCAGCGAGCACCTGGCAGGGGTGACAGTAATCGGTAAGGCCGTTGATAATCGGGATTGAACCGTATTCAGCAAGAGCCTCGACCTCGCTCTGCGCAAAGGTTCGAATCATAATTCCGTCAATAAAACGAGAGAGTACGCGCGCGGTATCCTCAACAGGCTCGCCTCTGCCGATTTGCAGGTCGTTTGACGAAAGGAAAAGCGGATATCCGCCGAGCTGAGTCATACCTACCTCGAACGAAACTCTTGTACGTGTTGAGCTTTTCTCAAAAATCATACCGAGAGTTTTGCCCTTAAGCACCTTGTGCTCAATACCGTTTTTCTGCTCATATTTAAGCTTATCGGCGAGGTCTAATGTGCTGAATATTTCCTCGCTCGACCAGTCCTCAAGTTTAAGTAAATGCTTCATTTATTTATCCTCCATTATAGTTTTTTCGAGTATTTTGACCGCCTCGTCAATATCCTCGTAGCTGATATTAAGAGGGGGCAGCATTCTTAAAAGGTTTTTCGCCGTAATGATAAGAAGTCCGTTTTCTACGCATTTTACGGCGATATCGTGAGCGTTATCCTTTTCGAGCTCGATACCTATCATAAGTCCGAGTCCGCGGGTTGATTTAACGCCGTTTATTTTTTCGAGCTTATCTCTGAGGTAAGCGCCTTTTTTGTTGACCTCGGATAAGAAACTTTCGTCCGAAATCTTCGAGATAACGTAATTCGCGCCTGCGCAAACTACGGGATTTGCCGCGAAGGTTGAGCCGTGAGTTGAGGGAGTAAAAACGTTCTCGAGCTTTTCGGTGCAAAGGCAAAGTCCTATTGGAAGTCCGCCGCCTAAGCCTTTAGCGCAGGTTATCATATCGGGAACTATATCGAAGTTTTCAAAGCAGAAAAGCCTTCCGGTACGTCCGACGCCGGTCTGAACCTCGTCGACAATAAGGGTGATATCGTTTTCGTCACAGAGCTTTCTCAGCGCCTGAACGAAGCTCTTATCCATAATATTAACTCCGCCCTCGCCCTGAACGCACTCAATAAGAATCGCGCAGGTTTTGCTGCTGACTAAGCCTTTAACGCTGTCGATATCAGCCTCGGCATATTTAAAGCCTTCCGTAAAGGGGAAGAAGTAGTTGTGAAAATTATCCTGACCGGTAGCGGAAAGGGTGGTAACAGTTCGTCCGTGGAACGAGTCCTTAAGGGTGATAATCTCGTTTCTGCCCTCACCGTACTTATCAAAGCTGTGTTTTCTTGCTATTTTAATTGCACATTCGTTAGCCTCGGCGCCGCTGTTTGAAAAGCAGGCTTTGGTAAACGGAGTGATTGAACAAAGCGTTTTTGCAAGCTTAGAGGCTTCACTGCTGTAGAAGTAGTTGCTCATATGCTGAATGGTCTTAGCCTGATTTGTAACGGCTTCAACCCAACCCTCGTCGCAGTAGCCGAGCGAGTTTACCCCGATGCCCGAGCTTACGTCGATGTACTTTTTGCCGTCCTCGTCGTAAGCCGTACAGCCCTTGCCGCTTTTAAGCGCGACGTCATAACGGCCGTAGGTATTCATTATGTATTTTTTATCGAGTTCCTTAGTGTTCATAAAATGTCTGTCCTTATTTTGAGAATACATATAAATCCCCGCGCTTTTTAAAGCCGAGGCTTGTCCAGAAATCCTGACCTGTTAAATTGTCTTTATAACAGAAGATATGAGTTTTTTCGATACCGTCCTGTGAAATCCGGTTGATAGCTTCCGTGGCGAGGCGGTTGCCGATATGTCTGCGCCTGAATTCAGGCAGCACCGCCATATGATGGATAAATCCGCGCCTGCCGTCGTGGCCTGCTAAAACTGTGCCGATTATCCTGCCGTCGTTAACCGCGACTAAGCTCATACCCGCGTTGCGTTTTAAGTAGCGCTCGATATTTTCGCGCGAGTCGGCCGAGCTTAAAGCGCGCTTTGAGGTAATCTGCCACATCTCGAATATTTCGTCATAATCGTCTATTGTCATCGCTCGAATTATCATACTACACCAATTTATCAGTAAAACATTGTTCCGATTCCCTCGTCGGAGAAGAGCTCTAAGAGCAGGGAATGCTTCAGCCTTCCGTCAAGAATATGAGCTCGTCCGACGCCGCTTTTAACCGCGTCAACGCAGCAGTCGATTTTCGGAATCATTCCTCCCGAGATAATACCTTCCTTTTTAAGCTTGGGGACGTCGTTTATGCTGACAACCGAAATAAGGCTGTCTTCATCCTCAACATCACGCAGAAGTCCGCGGATATCAGTCATAAGAATAAGCTTTCTAGCACCGAGCTTAGAGGCGATTTTAGCCGCCGCAAGGTCGGCGTTAATGTTGTAAACCTCGCCGTTATAGCCGCCCGCGATTGTCGATATTACGGGGATGTAGCCGTTTTTAAGCGAGTCGCGGATAATCATCGGGTTAACGCGGTCGATTTCACCGACAAAGCCTAAGTCATCCGCAGTGCTCAGCTTTTTAGCCATAAGCATTTTTCCGTCAAGACCGCATAAGCCGATTGCGCGGCCGCCGCTTGTTGAAAGATGCTGAACGAGGCTTTTGTTGACCTTGCCCGCGAGTACCTGCTGAACGATATCAATCGTTTCCTTATCGGTTACGCGCAGTCCGTTTTTAAACTCGGAAACCTTTCCGGTTTTATCGAGCATCTGATTTATCTCGGGACCGCCGCCGTGAACGAGCACAACGTTAATTCCGACGAGCTGCATAAGCACGATATCGCTCATTACGGCTTCCTTAAGCTCTTCGCTTTTCATAGCGTTTCCGCCGTATTTTACAACTATTGTCTGGCCGTACCATTTCTGAATATAGGGCATAGCCTGAATAAGTACTTCCGCTCTCTTGCTGTTATCCATTTTCATTGCTTTTAAGTGACCGCGTCAGGCGCGGACGTTCCTTTCTGTATACTGTGAACTGAAAACTATATTACGTTCTGTAATCTCCGTTTATTTTAACATAATCGTAAGTTAAATCGCAACCGTAGGCTTCAGCTTTTGCTTCTCCGTCACCTAAGGTAACTGATATAGTAATCTCGTCCTCGAGAAGTATTTCCTTAGCCTTTTCCTCGCTGAAGGGGATACCTGCGCCATTTTTGCATACGTCGATAACGCCCTTTGAGGACTTAAAGCTGACTTCAACCTTTTTAACGTCAACATCCGCTCCGCTGTAGCCGATAGCGCAAAGCACGCGTCCCCAGTTAGCGTCGGCTCCGAACATAGCCGCTTTTAATAAGCTTGAGCAGATTATACCCTTGCTGACCTTAACGGCGTCCGACTTGGTTTTAGCTCCGCTTACGGTGCAGATTAAAAGCTTTGTTGCGCCCTCGCCGTCCTTGGCGAGCTTTTTCGCGAGCATTTTAAACGCCTCGGTAAGCCCCTCGACGAAGGTTTTATAATCCTCGTTCTTCTCGGTAATCTCAGCGTTTCCTGCCTTACCGGAAGCCATAATCGCGAGGGTGTCGTTTGTGGAGGTATCGCCGTCTACGCTGACCATATTGTAGCTGTCCTCTACCGCTTCTCTGAGCGCGCACTCGAGCATTTCGGAGGAAACCGCCGCGTCGGTGGTTACGAAGGAGAGCATAGTACCCATATTGATATGAATCATACCGCTTCCCTTGGCGATACCGCCTATAGTGACCGTTTTTCCGCCTAAGGTCATAGTCATAGCCATTTCCTTTTTGACGGTATCGGTAGTCATTATCGCCTCGGCGGCGTTTGTGCCGCCTTCCTTCGATAATGTACCCTTCATAGCTCTTGCGCCGCTGATAATCGGTTCAATCGGGAGAACCTCGCCGATAACGCCGGTTGAAGCGACGATAACGTCGTTGCTGTCTACCGCGAGAACCTCGGACGCGATTTCGCACATCTTCTCAGCCTTTTCAACGCCGTCGGCGTTGCAGGTGTTGGCGTTGCCCGAATTCACGATAACCGCCTGAGCCTTGCCGTTTTTAAGATGAGCCTTAGTTACCGTGATAGTGTCCGATTTAACGAGGTTCTTCGTATAAACCGCCGCCGCGTTGCATAAAGTATCGCAGTAAATAAGAGCTAAATCTCTTTTAGTTTTATTTGAGGGCTTAACTCCCGCGCAGATTCCCTGAGCGGTGAAGCCCTGCGGAGCAGTAACTCCGCCTTCAATAAATTTATACATATTTTCCTCAATAATTAAAATGCGGGCGGAATGATTTCAAGTCCGCTTTTTTCGTCAAGTCCGAAAATAATATTCATATTCTGTACAGCCTGACCTGCGGCGCCCTTTACCATATTGTCGATAGCGGCGCAGGCTATGAGCTTTCCGGCTCTTGAGTCGTGATGCAGGCTGATATCACAGAAGTTTGAATACTTGATGTTGTGGATATCCGCGCACATTCCGTCGGGCAGAAGCCTTACAAAATATTCGTCCTTATAGAACTTTTCGTACGCCTTTTTAATATCGTCAAAGCTTACGCCGCTTTTGATATCGGCGTAGCAGGTCGCGAGAATACCGCGGTTGACGGGTAAAAGATGAGGTACGAAAGTAACCGTAACTTTCTCGCCGGAGAGCTTGGAGAGCGTCTGCTCAATCTCGGGAGTGTGGCGGTGCGAAGCGACCTTGTAGGCGTGGAAGCCTTCGTTGAGCTCGGGATAGTGGTTGCCCTGATTGGGCTTTCTTCCGGCTCCGGTAACGCCGCTCGCGCAGTTACATATAATTCCCTTAAGCTCAATAAGCCCCTTTTTTACAGCCGGAGCTAAAGCGAGCGGGGAACAGGTTGTGTAACAGCCGGGGTTGGCGATAAGGCTTTTGCCCTTGATTTCATCCCTGAAGAACTCGGGAAGTCCGTAGACTGCCGTTTCGTGAAGCTCTTTATCAAGGAAGGTGCCGCCGTACCATTCTTTATAATCGTCCTCGCTTTCAAGCCTGAAATCGGCTCCGAGGTCGATGAATTTTACGTCGTTTGCCATACAATCCTCGGCGAGCTCCTGACTCAGACCGTGAGGCAGCGCGGCGAAAACGACGTCGCTCTTTTTAACTACATCCGCGGATGTTTCGCATACCATATCGTTTAAGAAAATATAGCTCGGGTATACGTCGGATATTTTCTTTCCCTCAAAGCTGACGGAGCTTATCGCCGCGATTTCAGCCTCGGGGTGTGAATTAATAAGCCTTACAAGCTCGCAGCCCGCGTAGCCTGTCGCTCCTATAATTCCAACTTTAATCATAAATTTCATAACCTTTCAAAAATGTTTTCATAAACTGTTTTCATAATTATTCCATAAAATTACGAAGAAAAGTATTTCTTACTTTTTAACTAAACCGGCAACTCTTTCTGCCTGAGCCTTAACGTTTTCGGGAGCCGGACCGCCGAAAGCGGTACGCTGAGATACGCAGTATTCAAGAGAAATCGCGCTGTAAACGTCGTCGTTAAATACGTCGCAGACCTTCTTATATTCCTCAAGCGGAAGGCTCTCTAAATCCGTGCCGAGCTCAATGCAGCGCGCAACGAGCTCTCCGGTCGCTTTATAAGCGTCGCGGAACGGAACGCCGTTTTTAGTGAGCCAGTCGGCAACGTCGGTGGCGTTGATGAATCCGCCGGCAGCGGCTTTTCTCATATTTTCGGGGATAACGCGCATTGTATCGAGCATGGGGTTAAAGGCGGTAAGACACATTTTAACCGTGTCAACAGCGTCAAAAATCGCTTCCTTATCCTCCTGCATATCCTTATTATACGCGAGCGCAATTCCCTTCATAACCGTAAGAAGCGTCATAGTGTCGCCGAATACACGGCCGCTCTTTCCGCGGACGAGCTCGGCAATATCGGGGTTCTTTTTCTGAGGCATAATCGACGAGCCGGTAGAAAAAGCGTCGTCGAGCTCAATAAACTTAAACTCCCAGCTGCACCACATTATAACTTCCTCGGAAAAACGGCTTAAGTGAACCATAATAATCGAGAGCGCAGCGGCGAACTCAATGCAGTAGTCACGGTCGGAAACGCCGTCGAGCGAGTTGTTGGTGATACCGTCAAAGCCGAGAAGCTTCTGAGTAATTGTTCTGTCTATGGGGTAAGTTGTGCCGGCGAGTGCGCAGGAGCCGAGCGGCATAACGTTCATACGCTTATAGCAGTCGTCAAGACGGTCGATATCGCGAAGCAGCATTTCGGCGTAGGCTAAAAGATGATGGCCGAAGGTAATCGGCTGGGCTCTCTGAAGATGAGTATAGCCCGGCATAACCGTATCGCTGTATTTTTCCGCTTTATCGGCGAGAATACCGACAAGCTCCTCAAGCTGAGCGCGGATACCCTTAAGCTGTTTACGCAGATAGAGCTTGTTATCGAGCGCAACCTGGTCGTTGCGGCTTCGTGAGGTGTGGAGTCTCTTGCCGTCGTCGCCGATTCGCTTAGTGAGCTCGCCCTCGACGAAGGTGTGGATATCCTCAGCCTCCATATCGATTTTAAGCGCTCCCGACTCGATATCTTTAAGAATCGAGTTTAAGCCCTCTATAATGTGCTCTGACTGAGATTTTTCGATAATACCGCACTTCCCGAGCATTGTCGCGTGGGCGATACTGCCCTCGATATCCTCGCGGTACATACGGCTGTCAAAGGGGATAGAGCTGTTGAAGTCGTTTGTGGTTTTTGAAAGCTCCTTTTTGAAGCGTCCTTTCCATAACTGCATAAAATCACCTCATTTTTTTAGTGGCAAGCGGTAAGTGATAAGTGGTATAAAAGCACTTAATGGGACAGAGTTTCCCCTGTCCCGATAAGCCTGAAAGAATTAATTACTTAATAAGTCCCTTTTTAGCGCGAACCTTAATCGGAAGTCCGAAAAGGTTGATGAAGCCCGCTGAGTCGTTCTGGTCGTAAACGTCGTCCTCGTCAAAGGTTGCGATTTCCTCATCATAGAGCGAGTAGGGGCTTGTAACGCCTGCGTCAATGATGTTGCCCTTATAGAGCTTCAGCTTAACGTCGCCTGTTACGAACTGCTGAGTGCTGTCAACGAACGCCGAAAGCGCCTCGCGTAAGGGTGTATACCATTTACCGTCGTAAACGAGCTCGGCAAACTTGATAGCTAAAACTGATTTATAGTGCTGAGTGTCCTTATCAAGACAGATTTCCTCGAGCTTATTATGAGCGGCAAAGAGGATTGTTCCGCCGGGTGTTTCGTAAACGCCGCGCGCCTTCATACCTACGAGACGGTTCTCAACAATATCCGTAATACCGATACCGTTCTTTCCGCCGATTTCGTTGAGCTTCTCTACAACGCTTACCGCGTCCATCTCAACTCCGTTAACGCTCTTAGCCTCGCCCTTTTCAAAGTGAATTGTAACGTACTCGGGCTCGTCGGGAGCCTGAAGCGGAGAAACGCCCATTTCTAAGAAGCCTTCCTTCTCGTACATAGGCTCGTTAGCGGGATCCTCAAGGTCGAGTCCCTCGTGGCTTAAGTGCCAGAGGTTCTTATCCTTTGAGTAATTTGTTTCACGGTTTATCTTGAGAGGAATGTTCTTTTCCTCGGCGTAAGCGATTTCGTCCTCACGGCTCTTGAATTCCCATACACGCCACGGAGCGATAATCTTCATATCGGGAGCGTATGCTTTAATAGCGAGTTCAAAACGAACCTGGTCGTTGCCCTTGCCCGTGCAGCCGTGACAGATTGCGTCAGCGCCTTCCTTTTTAGCGATTTCAACTAATCTTTTAGCGATAATCGGACGCGCAAAGGATGTACCGAGTAAGTACTTGCCCTCATAAACGGCGCCCGCCTTAATTGTAGGATATACATATTCCTCTACGAATTCCTTGTTTAAGTCCTCAATATAGAGCTTTGAAGCTCCGGTAGCGATAGCCTTTTCCTCAAGACCGTCGAGCTCGCCTGTCTGACCGACGTTACCGGATACCGCGATAACCTCGCAGTTGTCGTAATTGTCCTTTAACCAGGGGATGATGATTGATGTGTCGAGTCCGCCGGAATAAGCGAGAACTACCTTTTTAATCTTGTTGTCTGCCATAATATTACCTCCGAATTTTTAAAAACAGTATTTGCTGAAATTTTATCTTGTTGTCACTTTATACATTATACTCGTAATATACAAAAAATCAAGCCTTTTTGTATAAATATTCAAAATTTATGAAAAGTATATAAAATATACCGATATTGCGCCAAAAATCCGCTATTATTGATGAAAAAGGCAGTGTAGGGCTTTTTTACACCCGAAAAATCACCGTCGAAATACAGCGCGTACAATAAACAAAATGAATATTATGAATAAATATACAAAGATATTGAATAATATTCAGTTATGTGGTACAATATGTGCATACCAATTCATTTCAGACGAAAAATAAGCATACAATTATTTGATAATACGAAAGGATATGATGATATGTCAGCTTTTAAAGAAATATCCGTAAGCGAGCTTAAAGATAACCCGTTTACATTAATAGGAAAAGACTGGGCGCTCGTTACCGCGAAAAACGGTGACGGCTGCAATACTATGACTGCCTCATGGGGCGGAGTAGGCATAATGTGGAATAAGCCCGTTGCGTTTACTTTTATAAGACCGCAGAGATTTACCTTCGGCTTAATTGAGAACGAGGAGTATTTCACCTTAAGCTTTTACGGCGAGGAGTATAGAAAGGCTCTTCAGTTCTGCGGAACAAAAAGCGGACGCGACTGTGATAAGGCTAAGGAATGTAATCTCACTCCCGTTTACGACGAAAAGGCTCCGTATTTCGAAGAAGCGAGATTAGTGCTCGTTTGCCGTAAGCTTTATGCTCAGGACTTAAACGAGCAGAGCATAATAGCCGCTGACGAGGTCGCTAAAAACTATTCAGGCGACGATTACCATAAGATGTATATAAGCGAAATTGAAAAGGTTCTTGTAAAATAAGAGGGATGAAAATGAAGTTTAAAAAGATATTATGCCTGGCGCTTTGTGCGGTTATGAGCTGTTCTCTCTTAGCGTCCTGCGCTTCGGAGGAAAAACCGTACGACGCCGCTGATATAAAAATCGGAGCTCATGAAAAGGCTCAGATTGCAAAGAATGTTAACAAAGCTCTCAAGACTAAGGATTTCACCGGAGGAGTTTCGATAGCCGTAAACGATTCTGTTGTTTATTCAAATTCATTCGGCTACGCGGACCCCGTAAGAGAGCATAAGCTTGACGGTCAGACAGTTTACAACATCAGCAGTATGACAAAAACCTTTACCGCAGCGGCAATTTTTTTACTCGAGAAAAATTCAAAGCTCAGCCGTGACGATACGCTTGATAAGTATTTTGACGCCAGCGGAAAAAGGAGGTATCTTTCTACCGTAAAGGTTGGTCAGCTGCTTTCGGACAAAGTGAGCTTCGGAGCATATGCTCCCGAGATTCAAAGCAATGCCGAAACCGCGGCGGTTCTTAAAAAATACACCCATGTCGCGAATGCCGATAAAAACAACGTAAAGATTAACCGTTATGTTGAAAATTATATTTTAGACCACGGTATAGTTAAGGATAAAAATTATCTTACCTCTAATTACTTTCTGCTCGGAAGAATAATCTCAAAGGTTTCCGGGACAAGCTACAGCGATTATGTTCAAAAGAATATTTTTGACAAGCTGGGAATGAAAAACTCGGGCTTTATAAGCAGTAAGTTTAATTTCGGCGGATATGACTTAAATAATAAAAAGTGGCACCGCGGAAGCGAGTTTCCGCATATGTTTAATTTCGGATATATGTACTCAAGCTACGGAATAATCTCCTGTCTTGACGATATGACGAAGTTTTATATGGCGCTTATCGACGATACTCTCGGAATAGACCTGGTTCAGAAAATCAGGCTTGCGCCCTCAAGAGAATACTGCGGCTTTAAGTGTGACGGCAATAACCTTATAGCAGGCGGTTCGGTAGACATTTACAGCTGTTACGCTCATCTCAATATCCAGAATAATGAGTCGGTTGTTATAATTTCGAACTGCTCGGGACGAGATGATGTTATGACTACCGGTGAGGAATTGTATACCGTAATCAGCTCTAAGGTTAACGGTATTATAATATCTTCAATAAAAAATGATTAACAATAGTTGACCTTTTGTGCAATTTGTGGTAAAATATTCTTTACAATAAATCCAAATTAGTTAATTGGAGTGCTTATATGAAAGATTTAGAGTTATTGATTCCGGTAGCCGCGGGCGTTATCGCGCTTTGCTTCGCGGTGTATTTCGCGCTGTTTATCCGTAAACAGGACGCGGGAACGGACAGGATGAAAAAAATATCCTCCGCCATATCGAAGGGAGCAAGAGCCTTCCTTTTCGCGGAGTATAAGATACTTATTGTATTTGCTGCCGTGCTTTTCGTTGTGATTGGCTTCGTAATCGACTGGGCAACAGCCGGGTGCTTTATACTCGGAGCACTGTTCTCAACGCTTGCGGGTTATTTCGGAATGACGGTAGCTACTATGGCGAATGTCCGCACAGCTAACGCCGCGAGGGAAAAAGGAATGAATAAAGCCCTTAAGGTTGCCTTCAGAGGCGGCGCGGTTATGGGACTTTCCGTAGTCGGCTTAGGCGTAGTGGGACTCGGGCTTATCTTCGTAATTCTTAACAGTGTATTCAACCTCGCCGATAACAGCGAGATGTTAAGGATTTTTACCGGCTTCAGCTTAGGAGCCTCGTCAATAGCGCTTTTCGCGCGAGTAGGCGGCGGTATTTATACCAAGGCTGCCGACGTAGGCGCCGACCTCGTAGGTAAGGTTGAGGCGGGTATCCCCGAGGACGACCCCCGCAACCCCGCGACTATTGCCGATAACGTTGGCGATAATGTAGGCGACGTTGCCGGTATGGGCGCAGACCTTTTCGAGAGCTATGTAGGCTCTATTGTTTCCGCTATCACACTGGCGTTTGCTATGTTCAGCAAGTCGAGCGATAAGTCGGGAGCTATGGCTGCGGCGCTGTTTCCGCTTCTTCTCTGTACAATCGGCATTTTAGGTTCGGTTATGTCCGTATTCTTTGTACGAGGTAAGGATAATTCCGACCCGCAGAAGGCGCTTAATATAGGCGAGTACCTCGCTACCGCTCTCGTTATAATCGGCGGAGGGCTTCTCAGTTGGTTTATGTTCAACAGCTTGAATCCATTCTGGTGCGTGCTTGCGGGACTTGTTGTAGGTACGGCGATAGGAAAGCTCACGGAGATGTATACCTCCGACCGTTTCCATTCGGTTAAGAGTATTTCCGAAAGCTCAAAAACCGGTTCGGCTACCAATATTATCACAGGCCTCGGCGTAGGAATGAAATCCACCGCTATCCCGATTATCTTTATTGTAATCGGTATATTGGTTTCTTTCTATGTTATGTATATTCCTGATAAAAGCCAGACAGCAGGACTTTACGGTATCGCTTTAGCGGCTGTAGGTATGCTTTCTACTACGGGTATGACAATCGCGGTTGACGCGTACGGCCCGATAGCAGATAACGCGGGCGGTATCGCCGAAATGAGCGAGCTTGACCCGCATGTCCGTGAAATTACCGATAAGCTCGACAGCGTCGGAAATACAACCGCCGCTATCGGAAAGGGCTTTGCTATCGGCTCGGCGGCGCTTACGGCGCTTGCACTGTTTGCTTCGTTTGCGGATTCTGTCGAAATTGCGAACAAGGGTATGTCGATTTTAAGCCCTAAGGTAGTTGCGGGCTTGTTTATAGGCGGAATGCTTCCTTTCTTATTCTCGGCGTTCACAATGGACAGCGTCGGACGCGCGGCTAATAAAATGATAGCCGAGGTTCGCCGCCAGTTTAAGGAAAAGCCCGGAATCTTAGAGGGAAAGGAAGACCCGGATTATTCAAGATGTGTTTCGATTTCTACCAACGCGGCGCTTAAGGAAATGATTTTACCCGGCGTTATGGCAGTGCTCGCTCCCTTAGCCGTTGGCTTCATCCTCGGCGTTGAGGCGTTAGGCGGACTGCTCGCGGGTTCGCTTATCACAGGCGTAATGCTTGCGATATTTATGGCAAACAGCGGCGGCGCGTGGGATAACGCTAAGAAATATATAGAAACTACCGAGCACGGTAAGGGCTCCAGCGCTCACAAGGCGGCTGTAGTCGGCGATACGGTAGGCGACCCGTTTAAGGATACCTCGGGACCGTCAATCAACATTCTTATCAAGCTGATGACGATAGTTTCCCTCGTGTTTGCCGTAGCGTTTAAGGCAGTAAACGGCGGTCAGGGCTTATTGCACTTATAATTTAATAATGACTTCAACAGGGTTGGCATAAAGCTGACCCTGATTTTTTTTGCCGTTACCATATTATGACAAAACTTTTCCGGTGCGGTGACTATAATAGGCTTACATCAAATGTAAGGAAGTTGAAAGATGAAAGCAGAAAGAACCGTTTTCAGGAAAGTAAGCGACGACGAAAAGCTGGTGAGACTGTTTATAGAAAACGCGGTATATATGCTGCTCGGGATTGTGGTGTGCCGCGGCAGGATATTCGGGGAATTAGCTCCGTTCGGGGCGAGCTATGTTGCGGCGGTGCCGAGAAAAAAGCTGTTTTTCTCAACCTTCGGAACCGCGCTGGGCTACGTTATTTTAATGCCCGAAAGCTGTTTCCGCTATGTCGCCGTAGTGGCGTCGGTCGCGCTTTTAAGGTGGCTTATTGAGGACTATAAGCTGATTTCAACCGCGTCCTTTTACGCTCCGGCAGCGGCGTTTCTGCCTGTTTTCGCTTCGGGAGTGGTGCTGATGTTCGTAAGCACAAGCACGGTCTCGGAGCTGTCTAAGGTGTTTATCGAGGCGCTCGTATCGGGAGCGGCGGCGTATTTCTTTTCGAGAGCTCTGTATTTAAGCACGTCGGGACGGCGGCCTGCCTCGTTTTCGCAGTCGGAAATGGCGTGTATGGCGTTAAGCGGCTGCGTGCTGATACTGTCGCTTGCGAGTATCGAGTTCGAGAAGGTTTCGGTCGGCAGGATTATAGCCGTTCTGATTATACTTCTCTGCGCGCGGTACGGCTCGGTCACGGGCGGAGCAATAAGCGGCGCCGCAACAGGCGCGGTATTCGGAATGAGTACAGTGAATTTCGCGTTTATCTGCGCCGGCTACAGCTTCGGCGGACTTATAGGCGGACTTTTCGCGCCGTTCGGGAAGGCGGCTGTTTCGCTGGGATTCGTTATCTGCAACGCCGTTATGCTTTTATCCTCGGCGGATAACTCGGTTATGCTGCCGATGTTCGTTGAAACAATAATCGCCTCGGCGGTGTTTCTGGTTCTGCCTAAGGATATCGAGCGCTATATCACGCCGATATTTATGCCCCGTGAAATCTCTCAGGGAGAAAAATCGCTTCGAAACTCAATCGTTATGAGGCTTGATTTCGCCTCAAACGCGCTTAAAAACGTCAGCGGCTGCGTAAACAGCGTAAGCCGTCAGCTTAAAAAGCTCTACGCGCCGGGCGTCGGGGACGTATATAAGGAGGCGGTAGAGGATGTTTGCCAAAGCTGCGGAATGTGCTGTTACTGCCACGAGCGTATGAAAAAGGCGACCGAGGAGGATTTCTCACGGCTGTCGGCTCCGCTTAAATCTCAGGGCTTCGTCACGGAAAACGACGTGGTCAACCTGTTCTCAAAAAAGTGCTGCCGCGCTATCGAGGTTGCCGACGCCGTTAACCGCGGCTATCGCGACTATCTCGGCGGTATCGAGGCGGCGGCGAGAGTAGGGGAGATACGCTCAATGGTCGCGGGTCAGTTTTCGGGCCTGTCGGAAATCCTCGGCGATATGGCGGAGCAGTTCGAGGGCTATAAAAGCTTTGACGCTGACTGCGCGGCGAGAATTACCGAGTATCTTCACAGGCGGGGTTTCATTCCGATGGAATGCAGCTGTATGGTTGATGTAAACGGACGGATGTCCGTCGAGCTCGAGCTTGCTGCAGGAAAACAGCGCATAAAAAAAGAGCGCCTCACGCGGGATATATCCTCGCTCTGCGCGCGCTGCTTTGACACTCCGCTGATTACCGAAATCGGAAACCGCAGGCGGATTGTGTTGAATGAGGTTCCGCTTTACGATGTTGAGGTCGGAGTTTATCAGCACGTTTACAGCGGCGGAAAGCTCTGCGGCGACTGCGTAAACTGCTTCTCAAACGGCTTCGGGGAATTCGTCGCCCTGATAAGCGACGGAATGGGTACCGGCGGCAGGGCGGCGGTCGACAGCAATATGACCGTTTCAATTCTCACTAAGCTTCTTAAAGCAGGTCTGAGCGAAAACTGTGCGCTAAAGGTCGTAAACTCGGCGCTTATGGTAAAAAGCGAGGACGAGAGTCTTTCGACCGTCGACCTCGTAAAACTAAATTTATTCAGCGGAAAAGCTGAGCTCAATAAGGCGGGAGCGCCGTTTACCTATGTGCTTAAAAACGGCAGGCTTATTAAAAAGAGCCTTAAATCCCTGCCGGTTGGAATATTAGGCGATGTGAGCTTCGC
>CAJOFK010000032.1 GCA_905234015.1 uncultured Ruminococcus sp.
ACGGTACATCATTTCAGGTTCAAAGGAGCCGAGCCTGACGCGCTTTATTCCGTCAAAACCGCAAGCGATATCTACAGCGTCCGCAAGGTTAAAATCCTCACCCTGACCGTAAGCTGAAAGGTTTATTCCTACGAGTACGATTTCCTTATAACCGCTTTTTTCGAGCTCGGATATCTCCTTTTTAAGAACCTCTGGACTTTTACTACGTACTCTTCCTCTTGAATACGGAATAATACAATATGAGCAAAAACGGTTGCAGCCGTCCTCGATTTTAACGAAAGCTCTTGTATGACCGTCAAAGGTATGAACGCTCATATCCTCATACTCGGCGTTTTTATTATCGTGAGCTTCAATATAAACAATCTTTTTTCTGTTTATAAGATACTCGTCAATATATTTAATTATATCGGCGCGGCGTTTATTGCCTAAAACGATATCGCAGCCCTCAAAATCCGAAACCCTGTCGGGAAACGCCTGAGGCATACATCCGGTTAGCACAACAATGCCGTCGGGATTGCTTCGTCTTACCTTATGAAGGATTTTGCGGTTTTTAGCGTCAGTTACGGCAGTAACGGTACAGGTATTAATAATTGTAATATCGGCAGTATCTTTAGTTTCAGACTGAGTAAAGCCGTTATTTTTAAGCAGCTCGCTCATTAGCTGGGATTCGTACTGATTAACCTTACAGCCTAATGTAATTATATTAAAATTCATATTAACATCCTAATCTAAAGCCCACTAATTTTAATTAGCGGGCCGATTTTGTTTTATATACAAGTTTTTTAAGTGTTTTTATCAACCTCGTGGAAGGTTTTAAGGTTGCCGGTCTTTTCACTGCGTTTATCGAGCTCGGCTAATACGTCGTCAAGCTCAATTCCTTCCTCAACCATCATAACCGTAAGATGATAAATAAGGTCGGCAATTTCATAAACGGTTTCGCTGTTATCGCCGTTTTTAGCCGCAATAATTGTTTCGCTGCACTCCTCGCCTACCTTTTTAAGGATTTTATCCAAACCTTTTTCAAAAAGATAGCAGGTGTATGAGCCTTCTTTTTTATTATCTCTTCTGTTGAGCACTGTTTCATACAGCGCTCTTAATACCTTATCGTCCATAAAATTACCTCAAAATTATTTTATTCTTGTGAAAAAGCAGGAATGGTTGCCGGTATGACACGCGGCTCCGGTCTGCTCTACAACAACTAAAAGCGTATCGTCATCGCAGTCGGAATACATCTCAACAACCTTCTGCACATGCCCGGAGGTTGCTCCTTTATTCCACAACTCCTGCCTGCTTCTTGACCAGAACCAGGTATATCCTGTTTCAATAGTCTTTTTAAGTGATTCGCGGTTCATATAAGCGAGCATTAAAACCTTACCCGAAGACTTTTCCTGAACTACTGCGGGAATAAGCTCGGATTTTACGAAGTACTTATCTAAGTTCATGCTTCGCCCACCTTACCGGCAGCCTGAACGGCTAGCGCTAAGTCAAGGTCTCCGCTGTAGATAGCCTTACCCGTAATTGCGCCGTAAACGTTAAGCTCGTGAAGATTAATAATATCCTTAAGGTTTGATACTCCGCCGCTTGCTATAATATCACAATCAACATTATGTACGAGCTTATCAAGCTGAACGAGGTTAGGCCCCGCAAGAGTTCCGTCCTGGTCGATATCGGTAAATATAATAGTCTTAACTCCGATATGCTCCATCTGCTTAGCTAAATCAATATAATTCAGCTCGGATTTATCCGTCCAACCCTCGGCGCATACAATGCCGTTTTTTGCGTCTATTCCGACAACGATTTTATCATCGAAGTTATTAACTGCGTCGATAACGAACTGCTGGTTTTTAACGGCAGCCGAACCGAGAATTACGCGGTCAATACCGTTTTCAAGATAATATTCGATAGTATCCATATTTCTTATTCCACCGCCGACTTCTACCTTTAAATCGGTAGACTTAGCGACGTCAATAATAAGCTCGGAATTAATTAGCTTGCCGGATTTTGCTCCGTCAAGGTCTACCATATGCATCCAAGTCGCGCCGGCTTTAACAAAGCTCTCGGCGACATCATACGGATTCTCAGCAACCTTTGAAGCGGTTGAATAATCTCCTTTAAATAATCTTACGCATTGACCGTCTTTAATATCAATGGCAGGTAAAACAATCATAATTTTGCCTTTCCACCCGCTATTTATACAGCGGGATTAAAACTAAATATTATAATACTCCTTTTGTTGAAAGCGGAACGCCCGAATCGTTTTTCTTTACAGCGATTTTAAGCGCATGCGCTACAGCCTTATATATTGCCTCAACGATGTGATGTGAATTATATCCGTAAAGCGACTTAACGTGAAGAGTAATCTCAGCGTTATACGCAAATGCTCTCATAAACTCAACAGTCAGAGCTGCGGTATAATCACCGCATTTTTCCTGAGGGAAATCGGCCTCAAACACCATAAACGGACGACCGCTTATATCAAGAGAAGCAAAAGCGAGCGCCTCGTCCATCGGTACATAAAAGCTTCCGAAGCGTTCTATAGAACTTTTATCTCCGAGAGCCTTAGCAAAAGCTTTTCCGAGAACAATACCGGTATCCTCAACGGTGTGATGGTCGTCAACATTTAAATCGCCTTCAACCTTAACCTTAAGACCGAATCTGCCGTGAACGGCAAAGGAATTGAGCATATGGTCAAAAAAGCCGATTCCGGTATCAATACTTATCTCTCCGCCGTCAAGGTTAAGCGAAAGAGTAATATCTGTTTCTTTAGTTTTTCTGTTTAATTCTGCAACTCTCATCTTATCTCTCCGATAAAAATTCATTAATCGCTTTGATGGTTGTGTTTATTTCCTCTGCTGTGCCGGAGGTTATACGGATATATTCTCCCATCCATCTTATCGCGATTGACTGAGCCTTTAAATACTCCCAAAGCTCCTTTGAAAAAGCTGTTTTTACAAAAACAAAATTTGTTTTTGTAGGATAAACTTTAAAATCCTCAACCTTAGCTTCAAGCTCTTTCAGTTCATTATACAGCGTTTTAGTGTTTTCAACAATAGTTTTTATGCGATTATTTAAAAAATCTTTGTTTTTATAAAGCTGAGTTCCGATTGCCTGGGAAATACTGTTGACATTGTAAGGTGATTTCACGGCAGAAATCGCCCTACTGACAGTTTCGTTAGCAACGGCAAAACCGAGGCGTAAAGCTGCGCTTCCGAGCGCTTTTGAAGCAGTTCTGAAAATAATAAGATTATCGTAATCATTTACGTCCTTGATAAGTGAATGCTCGGGGCTGTAGAAATCCATATATGCCTCGTCAAGCACAACGAGCGCGTTAACGGATTTAATAAGCTTTTCCGCTTCAGACTTAGTAATTCCCTGTCCGGTCGGGTTACAGGGGTTTGAAAAGATAAGCGCTTTAATGTTTTCGCTGTTAATCTTTTCTATAAGCTTATCAACGTCAATGTTGAGGTTTTCATCCTTATTATATCTTTCACAGGGATTTTCGGTAATACTTCCGTAAAACTCATACATACTGAAATCGGGAACCGCGGTAAGAAGCTTGTCTCCTTTTTTCAGAAATGCCGATTCTATTAAAAATATCAGTTCGTCGGAGCCGTTGCCGACGGTGACGTTTTTATAATCAATACCGTAAAAATCGGCAAATGACTTACGCAGCTCAAGACATACGGGATCGGGATAACGGTTGAAATCAACGTTATGTACAGCCGTATCAACCATATCCATCAGCATATTATCATAGCCGAAGGTACATTCATTAGCGTCAAGACGAATAGAGTAGTTTCCCGCTATCGGCTCATACGGCACGAGGTTTTTAATTTTATCATTTAATTCGTAGGACATTATTCTTCCTCAAATCTTACTTTAATGGAATTTGCGTGAGCAGTTAAGCCTTCTACCTCGGCAAATCTAACAATATCCCCGGCATCGTTTTTCAAAGCTTCCTCAGTATAGTAGATAAAGCTTGACTTTTTAGTAAAACTGTCTACTGATAAGGGGCTAAAAAATCTTGCGGTACCGCTTGTCGGTAAAACGTGATTTGGTCCTGCAAAATAGTCGCCGAGCGGCTCGGGGCTGTAATTTCCGAGGAATACCGATCCGGCGTTATCGAGCTTACCGACGTATTCCATCGGATTCTCACAGCATACCTCAAGGTGTTCGGGAGCTAAATCATTAGCGAATTTAACTGCCTGAGCCATATCGGAGCAAACTATAATTGCGCCGTAGTTTTCAAGCGACTCCTCAATAATTTCTCTGCGTTCAAGTAAAGCGCACTGGCGTTTAAGCTCAGCTTTAACCTTATCGGCAAGTTCTTCGCGGTCTGTAAGTAAAATAGAGCTGGCGAGCCTGTCGTGCTCAGCCTGGCTCATTAAATCAGCGGCTAAGAATTTAGCATCAGCCGATTTATCGGCGATAATTAAAATCTCGCTGGGACCTGCTATCATATCAATATCGACAACCCCGTAGAGAAGCTTTTTAGCGGTTGCAACAAAGATATTGCCGGGGCCTACGATTTTATCAACCTTCGGAACCTGCTGTGTACCGTAAGCGAGAGCAGCTACAGCCTGAGCGCCGCCCATTAAGAAGATACGATCTACTCCGGCGATTTTAGCCGCGGCAATAATATCGGGATTAGGCTTGCCGTCTTTTGAGGGCGGAGTAGTCATAATTATTTCCTTACAGCCTGCAAGCTTTGCGGGAATGGCGTTCATAAGTACGGATGACGGATATGCCGCCGTACCGCCGGGTACATAAAGTCCTACACGCTCCAGGCCTCTTATACGCTGTCCCATAATAACGCCGTTTTCCTTAGTCGTAAGCCACGACTGCTGAATCTGGCGTTTGTGGAAATCTTCAATGTTAGCGGCAGCTTTTTTAAGAGTATTTAAGTATGCTTTATCACAGCTTTTTATAATATTATCAATCTCATCGGCAGAAATCTCAACCTTTTCGGGAGCTTTTCCGTCGAATTTAACGGTATAATCATATACCGCTTTATCGCCGTTTTCTTTTACGTTTTTAAGAATGTCGGAAACAACTCCGGAAACATCCTTAGCGCCGCTGCTTGAGCGTGCTTTAAGCGTTTTGATAAAGCTGTATTCATCCTTGCCGTTTGCGATTACGGTTGTAATCATTTAACTTCAGCCTCCATTTTGCCTACAAGCTCTTCAATCTCAAATTTTCTCAGCTTAAGGCTTGCGGTATTCGCGATTAACCTCGCGGAAATATCGGTAACGTACTCGATAATCTCGAGGTTATTAGCCTTTAAGGTAGAGCCTGTTTCAACTATATCAACAATTCCGTCAGCAAGACCTACTAAAGGCGCAAGCTCTACGGAACCTTCAATTTTAATTACGCGTACATCCATATTCTTGCTTTCAAAAAAGCTTCGGGTAACCTTCGGATATTTTGTTGCAATTGTTTTTGTGCCGTAGCCGTGGTAAAAATCGTATCCCTTCTTACACGCGAGCGCAAATCTGCATTTTCCGAAGCCTAAATCGAGAAGCTCATAAAATGAAGTACCGTTTTCAAGGATAGTATCCTTGCCGACAACACCCAAATCACAAACACCGTGTTCAACATATGTGATAACGTCAGCCGCTTTAGCGAGGACAACCTCGAATTTACCGCCGTCTATCTTTAAAATAAGGCGGCGTCCTTTATTATGAACTTCATCACAATTAAAGCCGAGATTTTCAAAAAGCTCAATTGTAGATTTTTCAAGACGGCCCTTAGTAAGGGCTATTCTGATAGGATTCATTATTACTCCCCTATAGTTTCAAATTTTTTAATACCGAGCTTCTCGGCAAACTCACGGGCTTCCTTCTCGTCGGATAAATCGGAAAACTGCGCTCTTACGCCGTTTTTTACGAGTTCAGCCGTATACGCTATCGCTTTCATAATATCCTTGTCGTTTTTAGCGAACACAAGAACCTCGGGAACGTTGCTTTTTGAACGGTAACGAGCTTCCTCGGCAAGATGATTGATATTAATAGCGAAACCGGACGCGCCCATTGAGCAGTTAAATTCGTCAAAAATCTTATCGTAGCGTCCGCCGGAAAGGATAGCGTCACCGTATCCGAGAACATATCCCGAGAATACGATTCCGCTGTAATAATCGTTATGCTGAACAAGTCCGAGGTCAACGATTATTTTATCGCCCATATCGAGCTTTGAAAGTTCCTGATATAAGCTCTTTAAGTAAGAAAGCGCTTCAATAGCCTTAGGCAGTTTAATTATGCTTTCGGCTTTTTCAAAAACCTCTACCCCGCCGAACAGCGACGGAATTGTTTTAATTGCCTTAACGGTGTCATCCTCCTCAAGCTTATCAAGGGCGTCGTTTAAAGCTGAATAGTTTTTATTCTCGATAAAGGTTTCGATTTGCTCCTTTAAGTCGTCGTCAGCGTTCAATGCTTCAATTAAAGTAGAAAAAAGCATAGAATGACCGACTTCAATACGGAAATCTTTTGAAACTGCTTTAAGGCTTTGGATAGCGGTTGTAATAACTTCTAAATCCGCTCTTTTACCCTTAGAGCCTATAAGCTCTATACCCATCTGCATAATTTCGTTGCTTCTGCCGGTGAAACTGGGGTTGTTTCTGTATACTGCCTGATTATAATAAAGGCGTACAGGAAGCACCTCATTCTGCATACGGGTAGATACGAGCCTTGCTATAGGAAGAGTTGAATCGGGACGAACAACAACTATTCTTCCGTTATTATCGGTTGTTTTAAACATTGACTCAGCGGATATTCCGCTTGAATCGGTTAAGAATAAATCAAAAAACTCAAGAGCAGGAGTTATTACACGGTGGAACTGATGATTCTCAAAAACCTTTTGAATTTTTCTGCAAACATAGTCTACCGCGGTACATTCCTTAAACAGATAATCCTTAGTGCCCTCGGGAGTAATTTTTAAATTCTTTCTCATAAAGTCATTAGCCTTCCGCCCGCATATAATCACAATATATCTTATCACGGGCAAATAAGATACTTAACTGAATCAAATAATAAGAATATTTATCAGCACTTTAGCGTGCTAATATGTTAACACATTAAATTGTTTTTGTCAACTTTCCTCTTCCTCGTCATTCTCATTGTCGGAATTATTCTTATGAATAATGGGCTTTTTAAGAACTTTTGCCTTCATATTTGTAAGGCCGGAGGATTTAACAACATCCATTTCAAGAACTCTCTCGGCATTTTCACCCTTCATTTCGATTCGGGACTTTGTTTTTCTTCCGATAAGCGTGTAAATTGCGGCAAATATCGGGGTACCGAGAATCATTCCGGGTAAACCGAACAATCCGCCTGCGACCATAACCGAGAATAGTGACCAGAAGCCTACAAGTCCAACCTGTGAGCCGACAATCTTAGGTCCGATAATATTGCCGTCTATCTGCTGAACAACGAAAATCATAATTATAAATTCGATACAATAAGCGGGATTTACGAGTAATAACAGGAACGCACTCGGAATTCCTCCTATAAACGGTCCGAAGAAAGGAACAAGATTACATACGCCTACTACAAAACTGATAAGCGGAGCGTAAGGGAGTCCTCTTATAGCGAAATAGATAAATACCATAACGCTGATAATAGTAGAATCAAGTATTTTTCCTACTAAGAACTTACCGCATTTATCGTCGGAAACATTAATAATCTCATAAATGGTGGGCAGCCACTTTGTCGGTAAAAACGCTGCGCCGATTCTCTTAAGCTGAAAGCAGAGAAATTCTTTAGAGGCGAGCATATAAATCGAAAGGATAAACGCCATAACCCATTCGTATACAAAGCTGACGGTATTAAGCGCGGCGGAATATACCTTTCCGATGCTTGAAACGTTCGCAAGAGACGAAATATTGACCCTGATGAATTTATTAAAGCTGTCAATAAAACTTAAATCAAGGTTGAATCTCTCGTTAAGCCAGGAGGTTAAACCGTTCGTAATCTCCTTAAATGACTTAACATATGACGGAATATTAGCCGCAAGCTTACTGATATTTTCGGAAAGCTGAGGAATCAGTATAGCAAGGAAGAATCCGAACAGGCCTAAAAACAGCACATAAGTTATAACAAGCGATAACGGCTTATTAAACTTCTGAAAGCGTTCGGACTTTACTCTTCCGAATACCTTATTCTGAAAAAACCTGAACGGGAAATTAAGGATATAAGCTATACCGAAGGCATATACAAACGGAGTGAGAATCTCCGCGAAGGAGCATACTCCTTTCCATATAGCCGGTACGTTATCCTTAAGAAACAGTAAAAATACCGCAAAGGTAATACAGATAAGTATTCCGGTAAGTTTAGTGAATTTTTTCTTCATATTTTAATCATCCTTTCGAATGTATTCAGAAAAGTGACATCTGAGCGCTTTCGGGTAAATCACCCATAGCGCCGCATTCTTTAAGTGTTTCCATAACGGTTTTTGAAACCTTTGATTTCATCTGCAGCTCTTCCATAGAAAGGAAGTCCTTTTTAGCACAGCATTCTTCAAGTGAAATCGCGGCGGATTCACCCACGCCGCCTAAAGCGCAGAAAGGCATTCTTATTTTACCGTCTTCAACAGAGAATGTATTAGCTTTTGACTTATAGATATCAATCGGTAAGATTTCTACTCCGCGCGCCATCATTTCGTTAACAATCTGGAGCATACCGTATTCGGCGTTATCCTTAGCCGTAGCTTCGTAACTCATCTGTTTTATATTCTTCATTTTTTCCAAAACAGCGTTTCTGCCTTTCATAACGGTAGCGCCGTCGAAGTTATCGTTACGAACGGTAAAGTAAGCCGCGTAATACTCAACGGGCTTATGCACCTTATACCAGCCCAGTCTTAACGCGGCAATCATATAAGCCGCGGCGTGAGCCTTCGGGAACATATATTTAATCTTAAGACAGGATTCAACGTACCAATCGGGTACATCGTGCTCCTTAAACGCTTCAAAATGTTCCTGACTGAAGAGCTTCTGAGCGTTACCCTTACGGGTAATCTCCATAATCTTAAATGCCATGCTGGGCTCCAATCCCTTATGAAGCAGATAAGTCATAATCGAGTCACGGGTACCTATTACGTCGGAAATCGTACATATCCCCTGCTTAATAAGCTCCTGAGCATTTCCGAGCCAAACGTCGGTACCGTGCGACAGACCTGAAATCTGAAGCAGGTCGGAGAAGGTTTTAGGCTTAGCTTCTAAAAGCATTCCCTTTACAAAATCGGTTCCGCACTCGGGAAGCGATAGGGTTCCGGTTTCAAAAGATATATCATCAGCAGTAACGCCGAGAGCCTCAGGCGATGTAAACAGCGACATAACGTCGGGGTCGCTCATACTGACGTCCATAACAGGAATACCCGTAAACATTTCAAGATAGTGATATATAGTCGGAACATCGTGTCCGAGCTCATCAAGTTTAGTAATCGTATCGTGAATCGAATGGAAATCGAAGTGAGTTGTTATATTATCACTCTTTACGTCGTTAGCGGGATGCTGAACAGGACAGAAATCATAAATATCATACCCTTTAGGTACAACAACCATTCCTCCCGGATGCTGACCTGTAGTACGTTTTATATCCGTACAGCCTATAGCAAGGCGTTTTTCCTCAGCTTTATGGAAGCTTAAATTGTTTTCTTCCTCATATTTTTTTACGAAACCGATAGCGGTTTTATCTGCTACGGTTGAAATAGTACCTGCCTTAAATACATGGTCGCGACCGAAGAGCTCCTCCGTGTAGCGGTGAGCCTTAGACTGATATTCGCCGCTGAAGTTAAGGTCGATATCGGGAACCTTATCTCCCTTAAAACCGAGGAAGGTTTCAAACGGAATTTCGTGACCGTCACGATCCATAGGGGTTCCGCACTCCGGACAATCCTTCGGAGGCATGTCAAAACCCGAGCCGTACTCGCCGTGCTCGAAGAATTCGCTGTGACAGCATTTAGGACAAACATAATGCGGACAAAGCGGGTTAACCTCCGAGATACCTGACATTGTAGCAACGAACGAGGAGCCTACGCTTCCTCGCGAACCTACAAGATATCCGTGAGCTTCGCTGTCGGCAACGAGCTTCTGAGCAGTCATATAAAGCACCGAGAATCCGTAGGTGTTAATCGCGTTAAGCTCCTTTTTAAGGCGAGCTTCAACAAGCGGCGGCAGTGGATCTCCGTATTTTTTCTTAGTTCTTTCCCATGTAATTTCATTAAGCTGCTCCTCCGCACCCTCGATAAAAGGCGGGAAGTTTCCGTCGGGTATCGGCTTAATGCTTTCAATTAAATCGGCAATTTTATTAGTGTTTTCAACAACTATCTCGTAAGCCTTTTCCTTACCGAGATATGAGAACTCCTCGAGCATTTCGGCTGTGGTTCTGTAATACAGCGGAGCCTGATTTGCGGCGTCGTCGTAGCCCTGACCCGCCTGTAAAATCATACGGAAATCAGCGTCGGTCGGTTCAAGGAAATGAACATCGCAGGTTGCGACAACGGGAATATTAAGCTCATCGCCGAGCTTAACAATCTTTCGGTTTAAATCCTCTAATTCTTTTTCACATTTAACCTGACCGCTTCTTAACAGGAACTGATTATTACCGGTAGGCTGAACCTCAAGATAATCGTGAAACTTAGCGATTTTCTTTATTTCATCATACGACTTGCCGCCTATTATGGCTCTCATAAGCTGACCTGCTTCGCAAGCCGAGCCTATAATAAGACCTTCGCGGTGCTTAATAAGCTCAGATTTCGGAATTCTCGGTTTTTTATAGAAATAATCAAGGTGGCTTTTTGAAATAAGCTTATACAGATTCTTTAAGCCGACAAGATTTTTAACAAGAATAATCTGATGATATGTAGGCAGTTTTTTGAAATCACCGCCTGTAATTTTAGTGTTGATATCACGAACTTCGTTTATATTGTAATCGTTCTTTAAACGCTTGCAAAGCTCGACAAATATTGCGGAAAGCATCTGAGCATCATCAGTTGCGCGGTGGTGATTGAAATCACCGAGGCGTAAGAACTTAGCAACGGTATCGAGCTTGCAGTTTTTAATATCGGTTAAGATATTTCTGCATATTACGACAGTATCAATTGAAGTTAAGTTGTATTCAACGCCCATCTTCTCGCAAGCAACGCGGATAAACGAAGTATCAAACGGAGCGTTATGCGCTACAAGAACATTGCCGCCGGCAAATTCAAGAAAAGCTTTTACCGCCTCCGACTGAGAGGGCGCGTCTTTTACCATAGAGTCGTTAATACCGGTAAGCTCGGTTATTTTAGACGGAATCGGCATTTCGGGATTTACAAAGGTTGAGAATGTATCCGTAACCTGACCGTTTACTACCTTTACGGCGCCGATTTCGGTAATCTTGTCCCTATTCGCGGAAAGTCCCGTTGTTTCTATATCGAAGCAGATAAAGGTTCCGTCAAGGCTTTCGTTTTGGTCGCCGGAAACAGCCTCAACCAAATCATCAATAAAGTAAGCCTCCGTACCGTAGATAATCTTTATCTTCTCGCCGTCTTTATTGACTTTATTAGCGGTATTCATAGCCTCGGGAAAAGCCTGAGCTACGCCGTGGTCTGTGATAGCGATTGCGGGATGTCCCCACTTTACGGCGCGGTTAATAAGCTCCTTAGCGGGAGTCATACCGTCCATCTGCGACATATTCGTATGAAGATGAAGCTCTACGCGCTTTTTAGGAGCGTTATCAACTACCTTTACCTTATCCGCGGTAGAAATACTTCTTGCGTTAATTACAATTCCTCCGGCAAATTTATCAAATTCAACGTCGCCGCAGGCTACAATTGTATCACCGGCTTTAATATCTTCAACAACTTTCGTAGCTTTAATAGGACCGAAAACCTTAACGGTAATCGAACCGGTATAATCCGTGATGTCAATAGTAATGATGTTTTTATCACCGGAGCGTGTGACTTTCTTTTCTACCGAGAATACGTCGCCCCATACGCTTACCTTACCGGAATCATACGCCACGTCGGATATAGGTATAACCTTTCCCCTGTCCATACGGCCGTACAGCGGACGTACGGACGTCGGGATAATCTGAGGAGTAAGGAACTTTCCTTTTCTTACTTCAATCTCGTGGGTGTTTTTCTCACTGCGGGATTCAGCGCTTTCCTTAGCACTCTTTTCCTCGTTATCAAATATCTCTGCAACCTTTTCAAGCGATTCGCGCCTGAGCTTTCTTTCGGTATTAAGCTGAGCTTCGATATAATCCTTATTTTCGCCGTCGACGGATGTGACGCCCGAATACTCTACCTTAATTACGAGCCCGAACTCATTATAAACGAGTTTTGACAGCTCAAGGTCGAAGTTGATACTGTCAAGCAGCGCTTTTCCTCCGTTAGCAAGAGAAATATTCAGCGTATCACCGTCAAATGATACCTCGCTGTTCTTGAACGTACCGTTAATTCGCGGAATACTGTATTTAAGCTCATATACAAGCTCATCAAAACATTCGGCGCTGAAAATTTCCTCCGGGAAACGAGGGTTAATTTTAACTTTGCTTAAGGCTAACGCTGAATTTTTTATAAGATTTTCCGCTCTGTGTAAATCATTTCTTTTAACTAATTTATCTAAGTAAGCTGTTATCTCTAAAGTCCTGAGTGATGAATTAATAACTACATCCTCAACGACAGATTCGAGAATAGCAGGAGATATTAAATTTTCTTCTATAAAACTTCCAAATAATTCCCTGAATTCTTTCATGATACTTCCTTTTATTATCTAACTGTCTTTATTAATTTCATCAATTAAAGCGTCAACAAGCCTATCCTCGCTGACCTTGTATAAAATGTCTCCTTTTTTAAAAATTAATCCCATACCGTCGCCGCCGGCGATTCCGTAATCAGCTTCTCTTGCTTCACCGGGACCGTTTACAACACAGCCCATTACCGCTACCTTAATATTCTTTTTACAGTCGCGAAGGCGCTCCTGCACCTCATTAGCAAGAGAAATAAGGTCAATTTTAGTTCTTCCGCAGGTGGGACAGGAAACGAACTGCACTCCGCCCTTTTCAATATCGAGAGATTTCAAAATATCCTTAGCGGCGTAAATCTCGCGTACCGGATCCGCAGTAAGCGAAACACGAATTGTATCGCCTATTCCGTGCAGTAAAAGAGAGCCTATGCCCGCAGCTGACTTTATTATACCGAGCCTTTCGGTGCCTGCTTCGGTAACTCCGAGATGCAACGGATAATCGCATCGCTCGTTTGCAAGCTCATAAGCGTTTACCATAGTTTTTACGGTAGAGCTTTTCATTGAAAGAACGATGTCGTTAAAATCAAATTTTTCAAGCAATGAAGCATGGTAAAGCGCGCTGTCACAGAGCGCCTCGGCAGTCGGAGAGCCGTATTTCTTTAAAATCTCCTTTTCAAGCGAGCCGCTGTTAACGCCGATTCTTATCGGGATATTCTTATTTGCGCAGGCATTAGCGACAGCTTTAACCCTGTCGTCGGAGCCTATATTACCGGGATTGATACGAATTTTATCGATACCGGCTTCTACTGCCTCTAAAGCGAGCTTATAATCAAAGTGAATATCGGCAACTATAGGAACGCTTACCGCTTCTTTTAAAGCAGGAATAAGCTTAACAGCTTCCATATTCGGAATAGCGGCGCGGATTATTTCACAGCCTGCTTTTTCAAGAGCTACAGCCTGCTTTACGCTTCCTTCTATATTTTCGGCGGGAACATTAAGCATTGACTGAATACTTACTTTAGCTCCTCCTCCGATTTTTACATTACCAGCGGTAACCTGAATTTTACTTCCCATAATTTATCCTCCGTTAGCAAACGGCAATAACTGCCATATATCTTTTACGGTAATTACAGCCATAAACAGCAGTAAAATACCTAAACCAACGCCGTTAACGATTTTTTCGACCTTACGCGGAATCGGCTTTTTAAATAAAAATTCAATAAGCAAGAACAGAAATCTTCCGCCGTCAAGAGCCGGGAACGGCAGCATATTAAATATACCGAGGTTAACCGAAATCAGCATCATCATATATAAAATGTTGTTAAACGCTTCGAGGAAGCTGTTTTCGAGTCCCTTTGAAGCGACCTGAGTAATAGCTGACGCTGCTCCTACAGGGCCGGAAATATCCTTAAACGAGAACTGACCCGTTCCCAGTCCGATTAAAGAAGACCAAACCATTCGCGCAACGGAAACGGTCTGAATACCAGTCTGCTGCAAAACAGTGCCGAAATCCTTGTTAATAGGTTCTACATAGTAATCAACCGCGACTGAGGGTTCTTTTGCATCTTCCGACTGTAGATATGTGTAAAATTGAACATCCTTCAAAAATACATTTTTACCGCCGCGCTCAACCTCTATATCAGTCTGAAAGCGCTGACGCGTTTTTCTTTCCTCAATTTCGGGAACCGTATACTTTTTAACGCCCGCAGCCTTTTCGATTTTTTTATAATATTCTTCCATAACTGAATAGGCTGAGGTCTTTGATTTTTCAGAGTTTATTTTTGAGGTACCTTCGGTAAGGATTTTTTCAAGCTCAGAAATTTTCTTCTCAGAGCCTTTAATTTTACTTAATTTCTTATAATGCTCAGCGTAAAGACGGCACAGCTCAACCGAGCAATCCTCTTTATAAATGCTGAGGGTAGTACCGTCAACTTTCTTACATTTAAGAGTAGCTATAGCAAAGCTCATATCCTGGGCGCACCACACGCTGTAATCGTTGAGCTTAACTATTTTATCGCCGACTTCAAGTCCGCTGTTTGCGGTAAAGGAATTCTGAGAAAAGCCGGCAACCTGTGTTGAAGAAAACGTATCCGTCTGAACAACAATAAAGAACATCATAATAAGTCCGAGGACTATGTTCATAAATGCGCCGGCAACGATAATAATCATTCTTTTCCAAACTTTAGCGTTAGTAAAAGCCCGGGGATTATCGCTTTCGTCATCCTCGCCCTCCATAGCGCAGTAACCGCCTATAGGAAGGAGTCTGAACGAATACTGTGTTTCACCTTTTTTAAAGCCGAAAATCTTCGGTCCCATTCCCAAAGCGAATTCATTTACCTGAACTCCGCTTTTTTTAGCGGCAATAAAATGACCGCCTTCATGAAAAAGAATTATTAACTCAAATAAAAGCACGCCTATTACGATTAAGGCAATTGCAGTCAAAATTCCCAAACTAAATTCAACTCCGTAAAATTACTGTTTAATTAAATATTATTGAGCACATACTCTCTTGAAGCCTTATCAGCGTTTAAAACATCCTCAACGGTTTTTGCTTCAACATTATCCTGATTAAGCATAGCGTCAATAACCAAATCTCCTATATCAAGGAAAGAAATCTTCCTCTGCCTAAATAAGGAATTGGCTATTTCATTGGCGCCGTTAGCCGCGCAAGCGCAGAGTCCTCCCCTGTCGATAGCCTGCTTACACGCTCTTAGGCACTTAAAGGTATCATAATCAGGCTCGAAGAAGGTAAGCTTGCCGTAATCCGTTAAGCTAAGCTGTTTCACGGGCGACGGATACCTGTAGGGATAAGTTATAGCGTACTGAATAGGAATACGCATATCGGGAACTCCGAGCTGAGCGAGAACGGAATTATCCGCATATTCAATCAAAGAATGAATAACGCTCTCGCGGTGAACTACAACGTCGATTTTATCGGCGCTCATATCGAACAGCCACGAGGCTTCAATAATTTCAAGGCCTTTGTTCATCATTGTAGCCGAGTCGATGGTTATTTTTGCACCCATATCCCAGTTAGGATGATTAAGCGCCTGCTCAACGGTAACATCCTTCAGCTCGTCATAATTTTTACCAAAGAAAGGTCCGCCGGAGGCTGTTAATATAAGCCTTTTAAGCGCCTTTTTTTCGGGACATCCCTGTAAGCACTGAAAAATAGCGCTGTGCTCGCTGTCAACGGGATAAAGATTAACACCGTTATCCTTTACAGCCTTCATAACAAGGCTTCCGCCGGCAACGAGGGTTTCCTTATTTGCGAGCGCGATATCCTTTTTAGCCCGAGCGGCGGAAATAGTGGGCTGAAGCCCGACCATACCTACAACGGAATTCAGCACTAAATCTGCAGTTTCGATTACAGCCGCCTCGATTAAGCCCTCCATACCGCACGACACCTTAGTATTAGTATCCGCAATATTTTTTTTAAATTCAGAAAACTTACTCTCGTCAAAAACGACCGCGAGAGCAGGTGAATATTTTCTTACCTGCTCCTCGAGTGCTTTTATATTGGTATTCGCGGTTAAAGCGGATACCTTAAGATTTAAGTTGTCAACTACATCCAACGCCTGAGTTCCGATAGAGCCAGTTGAACCCAGCACAGAAATATTTTTTACCATATTACACCACAACTATACTGTAAAGATAACAAAAGCCTTTCCTATAAAATATACCATAGGAGCTGCAAATATTACGCTGTCAAACCTGTCTAAGAATCCGCCGTGGCCGGGAAAAATTGAACCGTAATCCTTAATATTGCAGGAACGCTTTATAAGTGAGAACGATAAATCTCCGAGAACAGATACAGCGGTAGCAGCTAAGCCGATAAATAAGACTATTAAGTAGTTGAATTTAGCATTCGGGTAAAGGAATGAGTAGATTAAAGCGATAATTACGGCGCTGATAACGCCTGCTATAAGTCCGCCGATAAAGCCTTCTAC
This sequence comes from uncultured Ruminococcus sp., assembly GCA_905234015.1. Classification (GTDB taxonomy): domain Bacteria; phylum Bacillota; class Clostridia; order Oscillospirales; family Acutalibacteraceae; genus Ruminococcoides. Next base: position 16,672 of record CAJOFK010000032.1, read on the forward strand.
GGTTTTATTGGGGCTGATTTTCGGGCAAAGCTTGTGTTTTCCGAGGAATACTCCGGCAAAATACGCTCCCGCGTCCGCGCACCAAGGGGTACCGATACTAAACACAAAAAATATTGTATAGCAGTTATTATATCTTGCGGGAAGAAGCAGCATACTCGTAAGCCCGAGAACAATTAAAATTTCTCCGATAAGCGTAAAACTTATATCCTGATATGAAATACGACTGTTGTCAATAATCATAATCAGAAACATTGCTATTAAATAAATAAACAATGTAAAATATCCGAGCTTAAGCGGAACTGCCAGCGGCTGAATAATCGCGTATACAGCGCAGGGAATAAATATCTTTAAATTGTTATGAAGTTTTCTCGCGGATAACAACTCAAATACCATAATAAGTGCTAAAACAGATACTATGATATACATAATGATGTTAAAGCGTTCGCCTAAAAATAAAAGAACCACAGCTAAAGGAATACCTATAGCCGCGGTTAATAACCGGGCTTTCATCGAGTCCATAATACACCTTATACTCCGCCGAAACGACGGTTTCTGTTGTTAAAAATATCAATTGCTTCGTCTAAATCTTCCTTAGTAAAGTCAGGCCAAAGCTTGTTCATAATTACAAATTCGGTATAAGCCGACTGCCAGAGCATAAAATTTGAGATACGGTATTCTCCGGAGGGCCTTATAATCAAATCGGGGTCGGGCTGACCTGCCGTATAAAGATTATCGTTAACCAGGTCCTCGTTAATAGAATCTATGTCAATTTCTCCTTTTTTAACACCCTGAGAAATCTTCTTTACGGCGCGGACAATTTCGTCACGGCTTCCGTAATTCATAGCAATATTAAGCACCATACCGTCACGGTCTTTTGAGCCGTCCTCCGTTTCCTCCATCAAAGCTCTTATCTCATCGGAAAATCCGGATTTATCGCCGATGAATTTTACTACAATACTGTCATCCTGAAAATCACGAAGCGCCTCGTTAAGATATTCCTTAAAAAGTTTCATAAGCGCGTCGATTTCCTGCTGAGGACGTCTCCAGTTTTCGGTTGAAAAAGCGTAAACAGTCAGGTATTTTATTCCGATATCACTGCAGTAGCGCGCTATGGTACGGAAAACCTTAGCTCCGGCGCTGTGACCGGCCGAACGCGGAAGCATACGTTTTTTTGCCCAGCGTCCGTTACCGTCCATAATTATACCGATATGCTGCGGAAGGACTTTAGGTTCTTCCGCAGCTGATTTTTTCTTTTTTAAGAAAGCCATAATTAAAGCTCCATAATCTCTTTCTTCTTAGCGTCGCATACAGAATCGGTTTCCTTTATAAACTTATCGGTAATCTTCTGTATCTTCTTCTCGCCGTCCTTAAGGTCATCCTCAGTTAAATCGCCGGCCTTCTTAAGCTTCTTTAAATCATCCATAGCGTCGCGTCTAACGTTACGAATCTGAACCTTAGTGCCTTCGGCAATCTTAGCAACATCCTTAACGATTTCCTTACGTCTGTCCTCGGTAAGAGGCGGGAAATTAAGGCGGATGCACTTTCCGTCGTTCTGAGGATTAATACCGATTTCAGAGGTCTGGATAGCCTTGTTGATAGCTCCGAGCATAGAACCATCCCACGGCTGAATGATAATTGTGCGCGCCTCAGGTACGGAAACATTAGCTACCTGATTAACGGGAGTAGGTGTTCCGTAGTAATCTACCTTAACCCTGTCGAGAATAGAGGGGTTGGCTCTTCCCGCGCGGATTGACTTATACTCGTCGTTAAGGTGGTTGATTCTTCTCTGCATTCTTTCTTCCATACGGTTTATTACTTTATCCATAATTATCCTCCTTGATTAATGAACGAGAGTTCCGATATTCTCGCCTGTAACTGCTTTATAAATATTTTCGGGTTCATCAATACTGAACACCAAAATATCAATTCCGTTGTCTCTGCAAAGCGAAGCGGCTGTACTGTCCATAACCGCAAGCGACTTGTTGAGCACTTCGTGGTGAGTAATTTCATCATACTTAACCGCTTCGGGATTGGTTTTCGGATCGCTGTCATAGACACCGTCAACCATAGTCGCTTTCATAATAATTTCAGCCTCAATCTCGGCAGCTCTCAGCGCCGCGGCTGTATCTGTACTGAAGAAGGGATTACCGGTACCGCAGCCGAACACAACTACTCTGCCCTTTTCAAGGTGGCGGATAGCCTTTCCGCGGATATAAGGCTCAGCAACCTGACGCATTGAAATAGCCGTCTGAACTCTTACGTCAACTCCTAATGCCTCAAGAGAATCGGCAACGCCTAAGGCGTTAATTGCCGTAGCAAGCATACCGATGTGGTCAGCTCTCGTTCTGTCCATAGAGCCCGAGCTTCTTCCTCTCCAGAAGTTTCCGCCGCCAACAACGATAGCGATTTCCGCACCTTCATCGTTAAGCTTCTTAATAGGCTCACAGATTTTTGTAACGGTCTCAAAATCAATACCCATTTTCTTATCACCCGCGAGAGATTCACCCGATAGCTTTAAGAGAATTCTTTTGTATTTAAGTCCCATAATAAAGCACCTTTGCCTTTCCGCCCGCAAATTAAGTATTTATCCTTACAGCGGGCATATAAGGATACCGGAGTTTTAAGAGTATACTCCATACTTACACTTATAATCATATTAATTTTACTCTAACACAGCAATATTATAACGCTATAAAGGAATTAAAAGTCAGAATTTAGATACATTTTTGTAACCAAAAAGGCAGGCTTTGAAAAGAAATACAGCCGATACATTTTTGTACCGGCTGATGCTATAATATTTTATTTTTATTACAGCTTCAAAAACATCTTTGCTGTCTACTAAGTTTTATATATTTAAAACTACTAAACAACAGGATGATAAGAAGCTGTCCATTTCCAGGGATAGACATAATCGTCACTTGACTGCGTTTTCATTGATATTGAAACAGCTGCGCTTTGAGAGTAAGAATTCAAAACTTGTTTTTGTGAATTATTTGTTGTTGCCGAAACTGTTGCCGCTGATACAACTACTAATGTCAATAATACAATTGTTACAGCTAAAATAATTCCGATAGCTCTTGTTTTTATTGTTGTCTTTTTCATAATGATTATCTCCTTAAATTTTTTGTTGGCACAAGTATATCAGACCGACTACAACAAAAGTACAACAAATTATATAAAGAAAAAAACGCCCTGACGGACGTTTTTCTTTTGGCTGAGGAATAGTTCGTTTAGTTTAGAAAAATGCTTCATCTCGAACCGTGGGACGTGCAGCATAGCTAAAACGTTCATAAACGCAACGGACTAAAAACAGTCCACCGGACTGTTTTCTTAACGCCCTTTCGAATCCCTATTCTGCAAAAGAAAAAAACGCCCTGACGGACGTTTTTCTTTTGGCTGAGGAATAGTTCGTTTAGTTTAGAAAAATGCTTCATCTCGAACCGTGGGACGTGCAGTATAGCTAAAACGTTCATAAACGCAACGGACTAAAAACAGTCCACCGGACTGTTTTCTTAACGCCCTTTCGAATCCCTATTCTGCAAATCATAACCACCCGTCAAACGGGTGGTTTGCTCGTGGGCTATAAGCCCCGTTACCAACCCGCGTCTCAAGGCGCGGGCTTTCACTTTGTTCAAGCCT
>CAJOFK010000033.1 GCA_905234015.1 uncultured Ruminococcus sp.
GTCGATATTTTCTGCTCATAAAAATGACCTCCTATGGTATCTTTATTCTACCATAGGAGGTGCTGTTTTTCTATTGTCTACTTTTTACGGAGCTGTTCACTGTCCGGTTGTGTTTTATATATTGTAAATTATTCAAAATCTCCGTAGAAGTCGAAATCCTCAAAGGTATCGGTAAGAATATTAGCCGCTTCGTCCCTGATTTCGCCCTCGTCCTTATCGCGGTTAAGCTCTGAGAGGAAGAGGTTGATGCTGCCGAATAAATCGGTAAAGAGAATTTCCGTAATATCTTCCTTAGTAATCTCGGGGTTGCTGTCGTAGAGAACCTTAGCTGTCTGCAGCATAATATACTGGAGAGTGCTCTCAATAGCCTCAAGGTCAGCCTCCTCGCAGCATACGCCGGCGTTGATGTCGCCGTTATCCTCGCAGTGGCCGTACATAAACAGCTCGCCTGATTTTAATTTTGTGTCCTCGATATCGTTAATTTTTTTAGTTAAATCTGAAGCCATAATTCCGCTCCCTTTCCTTTTAGTGTTATTATTCTACCATATATACTTATAAAATAAAAGGTATATTATTTGCTATTTGTACATTCACTGTCCCGCAAGCCCTATAATCAGCGAGATTACGAAGTAAAGCACAAAAATAAGCGCAGCAAGCGACACTCCGAATATCGCTAAGTCAATCGCCATCCTGAGGGTGGTTTTATTTTTCGGGCGGTAATCCTTAAAGGTTTCCTTAAAAAGCTCTGACGCTTTTTCGGTATCGTTAAGCTCGGAGCAGAGCGGACATTTTGCTTCCTTTTCGTTTAAATCAGCCTCAAAAAAATAGCCGCATTTTGAGCATTTCGCGTTGTAGTTTTCGTTTTCCACGATTATCACTCCTTCGTACATATTTTATAATACAACATAATTGAAAAAAATAAAAGTCTTTTTTCTGATTTGGTATTAAATACTGCGGGATATTTCATTTCCGCCGGCTGTGATATCGCATTTTCGCGATTTTTGCAATTATTGGATGAAAATATTGCAGTTTGACGCTGTTATTTCTACGCCCGGCAATATTGACATCCCGGCTTAAATTATGGTATTATGTATGTGAAATCTTTAACTAAGAAAGAGGAGATACTATGTCAAATATTGATTTAACAAAGTATGGTATTACGGACGTAAAGGAGATTATTTATAATCCCTCTTACGACGAGCTTTTTAAGGACGAAACCGACCCTGCTCTCGAGGGCTTCGATAAAGGTCAGGTTACCGAGCTCGGCGCCGTAAATGTTATGACAGGTATATATACAGGCCGCTCGCCTAAGGATAAGTTCATTGTTATGGACGATATGTCTGAGGATACCGTTTGGTGGACTACTCCCGATTATCCTAACGATAACCATCCTGCCTCCGAGGAGACATGGGCTGCTTGTAAGAAGCTTGCTGTTGAGGAGCTTTCCGGTAAGAAGCTCTACGTTGTAGACGCTTTCTGCGGAGCTAATAAGGATACCCGTATGGCTGTCCGCTTCATTATGGAGGTTGCATGGCAGGCTCATTTCGTAAAGAATATGTTCATTAAGCCTACCCCTGAGGAGCAGGAGAACTTTGTTCCCGATTTCACGGTTTATACAGCTTCCAAGGCTAAGGTTGAAAACTATAAGGAGCTCGGACTTAACTCCGAGACTGCCGTTCTCTTTAACGTAAAGAGCCGCGAGCAGGTTATCCTCAACACATGGTACGGCGGCGAGATGAAGAAGGGTATGTTCTCTATGATGAACTATTACCTCCCGCTTCAGGGTATCGCTTCAATGCACTGCTCCGCGAACACCGATATGGAAGGTAAGAACACCGCTATCTTCTTCGGACTTTCCGGTACGGGTAAGACTACTCTCTCAACCGACCCGAAGAGACTTCTTATCGGCGACGACGAGCACGGCTGGGACGATAACGGCGTGTTTAACTTTGAGGGTGGCTGCTACGCTAAGGTAATCGGCCTTGATAAGGAGAGCGAGCCCGATATCTATAACGCTATTAAGAGAGACGCGCTTCTCGAAAACGTTACTGTTGACAACAGCGGCGCTATCGACTTTGACGATAAGAGCGTAACCGAGAATACACGAGTTTCCTATCCGATTGAGCATATCGAGAAGATTGTTAAGAATGTAAATAAGATTTCCTCCGGCCCCTGCGCCGAGAACGTAATCTTCCTTTCTGCCGACGCTTTCGGAGTTCTTCCTCCGGTATCCGTTCTTACTCCCGAGCAGACTCAGTATTACTTCCTTTCCGGCTTTACGGCTAAGCTTGCCGGTACCGAGCGCGGAATCACCGAGCCTACTCCGACCTTCTCCGCTTGCTTCGGTCAGGCTTTCTTAGAGCTTCATCCGACTAAGTATGCCGAGGAGCTCGTTAAGAGAATGGAAAAGAGCGGCGCTAAGGCGTACCTCGTTAACACAGGCTGGAACGGCACAGGCAAGAGAATTACTATTAAGGATACCCGCGGAATTATCGACGCTATCCTCGGCGGAGATATCAAGAACGCTCCGACTAAGAAGATTCCTTACTTTAACTTTGAGGTTCCGACCGAGCTTCCCGGAGTTGACCCCGGTATCCTCGACACGAGAGATACTTACGCCGACGCTTCCGAGTGGGACGCTAAGGCTAAGGACTTAGCTCAGAGATTCGTTAAGAACTTCAAGAAGTACGAGACTAACGCGGCAGGCAAGGCGCTTGTCAAAGCAGGTCCCGAGGTTTAATTAACAATAAATATTTAGAGATAAAAATTCGGCACAGAGTACAGCGCTCTGTGCCGAATTGTTTTAGGGTTTAAGTAACTTGTTAGCTTCTTCCGCCGGTTAGAATCTTGTGAACGGGACGGGCAATCTTTCTGAGTACCATACTCACAATCATACATACCGCGATAATAGAAATCGGCAGGCAGATATAGAGCACAAAATGACTCATACCCGTATTATCGGGAATCAGCGCCATCTGGTAGCTGATATGAAGCATAGGCTCGTGCAGTACGAATACAAAGAACAGATGAGCCGAAGCGAGCAGCATACCCTTTTTAGAGGCGATGTATTTAACAATATGGTCGAATACAAGCCACATTCCGCAGATTCCGACAACCTCGGTTATCTTGTGGACAATATTAATCGCAACGGTGTTTTTCGTAAGCGCCGCGATATACATATTCGCAAAGCTCATTCCTATCCATATTACGGCGAAAATCGCCGCGGGAATACGGTTGTCCTTCCTCGCGAAGTCGCGCCATTTTCCGAGTATCGCGAAAGCCGCTCCGATTGAAAAATAGAACAGCGCCTGTGAGTTTACTATAAAGTCAAAGTTGAAAAGCCACAATACCCCGAACGGTACGAGGATAAACGCCTTAGTATACTTTATAAGAACGTAAAGCAGCGGCGCGAGCACCGTAAGCAGCATAACCTGACGCAAAAACCATAGCTGGAACGCAGGCGGATTTATAAGGTACATATAAATCTTTTCCAAAGGAAGAAGATTTGACTTAATAAAGGCTATGTCCTTAAAGTTCTTGAAATTAGAGAGTATCACAACTGCCAGCCCGGAAATAACCGCCCATATAACGTAAGGTACGAGCAGGGGGAAAATCCTTTTCTGCATTTTATTAAAGTAGCCGGAAACGGTATTTTCATATTTGATAAAGAGAAGAAAGCCCGAGAATATGAAGAATATCGGTACCGCAAACGCGAACATACCGTTCGAGAAAAAGTATTCGAACATTTCTGCCGGGTCAAAACCGCGGCGGGTAGGGGAGTCGGGCTTTAAAAATCCGTTGCCGTAGTTATAGGAGTTTACAAAAACAATCGCGAACATCGCGAAAACCGAGACGAACTTAATTTTTCGGCTCAGGTATTTACTCATCGGCTTACTCATCGGCGTCCTCATTCATACTGTAACATAGCGTCATAAGCATATCGCTTAAATGGACGTTTTCAACCTTAACATCGGGGTAATCGCCCTGAATGTCGTAGTGGGTAAAATTCCAGAAATTTTTTATTCCGAGCTCATAGAGCTTTTTAACGGTATCCTTAGCCGCTTCTTTCGGAGTGCATAGAAAGGCTACGTCAACCTTTGTGTTAGAGCAAAATTCTTTTAAAGAATTAACATCACGGATTTCGAGCATGTTGATTTTACTTCCGAGGATTGCGGTATTGTTATCGAAAATGCCTACCATATCGAACCCGAGCTTATCGAGCTTCATATGGGAGGCTATCGCGGTTCCGATATGTCCCGCGCCGATAAGAATCGCCCTGTAGTGGTTGTTAAGCCCGAGAATGTTTATAATTTCGTTTTTCAGCGTGGTTACGGGATAACCGTAGCCCTGATGACCGAAGCCTCCGAAGCAGTTTAAATCCTGCCTTACCTGAGAGGCGGTGGTTCTCATAATCTGCGCGAGCTTTCCCGAGGATACTCGGTCAACTTCCTTTTCCTCAAGCTCGCATAAAAACCTGTAGTAACGCGGTAACCGTCTTATTACCGACTTTGAAATCTTATTATTCATACATATACCTTTTAAGCAGGAAGCCCGAAAATGAGCTTCCTGCCTTTGACTTATATTATAAAAGTGAGTCGAGAGTCTTTTTAACAGCCTCTAAGAACTCGGTGGTGTTAACCTTTTTCTTATTCTCAAGAGTTGAGATAAGGTAGAGATCGCCTGTCATAATTCCGCTTTCGATTGTATCGATAATAGCCTTCTCAAGCTTGTCTGCAAAGCTCATAAGCTCGGGAAGCTCGTCAAGCTCGCCGCGTTTTCTTAAGGCGCCTGTCCACGCGAATAAAGTCGCTACGGAGTTGGTGGAGGTTTCCTCGCCGTTTAAGTGCTTGTAGTAATGGCGCTGAACGGTGCCGTGAGCGGCTTCGTACTCATAAACGCCGTCGGGGGATACGAGTACCGAGGTCATCATCGCGAGCGAGCCGTAAGCTGTCGCAACCATATCGCTCATAACGTCGCCGTCGTAGTTTTTGCACGCCCAGATATAGCCGCCGTTAGAGCGGATAACGCGTGCTACAGCGTCGTCGATGAGGGTGTAGAAATATGTAATTCCCGCCGCCTCGAATTTATCCTTGTATTCATTTTCGAAAATCTCGGAGAAGATGTCCTTAAAGCGGTGGTCGTACTTCTTGCTGATTGTATCCTTTGAGGAGAACCATACGTCCTGCTTTGTATCGAGGGCGTAGTTGAAGCAGGCTCTCGCGAAGGATGAAATACTGCTGTCGAGGTTGTGAAGTCCCTGAATGATACCGCCGCCCTTGAACTCGTGAATCAGTGCTGTTTCGGTAGTTCCGTCGGGCTTTGTTACGAGGAGCTCAGCCTTTGAACCGCCCTCAACAGTCATCTCAACATTCTTGTAAACGTCGCCGTAAGCGTGACGCGCTATTGTAATCGGCTTGGTCCATGTCGGGATAAAGGGTGTTACGCCCTTAACGAGGATAGGCGCTCTGAATACAGTTCCGTCTAAAGCCGCGCGGATTGTACCGTTAGGGCTTTTCCACATCTCGGTGAGGTTGTATTCTTCAACTCTCGCCGCGTTCGGAGTGATTGTAGCGCATTTAACCGCAACGCCGTATTTCTTGGTAGCCTCGGCGCTGTCGAGCGTGATTTTATCCTTAGTAGCCTCGCGGTTTTTGAGCCCTAAGTCATAGTACTCGGTCTTTAAGTCTACGTAAGGTGTGATAAGTATATCCTTAACCTGTTTCCAGATTATTCTTGTCATCTCGTCTCCGTCCATCTCAACGAGCGGAGTTTTCATCTGAATCTTACTCATTAGCTGTTCTCCTTTGTGAAGTCAAGTAAGCCGCCTGCGATGAGGATAGCCTTAGTTCTGTCGGTAAGCTCGCAAACTGCCTCAACGGTCTCGCCGTTCGACTTATTGACTACGGTGATGTTCTTACCCTCGGAAATTTCAGCCTTGACGTTCGGAAGCTCGAGCTTATCGCCGAGGCTGAACTTATCGTAATCGGAAGCGTTCTTAAAGGTAAGCGGAATGATACCCGCGTTGATGAGGTTCGCTCTGTGGATTCTCGCGAAGCTCTTTACGAGTACTGCCTTAACTCCGAGATATAACGGAGCGAGAGCAGCGTGCTCGCGCGAGGAGCCCTGACCGTAGTTTTCGCCGCCTACTACGATGCTGCTTCCGAGAGCCTTAGCTCTTTCGGGGAAGTCCTTATCGCATACCGTAAAGCAGTGCTGCGAGATTTTCGGGATATTTGAGCGCAGGGGAAGAATCTTCGCGCCTGCGGGCATAATATGGTCTGTGGTGATATTATCGCCGACCTTAAGGCTGCAGCTTGCTTCAATCTTGTCAGCGAGAGGCGAGGTCTCGGGATAGGGCTTGATGTTCGGACCTCTGAGCACTTCTACGCTGTCCATTTCGTCAATTGAAGCGGGCTCGATTACCATATTGTCGTTGATTAAGAACTTCTCGGGCATTTCGATTTCAACGTCAGCGCCGAGTGTAGTCGGGTCGGTGAATACGCCTGTTAAAGCGGAAGCCGCCGCGGTTTCGGGGGATACGAGGTAAATCTGACCGTCGGCAGTGCCGGAGCGTCCCTCGAAGTTACGGTTAAAGGTTCTAAGCGAAATACCGCCGGAGTTAGGCGACTGACCCATACCGATACAGGGACCGCAGGCGCTCTCTAAAATTCTTGCGCCTGCCGCAATCATATCGCCTAAGGCTCCGTTTAAAGCGAGCATATTAAGAACCTGCTTGCTTCCGGGAGCTATTGCAAGGCTTACGCCGTCGGCTACGGTTTTACCCTTTAAGATAGCCGCAACCTTCATCATATCTCTGTAGGAGGAGTTTGTGCAGGAGCCGATACATACCTGATTGATTTCCTTGCCGGAAAGCTCCTCGATAGTCTTGATGTTGTCGGGCGAGTGAGGACAGGCAGCTAACGGCCTGAGCTCGTCTAAGTTGATTTCTATAATTTCGTCGTACTCTGCGTCGGGGTCGGATTTAAGCTCGGTATAATCCTCCTCACGGCCCTGAGCCTTTAAGAATTCTCTTGTTATTTCGTCACTCGGGAAGATAGAGGTTGTAGCTCCGAGCTCGGCTCCCATATTAGTAATGGTAGCTCTCTCGGGAACCGATAAGGTCTTAACTCCCTCTCCGGCGTACTCAACGATTTTACCTACGCCGCCCTTAACGGACATAACCTCGAGCACCTTAAGGATGATATCCTTAGCGCTGACCCAGGGGCGTAATTTACCCGTAAGGTTAACCTTAACCATTTTAGGCATTGTGATATAGTAAGCGCCGCCGCCCATAGCTACGGCTACGTCGAGACCGCCCGCGCCGATAGCGAGCATACCGATACCGCCGCCTGTGGGGGTGTGGCTGTCTGAGCCGATTAAGGTTTTGCCCGGTTTGCCGAAACGCTCAAGGTGAACCTGATGACAGATTCCGTTGCCCGGACGTGAGAAGTAAATTCCGTGCTTTTTACAAACTGACTGAATGAAGCGGTGGTCGTCCGCGTTCTCAAAGCCTGTCTGGAGAGTGTTGTGGTCTATGTAAGCTACGCTCTTCTCGGTCTTAACTCTCGGAACTCCGATAGCCTCAAACTCGAGATAAGCCATAGTACCTGTAGCGTCCTGCGTTAAAGTCTGGTCAATCTTAAGACCGATGTCCTGACCGACTATCATTTCGCCGTCTACAATGTGGTTTTTAATAATTTTCTGCGCAATAGTTAAACCCATAAAATGACCTCCTGAATTTTACATACTTTTTTACATATTTATAGTATACTTCCATTCTTGTTAATTTTATCACAAATTCAGAATAAAGTAAAGTGAATTTACTGTAACGTTTAAACCCGCAAAAATATACGGCTTTAAAAGTTGAAATTTTAATTGTTTAGTGATATAATTTATATTTAGGTAATTTTATGAAATATTATGAGTAATTTAAAGGAATGATTGTATGAGTACAAGGGAAAATTTGCGCAATGTCGCGATTATCGCTCACGTTGACCACGGTAAAACTACCCTCGTTGACCAGCTTTTGAAGCAGAGCGGAGTTTTCCGCGAAAACGAGGAAGTAAACGAGAGGGTTATGGACTCTAACGACCTCGAGCGCGAGCGCGGAATTACTATCCTTTCAAAAAACACAGCCGTTATGTATAACGGTACTAAGATTAATATTGTAGATACTCCCGGCCATGCCGATTTCGGCGGCGAGGTTGAGCGTATCCTTATGATGGTGGACGGCGTTCTGCTGCTTGTAGACGCGTTCGAGGGCTGTATGCCTCAGACGAGATTCGTGCTTAAAAAGGCGCTCGGACTCGGCAAGAAGCCTTTAGTAGTGCTTAATAAAATCGACCGTCCCGGAGCTCGTCCCGAGGAGGTAGTAGACGAGGTTCTTGATTTGTTTATCGAGCTCGGAGCCGACGAGGATCAGCTTGATTTCCCGGTTGTATACGCTTCCGCGAGAGACGGCTACGCGTCTGACGACCCTTACGAAAAGGGCGAGGATATGACGCCGCTGTTTAATGCGATAATAAACGAAATCCCCGCGCCCGAGGGCGACCCCGACGGCGGACTTCAGCTTCTGCTCTCAAATATCGACTACGATCAGTTTATCGGACGAATCGGCGTCGGCAGGGTAGAGAGAGGCACGGTTAAAAACGGCCAGCAGGCTGTGCTCTGCCACAGCGACGGCACTACTACTAACGTTAAGGTTTCAAAGCTCTATCAGTTTGAGGGCTTAAAGAGAGTAGAATCCGAAACCGCGACATACGGCGATATCGTATGTGTAAGCGGAATAGGCGATATAAATATCGGTGAAACTATCTGTGATACCGAGAATATCGAGCCGCTTCCGTTCGTTAAAATAGACGAGCCTACCGTAAGTATGAACTTTATGGTAAACAACTCGCCGTTTGCCGGTCAGGACGGTAAATACGTCACCTCGCGTAATATCCGCGACAGGCTTTTCCGCGAGATTGAAACAAATATCGCGCTGAGGGTTGAGGAAACCGATTCCGCCGATACCTTCAAGGTAAGCGGACGAGGCGAGCTTCATCTTTCGATTTTAATAGAAACAATGCGCCGCGAGAACTACGAATTTCAGGTATCGCGTCCGCAGGTAATCACTAAGACGATTGACGGCGTTTTGTGCGAGCCGGTTGAGTATCTTATGATTGAGGTTCCCGACAGCTACGTCGGAGCCGTTATGGAGAAGCTCGGCTCCCGCAAGGCGGAACTCGTGAATATGGGTACGCGCGAAAGCGGCATTACTCATATCGAGTTTAAAATTCCGTCAAGAGGTCTTATGGGCTACCGCCCCGAGTTTTTAACGGATACTAACGGAAACGGTATTATGAACCACGTTTTCGACTCCTACGAGCCGTTTAAGGGCGAGATTATTACCCGTCATCAGGGCTCTTTAGTCGCGTATGAAACAGGCGACAGCGTAGCCTACGGACTTTTCCAGGTTCAGGACAGGGGCCGTCTGTTTATCGGCGCCGGAGTTCCCGTTTATGAGGGAATGATTGTCGGCGAGTCCCCGAAGGCGGGCGATATCGTCGTAAATGTCTGCAAGAAAAAGCATATTACAAATACCCGTGCCTCGGGCTCTGACGACGCCTTAAAGCTTACTCCGCCTACCGTACTTTCGCTTGAGCAGTGCCTCGAGTTTATCGCGGACGACGAGCTCGTTGAGGTTACGCCCAACAACATCAGAATGAGAAAAATGATTTTATCAAAAGAACAGAGAATGAAACAGCAGTTCAGAAAGAAGTAATTAATGGATATTGTAATACTTGATTTAGAATGGAACGGCTCCTACAGTAAGAAGGTTCATCATTATGTTAACGAAATAATCGAGTTCGGAGCCGTAAAGGTTAACGATAAGCTGGAGGTTATCGATACTTTTTCGGTGCTTGTAAAGCCCGTTATCGGTAAAAAGCTGTCGAGTCATATCGCCGCGCTTACTCATATCTCCAACGAGGAGCTTTTTGAAAAGGGAGTAAGCTTTGAGAACGCGACAAGAGCCTTCGGCGAATTTGCGGGCGAGAGCGTAATTCTGACGTGGGGTACCTCCGATATTCTTACGCTTATGGATAATTTCAACTTCTATAACGGCGACAGCGAAATACCTTTCTTAAAGAGCTATCTCAATTTACAGGAATACTGCGAGTATATGCTCGACGTTCATAACCCTGCCGCTCAGCTCGGACTGCTTAACTGCGCCGAAATGCTCGGCATAGAGAGTACCGAGGACGAGCTCCACCGCGCCTATACCGACGCGCTTTTAAGCCTTGAGTGTCTTAAAAAGCTTTACAGCAAGAAGAAATTTGCGGGTTATATTTCCGACGCGGACGATGAGTTCTACCGCAGAATAACCTTTAAGAATAAGCTGATTACCGATATAAACAATCCGCTTATAGATAAGTCGAAGCTGTATTTTATCTGCGAGGATTGCGGAATCAGGGTTGAACAGCTCACTCGTTTTAAGGTTAAGAATAAGAACTTTGTCGCTAAGTTCCGCTGCCCTAAATGTCGTAAGGTTTTCAACGGACGAATTTCAATGCGCCTTAAGTTCGACGGTGTTTCAATTAAAAAACGCGCTTATGAAAACGACCCTCCTCAGATTCCCGATGATGACGATTAAGTTGCTGACTTAACGCACAGGTGATTGCCTGTGCGTTATTTTTTTCTTTGTATATGCAGAGTCCTGACAAAGGGACTTTGCATAAAAATCGAACAAATATTCGATATTCTATTGAAATAGAACGGATGTTCTGCTATAATATAATCAAGGTTACAGCCCCGGTAATCTTATTTGTGGAAATATTTAGCGAAAGGAACGAAAATGAACTATAACGAATGGGCGGAAGAGTATTATAAGGACGCCGAAAATATCAAAAAAACAATGAATAAGTACGAAAAAATCCTCGCCGAGGAAAAACCGCGCAACGAGGAAAACATCAATTCAATTATAGCTTTCTACAGGTATGTATATTACGACCTTATCAACACGGCAAAAATGCTTAAGGAGAGGGCAGAGGTTAAGGAAAATGCGGCATAAGCTTATTTCGCTTTCCGACCTTGCGGAAAAACAGATGCCGAAGTATGATTTTGACTGCAGCGAGAATAACTCGGGCGAAATACTGAGAATGAAAAAGATTCTCAACAAGGCGATAATAAACGAGCTTACCGACCGCCAGCGCTACTGTATTTGCGAGTATTATTTAAACGGAAGGAGTATGAAGAATATCGCGGGTGAGCTCAGCCTTAACCCCTCAACCGTAACCCGTCATATCAAATCAGCCGAAGCAAGATTAAAAAAGATAGCGAGCTGCTATATGTAAACGGTAAGTGGTAAGAGGGAAGTGATAAGAGAAAGGAGCCGGAAAAACCGGCTCCTTTTTGTTACCTTTATAAGAAACTGCGTTCCTTATAAAGTAAAAAAACATTTTATATTTCCCGCTCAGTTGCGCCCTGCGTGCGCGCAAGCGATGGCTGAAGAAAGCGCGCGCTTAGTTGCGCGCGCTTCCTTATATTTCAAAATCTTCTTTACTAAACTGCATAAGCTGAGCTTCGATATTCGGAGTTCTCAGCGTCGGATTGTAGGAAAACTTCCTGCATTTTCCGTTTTTAATTTCTTTTTTAGCCTCACAGAAAGCGCTCTCCGCATCGGTGTTGAAGTTGTCGCAGTAGGTGCAGTTTGGTTCAATATTTTTTCCGAAAAGTTTTTTGCTCATATCTGTTGCCTCGCTGTAAAATCCGAAAATTATTTGTGAATATTATTTTAACATATAATATTTCATCTTGCAAGTTTTACAGTTTTGTAATATAATGTAATCGGTGGTATATGTGTTTTTTGAAAGTAAAGTAATGAAGCTGAATAATAAGGACACAGTTCCTTATTTGACATATAATTCTTTAAAAGAAATAAAATTTATCAGGCACGGATTTTCTACGCGTCTCGGCGGAGTGAGCAAGGGAATTTTTTCCTCGATGAATTTAGCTTTAAACCGCGGAGATAATAAGGATGACGTAATAGATAATTACCGCAGAATCTGCCGAAGCATAGGGCTCGATTTTAATACCCTCGTCGCCTCGGCTCAGGACCATAATACCTTTGTGCGCGAGGTGAGCTCAAAGGACCTGGGAGTCGGAATTACGAAGCCGCGCGATATCGAAAGCGTTGACGCGCTTATCACGAACGAGAAAAACGTTACCCTCGTTACCTATTACGCCGACTGTACGCCGCTGTTTTTTGTTGACGTAAAGAATAAGGCGATAGGTCTTGCGCACGCCGGCTGGAGAGGTACCGTCGGCAGGATAGGGGAAAAGGTCGTTAAAAAAATGGGCGAGCGCTTCGGCACCGAGCCCGCGGATTTAAAATGCGCCGTCGGTCCCGCTATCTCGAAATGCTGCTACGAGGTTGATAAAGCCTGCGCCGACGAGTTTTATAAGCTGAACGACCTCTATTGCGATAAATTTATATTTCCTAAAGAGAATAATAAGTTTATGCTTGACCTGCTTGAAGCTAACAGGCAGATTTTACTTAACACCGGCGTATTGCCGGAAAATATCACCGTAAGCGACGTATGCACTAAGTGCAGCAGTCAGCTTTTATGGTCGCACCGCGCAACTCAGGGACAGCGCGGTACAATGTGCGCTTTTATGTGTATTGAATGAAAAAATATTGGAGTTTAAAAAGGAAAGCTAATGAAAAAATCAATTTTAAGAAGTACGGCGGTTATGCTTGTTGTTTTAATTGCCGTGAGTATATCGACAATTTCAGTTTCGCACGCCGTGAGCTTTACGAACTCAAAGGGCACCGTAGAGGTAGTGTGCGGAAAATACAGTAAAAAATTCAAGCCTAAAAAGTACGGAAAGAATTTCAGCAAGGCGCTCAACGCCGCTTTAGATAAAGCGCGTGAGAAGGCGACCGATAAAAAGAAGGCTGTAGTAACCGTGCCTAAGGGAAACTACGCCCTCGACAGAACTTTAAAAATTTACAGCAACACCACCCTTAAGGCTGAGGGCTGTTACTTCCGCTATTACGGAAATCTGCTCCGCAACGGCTATAACGGAAAAGCCTCCTCGGCTTCCGCTTATAACGGCGCGAGGAATATCACGATAGACGGAGGAACGTGGGACGCCGCTGTGCCTTATTCTCAGGCGGGAACCGCTAACTGGCGTATTCAGCACTCAACGCTCAGATTCGCTCACGCTAAGAATATCACGATTCAGAACTGCGTATTCAGAAACAACTACAACTGCCACGATATCGAGCTCGGCGGAGTCACTGACGCAACTATAACTAAGTGTAATTTTATTAACGATAAGGGCGTTAACATCTTTGAAAACGACGGCGGCCGCGAGGCTATTCAGCTCGACGTAAACACCTCCGAGGCTATGCCCGAGTTCTCTCAGTTTGATAACACTCCGTGTAAGAATATAACCCTCAGCTACTCTAATTTCCACAACAAGTTCCGTGCTATCGGAAGCCATCACGCCGTACTCGGCAAGCCCTTCGATAATATTCAGGTTCACGATAATTACTTCCGCAATATCGGCGGAATAACGGTTTATGCCGTATACTGGACTAATTCAAAAATCTACAGCAACCGTATGGAATATGTAGGGCTCGGAGTTGACGCGAGGAGTATGACCTCGGGCTCGGGCTATAACTTCACCAACGCCTATAAGATGACAGCCGACGAGTGCAACTCGAAGATTGCTGACTCAAAGCTCTATATCTACGATAACGAAATTACCCTGCGCAAGAAGAACAACACCTATGTGCGCTCTACAGGTATCAGGGCTATGGGCGAGTATTACGAAAAGAAAGAGAAGAAAACCGGAGTTCTCCCCGGAACCTATTATATTTACGGCGTTAATGCCGGAGTTGACGAGGAAGGAAACTCAAAGCCCAACACAATCAAGGGCAACGTCGCGGTAGGCGTTCAGCTTAACTACGCCGTAAACTCGGTTGTTAAAAACAACTCGGTTAACGCGAGCGGCTCGGTTTCATCAACCTCTAACGGAATCGAGGTTAAGGGCTGCGAGAATATGACCGTAAGCAATAACTCCGTTAAGAACGGAACCGTTGACAGCGGACGCGGAATTTACCTTACTCCGACCGCCGCGGGTATTGCTGATAAGAACGTAATAATCGAGTCAAATAAAGTAAAGAATTTTAAGATGTCCGGAATTTATGCCTATAAAGCTTCGGATACCGAAATAAAAAAGAATACCGTAGACACTACTCAGGATATGGGTGTTTCGGTTAGAACCTGCGAGAACCTCAGCTTAACCGACAACACTATTAAGAATACCGTAAACGCCGGAGCTTATATCTACTCCGGAAGTCTTAATACGAAGTTTGAGGATAATTCCGTAAGCACAGCGAATAAGACCGGAATTAAGCTCAACAAGGCTCAGTCTACTAAGCTGCGCAACAACAGCGTTGCCGATACCGGCGACTGCGGCGTGCTCGTCCGCGAGTCGGATAAAACCGAGCTTTTAGAGAATAATATCAGCAAGACCGTATCCTACGGCGTGCGCGTAAACTACGGCTCTGATAATACCGAGATTTATAACAACAACATTTCTTCGCTTGATAAGGAGTGTATCTACCTTACCGGAACTAACGATATGACTCCTAATACCGAGAAGTCGCTTACTGTTGCCGAGAACTACCTCGACACCGCCGAGAGCGCGGCCGCCGTAAGCGTAACCAACAGCAACATCGCCGCCAGGATTTACTCGAATTACCGCACCGACGGAAAGGATATCGTTTACCGCTTCAGGGGCGATGATGCTTCAAAGTACAAGAAGGTGACCGAGCCGTTATCCGTAAAGCAGCTCTCGATTGAGAAGTGCGAGGGATATAATATCCTTAACTGGAGCGCCGACGACAGCACCGCCTCGTACCGCGTATACAGAGAGGACGAAACAGGCACCAACCTGATTACCGATACGCCCGAGCAGTTCTGCCTTGATAACAACGTTTATAAAAAGGCGGAGCTTGAAACTACCGCGGATAATAATTCCGACAGCGATAAGACGATTATGGAAAAGCTTAAGATTATGTCGTACTCCGTTTCGGCATATAAGTGCTTCTCTAACGTTAAGTATTTCGGAGAACCGGTTTCGATTGATTTGGAAAATAAAAACTGATATAAAATAATTAATGGGGTGACTCAAATCTCGAAAAGAGAAAGAGTCGCCCCATCGTCATATAATACTATTTAATCAGCAATTAGCGAAATTCAGCTGTGTCTCACCGATATTCCTTTTTTATTAAGATACTCCTTAAGTTCCGGAATCGGGATTTCGCCGAAGTGGAACAGCGAAGCGGCTAATACCGCGTCAGCCTTGCCCTCGGTAAAAGCGTCGTAAAAGTGCTCAAGCGCTCCCGCGCCGCCGCTTGCGATAACCGGAATGTTTACCCTTTCGGAAACCGCTCTCGTGAGCTCTAAGTCGTAGCCCTGCTTCTGACCGTCCTCGTCCATACTGGTTAAGAGGATTTCGCCCGCGCCGCGCTTTTCGCACTCAACAGCCCATTCAACCGCGTCAATTCCCATCGGAACTCTGCCGCCGTTTATATAAACCTCCCAGCTGTCGCCCTTGCGCTTAGCGTCGATAGCGGCTACAACGCACTGGCTGCCGAATTTTTCGCTCGCCTCGTTAATAAGCTCGGGACGCTTTATCGCAGCGGAATTAACGCTGACCTTATCGGCTCCGGCGCGCAGAATTTCGTTAAAATCGTCTACGCTTCTTATTCCGCCGCCTACGGTGAACGGAATGAAAATGCAGTCGGCGACCTTTTTTACCATCTCGACTACGATGCTTCTCACGTCGCTCGAGGCGGTTATATCGAGGAATACGAGCTCGTCCGCGCCCTGCTTATCGTACTGCTTTGCGCACTCGACCGGGTCGCCCGCGTCTACGAGATTAACGAAGCTCATTCCTTTTACAACCCTGCCGTTTTTTACATCCAGGCAGGGGATTATTCGTTTTGCGTACATAAAAGTTTCCTCCTTGCAGTCGGAACAATTAAGAATGGAGAATTTAGAATTGAAAATTACGGTCGAGAAGATGAATCTGATATAACTTAAATACCCGACCGAATTAATGTGCTCCGCAAGCGGAGCTTGCGTACAAATATTGTCGGGATATAACGGTTGCTCTTATGACGGAGCTTTCTTCTCGACATTCATTGTCAATTATTAATTATTAATTGTCAATTGTTTAAAGTTCCTCAGTATCTTAAGTCCGGTATCTCCGCTTTTTTCCGGGTGGAACTGGGTTGCGAATACGTTGCCGCTGCTTACTGCCGCGTCAATTTTTACGCCGTATTGCGTCTGAGCGCTGACTATGTCCTTATCCTCCGCGTCGAGGTAATAGGAATGAACGAAGTAAACGTAGGAGCCGTTTTCAACTCCGTTAAAAATTCCTCCGCCTTTTATAATGTCGAGGCTGTTCCATCCCATATGCGGGATTTTTAAGCCTTCCTCATACGGGATTTTCTTTATCTTACCCTTAAAAATACCGAGCCCCTTAACGTTTTCACTTTCCTCGCTTTCCTCAAAAAGCAGCTGTAAGCCTACGCAGATTCCGAGAAACGGCTTGCCTGAATTTATGAACTCTTTAACGGTATCCTTAATGCCGTATTTTTCCATCGAGCTCATACAGTCGCCGAAGGCTCCCTGACCGGGCAGTATGGCGGCGTCGGCGTTAAGTATCTCGTCTTTATCGCTCGTGATTTTACATTCGGCGCCGATAAACTTAAGCGCCTTGTATACGCTGCGGATATTACCCGCACCGTAATCTATTATTGCAATCATATTTTTTAAGTGTCCACGTCAGGCGCGGACGTTCCTTTCTTAAAATTCATATCCCCCGTACGGAAGCGTCCCTGTCATGTTTTGGATACTTGGGATACGTTCTGCTATCAACCGGCCGCTGCTTCCTGCTTATAATAATACTTGATTATTCTAACATAATAATTTGCATAATGCAAGAAAATGATGTGAATATTACCCAATCTTGCAAAATTTTTCAAAAATTCCTTAAAAACAGTTGAGTTTTGCAAGTTTAAGTGGTAAAATGAAGTTGCTGATTTGAAATCAACTTAATAAAGTTATATATAAAGGAAGTATAAAAAATGGTAGAACATTTACTCTCAAGAATTGAAATGAAGATGAGTACGTTTTCAAAGGGCCAGAAGCGTATCGCGGCTTTTATAGAGGAGCATTACGACCGCGCGGCGTTTATGACGGCGTCAAAGCTCGGTAAGACTGTCGGCGTTTCCGAGAGTACGGTAGTGCGCTTCGCGACCGAGCTCGGATATTCCGGTTATCCTAAGCTTCAGAAGGCTATGCAGGAGATGATTCGCGATAAGCTCACCTCCGTTCAGCGTATCGACGTAACTACTAACCGTATCGGCGACGACGACGTTCTCGATTCGATTATGAATCAGGATATAGATAAAATCCGACGTACACTCGAGGAAACCTCTCACGAGGATTTTATGAACGCGGTTAAGTCTATCGTTAAGGCGCGCAGGATTTATATCTTCGGCGTGCGTTCAACCGCGTCGCTCGCGCAGTTCCTCGGTTATTATTTCGGACTTATTTTCGATAACGTAAGGGTTATTACCGATACCTCTAAAACTCATACCTACGAGCAGCTTTTCCGTATCCGCAAGGACGACGTTATGATAGGAATTTCGTTTCCGAGATACAGCACAATGGCGGTTGACTCAATGACTCTCGCTAAGCAGCGCGGAGCTAACGTTATAGCTATTACCGACAGTATGGTATCTCCGCTTGTAGCGGTTGCTCACGAGGTGCTTATCGCGCGAAGCGATATGGCGTCAGTAGTAGATTCGCTCGTAGCTCCCCTAAGCCTTATTAACGCGCTTATCGTTGCGACGGTTCTCGAGAAGAAGGACGAGGTTACGGAAACCTTTAAGGAGCTCGAGAAGGTCTGGAACCATCAGGGCGTTTACGATACAAATACTCAGGAACCTAAAAATGAGTAAGGTTGCCGTTATCGGCGCCGGAGCCTCGGGGCTTATGGCGGCGGGCTTCGCTTCTATGTACGGAGCCGAGGTCACAGTTTTTGAGAAAATGCCGAGAGTAGGGCGTAAGCTGATGATAACCGGTAAGGGCAGGTGCAACCTCTGCAACGCCTGCGATATACCCGAGTTTATGAAAAACGTTCCGGTAAATAATAAGTTTCTCTACAGCGCGGTAAATAATTTTCCGCCGTATGATATAATCGAATTTTTTGAGTCGCAGGGCTTAAAAACTAAAATCGAGCGCGGAAACCGCGTGTTCCCCGTAAGCGATAAGGCGGTTGACGTTGTAGATACAATGAGAGCCTTCGCCGAAAACGGCGGCGCAAAAATCATATATAAAGAGGTAGAGGATATAACTGCCGAAAACGGCTCGGTAAAGTCCGTTAAGGCAGGCGGTAAAACGTATGAATTCGACAGTGTTATAATAGCCTCGGGCGGTATGAGCTATCCGCGCACGGGTACTGTCGGCGACGGTTATAAATTCGCACGCAGGCTCGGGCATACTGTAATTGAGCCTAAGCCCTCGCTTGTTCCGCTTGAAAGCGATGATGAGGATTGTAAGGCGCTTCAGGGGCTGTCGCTTAAAAACGTCGGGCTTAAGATTAAAACCGACGGCGGTAAGACTGTTTACGACGATTTCGGTGAAATGCTTTTTACTCATTTCGGGATTTCGGGGCCGATAGTTCTTTCCGCAAGCTGTAATATGAGGGACTATTCGCTCGGTTATACGGCGCATATTGATTTAAAGCCCGCTCTGAGCGAGGAAGCTCTCGATTTGCGTATTCAGCGCGATTTAAAGGAAAATATTAATAAAAGCGCCGGTAATTCTCTCTCAAAGCTATTGCCGAAAAAGCTGATTCCTGTTATACTTAAAAGGTGGGGTATTGACACAGCGAAAAAGTGCAACTCCCTTACGAAAGAGGAAAGAAAAGCGCTTGTAATTCTTTTAAAGAATTTTGAAATCAGGATTACAAAGCCGCGTCCGATATCCGAGGCGATAATAACCTCGGGCGGAGTCAAGGTAAGCGAAATCAACCCGAAAACGATGGAGAGCAAGCTTGTTAAGGGCTTGTATTTTTCGGGCGAGGTAATAGACGTTGACGCGTATACCGGAGGCTTTAATCTTATAATAGCCTGGGCTACCGGCAGGCTTGCCGGAGAAAGCGCAGC
>CAJOFK010000034.1 GCA_905234015.1 uncultured Ruminococcus sp.
TTATCTTTTTAATATTTCCTTCGCTATATATATCGGTCGTTTCTTACTCTGAATATACGTCTTAGCGAGATACGAGCCGATAATACCGATACAGAAAAGCTGGATTCCGCCGAGCAAGAGGATTAAGCCTACAATCGTTGCGTAACCGCTTACCGCCATATTAAAGAACAGCCTCTGAATAATTACGACAATAAGATAAATTATCGCCGCGAACGAGGTTATCATTCCCGTATATGTCGCAAGACTCAGGGGCTTTGTTGAGAAAGCGGAAATTCCGCTGAACGCGTATTTTACGAGCTTCGTAAAGCTCCATTTTGTTTCGCCGGCGTTTCGCTCCTGAACCTCGTAGGGGATGTACTTCGTGTTGAAGCCTATCCAGCTGAAAATACCCTTTGAAAAACGGTGATATTCGGACATCTCGAGGATTGCGTCCGCAACTCCGCGGGAGAAGGTTCTGAAATCGCTCGCGTCGGCGTGAAGCTCAACCTCGCTGAGCTTGTTTATCAGCTTATAGAAACCCGACTTAAAGCCCGTCATAACGGAGCTTTCCTTACGCGTTTCCTGATACGCCGCCACGCAGTCGAACTCGGGCTCGTTTTTAAGAATTTCCATCATCTCGAGCACAACCTCAGGGCGCTGCTGCAAGTCCGCGTCAATAAGCGAGATATAGTCGCCGTCGCAGTTTTTAAGTCCGGCGTAAATCGCGGATTCCTTACCGAAGTTTCGGCTGAAGGATACGACGGTTATATTGCTTTCAATTTTTTCATTATATAATTTTTTCAGCTTTTCAAGGGTGTTATCGCTGCTGCCGTCGTTTACAAATACAAATTCGTAGTCAAATGACGCGTCCTTAAATGCCTTGACGGTTTCCTCGTAGAAAAGCTCAACATTATCCTGTTCGTTATAACAGGGTATAACAAGTGATAGTTTCATTACATTATCCTCAGTTTTAAAAATTTACCTTAATCATTTTACCACAAATACCGCTAATGTCAAATCCTTTGCTTTACTAAATCGGCAGAGTATGGTATTATTTTAGTAGTTTTTTATTCCAGGTGATATTATGAATATAATTGATATGTATAAAAGTGAAAAAACCCTGCTCAGCTTTGAGGTTTTCCCTCCTAAGAAAACTTCTCCGATTGAGTCGGTTTACGGCGTGCTCGAGGAGCTCTGCTCGCTTAAGCCCGCTTACGTCAGCGTTACCTACGGAGCCGGCGGTACCGCAGCGGATAATACCTGCGCTATAGCCGCTAAGATAAAGCACGATTATAATATTGAGCCGCTCGCGCATATTACCTGCGTAAACAGCTCTAAAGCCGAGGTTGAGGCTGCGCTCGATAATTTTAAGAAAAACGATATTGAAAACGTGCTCGCTTTAAGAGGCGATAAGGTTCCCGATATGGAGCCTAAGACCGATTTTAAGTACGCCAGCGAGCTTGCGCAATTTATTAAGAGTAAAGGCGGTTTTCATATTGCCGGCGCCTGCTACCCCGAGGTTCATCCCGAGGCTGAGGATGAGGTTGAGGATATTATTAACCTTAAGAAAAAGGTTGATAACGGAGCTCAGTTTTTAATTTCTCAGCTTTTCTTCGACAATAAGAGCTTCTACGATTTTGAGAAGCGCTGTAAGCTCGCGGGAATTGACGTTCCGATAGAAGCGGGAATTATGCCGGTTGTAAATAAAAAGCAGATTCAGAGAATGGTTTCGTTATGCGGAGCCTCGCTCCCCGCGAAGTTCAGCCGTATTATGAACCGATATGAGGATAATCCCGAAGCTCTGCGCGACGCGGGAATCGCCTATGCGGTTGACCAGTGCGTCGACTTAATCGCAAACGGCGTCAGCGGAATTCATCTTTATACAATGAACAACCCCTACGTTGCCCGCAGAATAACCGACGCGCTCGGTAATCTATTATGATAAAGCTCGGAAAACTTAACAGGGGAGAGGTTTTACGATACCTCGGCGGAAACAAGGTTGAGCCCGACGAAAAGATGAACGCCCTGCTCGATAAGTGCGAGGAAAAAATCCTTTCCGTTTCCGCGGTAAAATATCTGTATAAGCAAATTCCGATAGAGGAAGGCGGACTTCTTAAGGGCGAGGATATAAAAAAGCACCTTAAGGGCTGTGAGTCCGCCGTGATTTTGTGCGCGACAGTCGGAAACCCGGTTGATAAGCTGATTCGCTCCGCGTCGGTCGAGGATATGTCCGAGGCGGTTGTGCTCGACGCTATGGCGAGCGCGGCGGTTGAGCAGGTTTGCGATAAGCTGGATGATATAATAGCCGCGGAAAATCCGGGAAAGTATTTAACTCACAGGTTTTCGCCCGGCTACGGCGACTACCCTATAGAGCTGCAAAAGCTGTTTTTACAGCTTCTTGACGCTCCGAGAAAAATCGGGCTCTGCGCAAGCGGAAGCTCGCTTTTAACTCCTACTAAATCCGTTACCGCGATAATCGGAATAAGCGCGTCCCCGATTGAGAAAAAACGCTCGGGCTGCGCAAGCTGTAATTTAAGAGAATCTTGTGAATTCAGGAAAACAGGTGAACGCTGTGACTTTTGAAAATTTACTGAAAAATGATTTTATACTGCTCGACGGAGCTACGGGCACAATGCTCCAGAAAGCCGGGCTTAAGCTCGGTGAAATCCCCGAGACCTTGAATATAAACCGTCCCGAGGTTGTAATTGATATCCACCGCAGGTATATAAACGAGGGTACGATGATTGTTACGACCAATACCTTCGGAGCTAATTCATATAAGATGAAAGAAAGCGGTTATACCGTCAGCGAGCTGATAAAGGCGGCTATTAAAAACGCCCGCGCTGCGGCTGAGGATAAGGCGCTTGTGGCGCTCGAGATAGGCCCTATCGGTCAGCTTCTTGAGCCCGCGGGATCTCTGAGCTTTGACGAGGCTTATGATTTATTTAAGGAGCAGGTACTGGCAGGAGAGGAAGCGGATTTAATCTTCTTCGAGACCTTTACCGATTTGCTCGAGCTTAAAGCGGGAGTTCTCGCCGCTAAGGAAAACAGCGATAAACCCGTAGTTGCGTCGATGACGTTCGAGGAAAACGGACGCACCTTTGCCGGAGTGAGCGTAGCCTGCGCCGCGCTTACCTTAGAGGGTCTGGGCGTCAGCGCGCTCGGAGTAAACTGTTCGCTCGGTCCGCGCGAGCTTACCCCGATTGTTAAGGAGTTTACGAAATGCACCTCGCTTCCGATATTCGTTAAGCCGAACGCCGGACTTCCCGACCCGAACAGCAATACTTATAACGTAACCCCTGCGGATTTCGCCGCCTGTATGAGTGAAATTATCGACTTCGGCGGCGTGAAGCTCGTCGGAGGCTGCTGCGGTACTACTCCGGAATATATAGCGCAGCTTAAAAGGGTTATTGATACTAAAAAATTTAAGAAAGCCGATTATAAAAGAGAAACGGCGGTTTGCTCGGGTACTTCGGCTGTCGCGGTAAGCGAGCCGAGAATTATCGGCGAGAGAATCAATCCTACGGGCAAAAAGCTGTTTAAGGAAGCTCTCGTCAACAACGATATAGATTATATTCTTTCTCAGGCGATAAGCCAGGTGAACGCCGGCGCGGATATCCTCGACGTCAACGTCGGACATCCCGAAATTGACGAGAAGGAAATGATGGTGAGGGTAATCAAGGCGCTCCAGTCGGTGGTAGACGTACCGCTTCAGATTGACTCCACAAAGCCCGACGTGCTCGAAGCGGCGCTCAGGGTTTATAACGGAAAGCCGATTATCAACTCGGTTAACGGCGAGGAAAAGTCGCTTAACGCGGTGCTTCCGCTCGTTAAAAAGTACGGCGCCTGCGTAATCGGACTTACTCTTGACGAAAACGGTATTCCAAAAACCGCCGAGGGCAGGTTTGAAATCGCAAAGAGGATAGTCAAGCGTGCCGAAGAACTCGGAATCCCTCGCAGGGATGTTTATATCGACTGCCTGACGCTTACCGTATCAGCGGAACAGGAGGGCTGCGTAGAAACCCTTAAAGCGCTGCACAGGGTAAAAACCGAGCTTGGATGTAAAACTTGTCTCGGCGTCAGCAATATAAGCTTCGGGCTTCCGAACCGTCCGTTGGTTAACCATATTTTCCTGACTATGGCGCTTGAGGAGGGGCTTGACCTTCCGATAATCAACCCCAACGACGAGCTTATGACAGGCTCCGTGAGAGCGTATAAGGTGCTTGCGAATATTGATAAAAACTCGAAGGACTTTATTGAAAAATATAACGAGGTTAAAGCTGAAAAGCCTAAGATTATAAGCTCGAGAATAACGCTGCGCGACGCGGTTATAAACGGTCTTAAGGGTGAAGCAAAGGCGCTTTCGGAAAAAGCGCTTGAAACTAAGGACGCTATGGAAATAATTAACGGCGAGCTTATTCCCGCACTTGATAAGGTCGGAGCGGATTTTGAGAGCAATAAAATCTTCCTGCCTCAGCTTATCCAGAGCGCGAACGTCGCTCAGGTGTGCTTCGAGGTTATTAAAAAGTATCTTACTAAAACCGATAACGCTCCCGTCAGCAAGGGAAAAATCATCCTCGCTACCGTTAAGGGAGATATCCACGATATCGGAAAGAATATCGTAAAGGTACTGCTCGATAACTACGGCTACACCGTTGTGGATTTAGGCCGCGACGTTGCTCCGGAGCTTATAATCGAGACCGCGATTAAGCAGGATATTAAGATGATAGGACTTTCCGCGCTTATGACAACTACGCTTAAGAGTATGGAGGAAACTATAACTCTCGCGAGGAAAACGCCCGAGCTTCAGAACCCCGACGGCTCAAGCAAGGTTATATTCTTCGTAGGCGGCGCGGTTTTAACTCCCGAATACGCAAAGAGCATAGGCGCTGATTATTACTGCAAGGACGCTAAGGAGTCGGTAGATACGGCGAAGCTGGTATTCGGTAATTAGAAAACTGTATATATTAAAAAGCTCAGCACGTTTGGTGCTGAGCTTTTCTGCTATTTAACTTTAACCCTGCATTTCAGCTTAACGCTGCCGTTGGTTTTAACGGTTATGACGGCAAAGCCTTTTTTCTTCGCTCTGATTTTACCTTTTCGTCCGACTGTTACAACCTTTTTATTGCTTGATTTAAAGGTCGCAAGTCCGAACTGGCCTTTGATTTTGAGCTTAAAGCTTCCGCCTTTTTTTAAGGTAAGCTTTTTCCTGTTGAGATAAGGTTTTTTAACGGTAAGCTTTACCTTAAAGATAACCTCATCGTTTTCTATCTTTATAACCGCGGTACCCTTTTTGCGGGCGGTTATAACGCCCTTTCCCGTTACGCTGACTACGGATTTTTTACTCGAGGAGTATTTATAGCCCGAGCCCTCGGGGTGAAGGGATGCGCTCTGACTTATATAAAGCGTATCGCTTTTATTGATTACTGTTTTCGTTTTGATTTCGGGGGTGGGGTCCGGTGACTGCGTCGGAGAGGTCGGAGCGGTCTCGGAAGCCTCGTCAAGCGCAATGAAATGAATTTTATACATTGAGGCGTAGGTTTCCGCAATACTGCCCCTGTAGCCCTTTATGGTGAGATTTATACAGCCTGAAAAAGTATTTTTTCCCAGCTTGGTAACGCTTTTCGGGATAGTTATTTCCTCTAAAGAGGTGCACCCGTAAAAGGCGGAGTTGCCGATTTCTCTGAGAGTTTCGGGAAGCACAACGCTTTCCAAATTCGGACAGTTGTAGAAAACGGAGTTTCCGAGCTGTTCGACTCCCTCGGGGATAATGATTGATTTAAGCTCCGCTCTGTCGCTGAAAATATTGTCGCCGAGAGTAATTATTGTTTTATCGTTAATCGTGGAGGGGAGAGTAAGTTTTTCCGACCTGTCGATATATTCGCAAAGCGTAATACCGTCTTCGGTTTCGAAGAAAATGTTCTCGGTAACAGGAACAGGCTGTTCGGCGTTCTGATTAAGAATGGATTTATCAATTAAAAACAGATTGTCCTCGACGTTGGGGCTCTTCTTTAATGAGATGTAGAGTCTGCCGTCAAGCTGCATCGCGATACCGTAAATATTATCATTTACCGGTTCGGGCTTTCTGTATAGTACGTCAAAGTAGCTTTCGTTACCCGGCCTGTGGCGGTATACGCCGCCGGTATCGTTATAGTAAAAATATACGCCGTCAAAGGTCAGATAGCTGTACGCTTTATCCCAGAACGCGCCGTCGGCGTTGCCGTCGACTGTCCAGCGGGTGTATATTTTTTCAATACAATGCTCGTTGCCGGTGTTTATGTTACGCTGAATAAACGCTCCGTAACCGCTGCTCGTATAGTTCTGGTTTATATAGTAGTCGTGGCCGTCAACCGGATAAATAACGCTGTTTATTTTTTTCCACCACATATTGTCATAGGAGGTGTCGTCCGCTTTAATCGAGGATATCCAGTCGTAATGAGAGTTATTCTCCTTTATGGCGGAATCGCTGAGCAGAACGTAATCGTGATGAACGCGCCCTAAGGTATCGTAGCTCGGGTCGTCGTGGGTAATATCAACGTGGTAGTATTTATCCTGAAGCTTTACGAGTGACCAGGTGTGCTTCATTTTTAAGCTCTGAACAAAATGCGCCTCAATTCCCAGCTGTGAGAGAATATAATTATACGCAAGCGTATAGCCCTCGCATACGCAGTTTCCCTCAATAAGCGCGCCGTAGGCGGTTCGTATGTTGGGATTCTGATTATATACGTCCATATCATAGTGAACGTACTGGGCAATTAAATCGTGAAGATAACGGCATTTATAAGCGTCGGAAAGGTCGTCGCTTATCTGTAAGCGAACGTAAGAAGCCGCCTTTTCGAACTCGTCGATTTTTGCGGGAATTTCCTCCGGCTCGAAAAGGTAGGTGGGACGTATCGAAACAAGCGTGCCCGTATCGTTTACCGAGGTTGTCTCGAAAAAGTGGGCGTCAACATAAAAGATGTCGGGATTTTCGCAAACTACGCTGAAAAATACCGCGTCTATTACGGATACGTTAATATTAAATTTTTCCACGCTTATATCGGTATTATAAGCCCTAAACTGCTCAGCGAGATATGCGCATATTTCGGGATACATTTCGATTATTTCGACTGTTCCGTATTTTGAGAGAAGCGC
Source organism: uncultured Ruminococcus sp. (assembly GCA_905234015.1). Lineage (GTDB taxonomy): Bacteria > Bacillota > Clostridia > Oscillospirales > Acutalibacteraceae > Ruminococcoides. The sequence goes on from CAJOFK010000034.1 coordinate 7,114, forward strand.
GTCGCTTTTTGCGTCTGTTTCCTCGGCTTGCGATGCGAAACAGGTACTCAGGCATATTATTACCGATAACAGGATTGAAAATAGTTTTTTCACGTTAACACATCCCGTAAAACTTCCGTCTTCATTATAATGCTTTAAAAAAAATAAGTCAACAAAATATAGCTAAAATCAAGCATTGTAAATAACTTTTGCGCATATAATCTAATAATCTTATTTTGGAGGGCTATATGTGAAAGGTATAGTGGAAGAAAGAGCCGCGATGCTTGGTGAATATATAATTGAGAGCAAGGCGACGGTGCGCCTGGCGGCTAAGAAATTCGGAATAAGTAAAAGCACGGTACATAAGGACGTAAGCCAGCGCTTAAAGCACGTTAATCCCGTCTTGTACCGTGAGGTAAGGGAAATACTGGATACTAATAAAAGCCAGCGTCATATACGCGGAGGAATAGCCACTAAGCATAAATATGAAATGCTGAAAAAAGTAAAAAGTAAAGAGTGAAAAACGGTCGGGCAGAAAATCTACCCGACCGCTTTATCTGTTTAATACTATAGCTTATGCTTTTCCTACGGAACCGAAGAGCTCCATCTTCTCTTTTACTGTATCCTTAATTGCCTGAGCGCCGGGAGCGAGAAGCTTTCTCGGGTCAAAGCCCTTGCCCTCAAGGTCCTTACCTGCTTCGATGTACTCTCTTGTAGCTGCCGCGAAAGCGAGCTGACACTCGGTGTTAACGTTAATCTTGGAAACGCCGAGGGTGATAGCCTTCTTAATCATATCAGCGGGGATACCTGTGCCGCCGTGAAGAACTAAGGGCATATCGCCTGTGAGCTGCTGTATAGCGTCAAGAGTCTCGAAGGAAAGTCCCTGCCAGTTGTCGGGATATTTTCCGTGGATGTTGCCGATGCCTGCCGCGAGCATTGTAACGCCGAGGTCTGCTACCATTTTACATTCCTGCGGGTCAGCACATTCGCCTGCGCCGATAACGCCGTCTTCCTCGCCGCCGATTGAACCAACCTCAGCCTCGATTGAAAGACCGAGCTCGTTACAAGTAGCAACTAATTCCTTTGTTTTAGCAACGTTCTCATCGATCGGATAGTGAGAGCCGTCAAACATAATTGAGCTGAAGCCTGCTTCGATACAAGCCTTTGCGCCCTCATATGAGCCGTGGTCGAGGTGTAAAGCCACGGGAACCGTGATGTTGAGCTCCTCGAGCATAGCGGTAACCATACCTACTACGGTCTTATAACCGCACATATATTTACCTGCGCCCTCGGAAACACCTAAAATTACAGGTGATTTAAGCTCCTCAGCAGTAAGAAGAATGGACTTTGTCCACTCGAGGTTATTGATGTTGAACTGACCGACAGCATAGTGACCGGCCTTTGCTTTTGTGAGCATTTCTTTTGCGTTAACTAATGGCATAATAAAACCTCCGAAGATTTATTTCACACGATACGCGTCCGCACCGTATGTTTATAACCATTATACAACAATATTCTCAGATAATAAAGCCTTTTTAGGAATATTTTTCAAAATTTGTCAGCGAAAATCGGCGAAAACGAATAATTTATTAAAATTGTCTGTTGTTTTTATCGTAAAAAAATATTATAATGCTATTTAGACAGTTAAAAAGGAGAATTACATATGAGTGATTTTTATGATAACAACAATAACAATATGCCTAACGTTCCTCCGGTTCCGCCTCAGGCTCCCGTTCAGCCGCAGGCTCAGGTACCGGCTCAGCCTCAGGCTCCGGCTCAGGACGAGGCTAAGGTTTACCGCAGGGAGGATTTCAGCCGTCCCCGCGTGAATTCCGCGCCGCAGAATAAACCTCCGCAGGCTCCGCCGAGAGCTCCCTATCCTTATACTCAGCAGCCCGGCGCGCAGGCTCAGCCCTATACTCAGGCGCCTAATCCTCAGTATCAGCCTCCTCAGGCTCCTCAGCAGGCTCAGCCTCAGGCTCCGAGAATGCAGCCTCCTCAGGCTCCGCAGGTTCAGCAGAATTATAACTCCCCGTACACCTCGGCTCCCGTATATCAGCAGCCTCAGTACGCTCAGCCGCCTCAGAGCAGCGGCGCATATAACCCGAATTATGCTTATACTCCGAAGCCGTCAAATAAAAAGTCTATGAGCTCAGGCGCAAAGGCGTTTGTAATTACGGTAATCGCGCTGCTTTCAGCGGGACTTATCGGCTTTATCGCTTATGTTTCGCTCAGCTCGGGCGACAGGGGATTCCAAAGAGATACAACCCCGAACGACTATTCCTTTACGGTTCCTTCAGGCGCAAATCCCTTTGCTACCGAAGCGCCGACCGAAGCGGCTAAGAAATATACCGAATCCGACCGTCATAAGGACGTTAATCCTAAATTCAAGGGACTTAAGCTCCATAAAAAGCCCGGAAAAAAGGCTGAACATTCAACAAGCGCCTCCTTTAAGAAGGTTGAAAAATCGGTTGTGGGAATTATTTGCTACACGGAAGACCAGCAGGGCACCTCAACCAGCTATACTACAATGGGCTCGGGTACGGTTATTACCTCCGACGGATATATCCTTACCAACGCTCATATTATCAGCAACAGCAGAACCTCATATCTCATTAAGATTATAACTGCCGATAAGAAGGAATATAAGGCGGGAGTAGTAGGCTACGACAGCCGCTACGACTTAGCTGTACTTAAAGCGGACGCTAAAAACCTAAAGCCCGCTTCATTCGGAAACAGCAGGCAGATTGAAGTAGCCGAGGACGTTATCGTTGTCGGCAACCCGAGAAGCCTCAATTATCAGAACTCGGTAACAAAGGGAATTATCTCCGCCACAAACCGTCAGGTTTCGATAACTAACAACGCACGCTTTATTCAGACCGACGCTGCTATTAACCCCGGAAACAGTGGCGGCCCTCTCTGCAATATGTATGGTCAGGTAATCGGAATTTCAACCTCGAAGATTGCTCTCGAGGAGTATGAGGGAATGTGTTTCGCTATTCCCTCGAATACCGCCAAGACGGTAGTAGACAGTATTATCAGACACGGCTACGTTAGAAACAGGGTTAAAATCGGTATTGTAGGAACGGTTGCCCTTAAATCCGAGGACGGAACCTACGGAATAAAAATCGGAGAAATTTCAAAGAGCGGTCCGATGGACGGTACCGGCGCGAATATCGGCGATATCATTACCAAGGTTGACGGAAAGAACGTTACTACCTTCGCCGAGGTTTACGATGTTTTAGAAAACCATAAAAAGGGAGATAAAATAAAAGTAACCCTCTACAGGCCGGATACCGGAAAAACCTACGATGTTACGGTTACCCTGCAGGAGGATAAATCCGAGGAATAAAACCTGAATAAAATCGAATAATAAACCCGAGGTGAGCCGATGATTTTCGGATTCGTTTTCGGGTTTATTTTTTCGTTCGGTATTATGTGTCTTATTAAAGGCGGAGCTAAATAACAGGCGCGAGTTTGATAATATTTTAACGATAATAACCGCAAAAAACCGGTTTTTCCACTATATATTGTGCATTGTTGCTAAAATCCCCTACAATATACTGTAAATGTCTACTTCCGCGAGAATTGAAATATTTAACTTTATTGTGGTAAAATAATTGTGCTAAAAATAGTATAAGGGGTAATAACGATGAATTTTCTAAACAACAAGTGGATGCGAGCAGCAGTTCCCGCTCTGCTCATTCACTGTTCGGTAGGAACGGTTTACTGCTGGTCAACCTTTAAGCAGGCTATTGCCGAGAAAATCGGAATGAGCCCGTTCGCGGTGGGCTGGGCGTTTTCGCTCGCGATATTCTTCCTCGGAATGTCAGCCGCGTTCGCGGGAAGAATGGTAGAAAAGGATATTCATAAATCCTCGCTCATTTCCTGTATCTGCTTTACACTCGGTATGCTCGGAACCGGCTTCTTTATCCAGTTTACGACAGGTGTTTTAGCCTTAATCGGTATTTTTATCAGCTACGGCTGTATTATGGGTATCGGTCTCGGTATCGGATATCTGTCCCCGGTTAAGACGCTTATGCTCTGGTTCTCCGACAGGAAGGGCCTCGCTACCGGTATTTCGATTATGGGCTTCGGCTTGGCTAAGGCTATCGCAACTCCGATAATGGAGCTGCTCCAGAAAAACTACGGTATTTCGATGATGTTCTATATCCTCGGCGCGGCATACTTCGTGCTGATGTTCTTAGGCCATCTTCTTCTTAAAAAGCCGGAGGGCTGGGTTGAACCCGATACAAAGAAATCCGATACAAATGTCGCCACGATGTTTAAGAATAAAACCTTCCTCGGTATCTGGATTATGTTCTTTATCAACATTCACTGCGGACTTGCCCTTATTACATATGAAAAGCAGCTACTCTCAACCGCCTTTGCGGGAGCGGCTGTGCTTACGGCGATTATAAGTATCGTTCCGTCCGTTACGGCGGCGTTCAACGCTCTCGGACGAATAGGCTACTCGACAATCTCCGATAATATGAAGCAGAGAAACACGGTTTATAAAATAATCTTTATGAGCTGTATTATAATTACGGCGGTAACGCTCGCGCCGTTCGCTATCTCGAACGGAAAGAACTCAATTTTCCTCGGCGCGCTTGTAATTGTGCTTCTGCTCGTAGTTAATCTCGGCTACGGCGGCGGTTTCTCGACCTTACCCGCGCTTTTATCCGAACGCTTCGGTATGGATAAGATAAGTAAAATCCACGGACTTGCGCTCACTGCGTGGGCGATTGCCGGTATTACGGGCAACAATATGTCCGAGCTTATCCTCGGCGCCACAAAGAGCCCCGCTAATCCCGACGGCGTTTACGACTATATCTTAATTGCGACCTTAGTGCTTTACGCGGTTGCGATGGTTGTATGTATTAAGATGGTCGGAAAGAAAAGCAAGGAAGCTAAATAATAAAATTTTTCGTCACGGCACAGAAAATGTGCCGTGATTTTTTTAAAAAGGTAATAGACAAACTTTTTTATATATGATACAATAAAATTTAGAGGCGGTTTTCCGCACTAAACAGAAAAATCTAAGCTGTAAAAACAGAAATAAGTTTTCAGGAGGAAATTTATGAAGAAGCTATTATCAATTGTGTTATCCGCTTTGATTTTATGCTCGGCTTTCGCGGTAATTCCCGCGTTCGCGGCTGACGGCGGATATAAAAAGAACGACGTAGTTAAGCTCAGCTTTACTGCTGAGGATATTGACAGAAGCTTTACCGGTATGGAAGGAAGCCTCAGCTTCGGCAGTACGGTAAGCATCAATAAGGATACCGTAAAGTTCCCGCATATCGGCGGAGTTTACTATGACGTTACCGATAAGGCGGTATTATTTAATTCAACAAGCCTGGAGAACTACGATATCAGCTCCGATAAAGTTATCGTTACGGCCGAGTTTACGGTTAATGAGGATATGGCAACTCTTCCGATAGAGGCTCAGCTCGACGACGTTTATTATGTTGACGGCAAGACCTTTAAGGATTTTGATAAGATTACTCTGCCCTATAAGCTGAAGATGTATGTAGGCGACGCTCCCGCTGCTGAGACTACTCCTGCCGAAGAAACTACAGCTCCCGGAGAAACAACCGCTTCCGAAACAGCCGAAGGCGCGACAACCGCTCCCGTAACCAATCCCGAGTCCGGAGAAACTGCGACTGCTCCCGTAACCGAGTCCGCGCCCGACGAGACCGGCACATCAACTAATCCCGGTTCCGGCGACACCAAGCCGACCGACGCGGCTGAAACTACAGCTCCTCAGTCTACCGGAGCGACAAGCGCAACAGGCGCCGAGGGTACGACAGCAGCTCCCGAGAATACCGAGACCACCCAGCCCGCTTCCGCTACAGTTCCCGCAACCGAAGCTACCGAAGCGACTGCAGTTGAGCCCTCCGAGGATACGGCAACCACCATCACTCTTAAAAAGTCAAAGGTTACCGTTTACGTTAAGAAGACCTTTAAGGTAGGCGCTGCGGTTAATAATCCTGTCGGCAAGACTACCTATAAGTCATCAAAGAGCAAGATTGCTAAGGTCAGCGCTTCCGGTAAAGTTACCGCGCTTAAAAAGGGTACGGCTTATATCACCGTGACAAATAACGGAGTAAGCAAAAAGCTTAAGGTTACCGTTAAGAATCCTAAGCTCAATAAGAAGAAGCTCACCCTTAAGGTCGGTCAGATTACTAAGCTTAAGGTTGTCGGAAAAGTAGGCAAGGCTGTCTTTACATCCGGTGACAAGAAGGTAGTTGTTATTAATAAATCTACCGGTAAGCTGAAAGCGAAAGGTACAGGTAAAGCGGTTATTACCGTTAAGACTAACGGAAAGATTAAGCTTAAGTGTAAAATTACGGTTAAATAATTTATTTATAAGGCACGGCGCATAGCATGCGCCGTGTTTTTGCTTTATAGGAAACTGCTATGAAACATTGAATTACAACAAACATTTTGAATGGTTATTGAGAATTCCAATAACAGAAACTCCTATAAAGCAAAAATTGATTTATATTGCCCGCTTAGTTGCGCCCTGCGTGCGTTTTCTTGCTTTATATTGCGCGCACTCTTTATTGTGCGTCTTTCACAATAATATAACGTGCGATTTGTGCACATTAACAGTTGGGTTTATGATATAATTACAGAAGAAGTTATTAATCGGAAATAACGGAGGAATTATATGAAAACTATTAAAAGAAGTATAAGTCTTATTCTTGTTATGCTCTTGGCGGTATCGGTTTTTTCGGTAATTACCGTATCGGCAGAAGACGAGCCGGAATACGACCATCCCGGCGGATATGAATGCCTTCCCCCCTATGAACCGGGAGATAATATTGTGTATCTTAAACCGCCCGAGGAGTTAGCCTGCCGGTGGTACGCGTGGACGTACAGCGGTGATGAAGGCGGCGAATTGATAGAGGGTGTATGGCAGGGCAACGGAGTGTATTCGTTTGAGAGAATCTCCGATTATGTTCAATTCATTTGCGCTGACGATATGGATCTAAAGGAGGTATATGCCCGTACCTCCGGCGAAAGCACGTCTAACGGACTTATGTATGAGATAGCCTATTCGACCGACGAGCTGGACGGTATGGGAAATGAATACAAGCTGTGTACCGGCGCTTGGATGGTTTTACCTGAAGGCTTCGGGTATAAGGACGCCGTTTTACAGCCCTGCTTCGATATAGGCGACAACAGTTGGTTCGCCTATACCTGGGAAAATAATAAAAATTACGGTCAATGGGTTGCAGGCCGGCTTAAAGACGACGGCCTTGTGTATTTTAAGAATCTTTATGAAAACGTATGCTTTGTAAACAATTCATCCTACCCCGGGTATTACTACGATGCTGCTCCGGAAGGAACAACCGGGGATTTAGAGATAATCCGCGATTATTTCATTATTGAAAATACCGAAAAGACTTCCGACAGCTACGGCAGAGCGTACGATTTATATACCGGAAGATGGTCAAGCGCTCCTGTAAATATACCTCAACCCGATGCCTCAGAGGCAACCGAACCGGAGGAAACTACGGCTCCCGTAACGAGCGAGGAAAAGGGCGTTAAGGTAACCGCTTCATTAAACGGTAATGCTATGAAAATGATTAACGCTGAAAAGAGCGTAACGGTTTCCTACGATTTAACGGCTCAGGCGCCGATTGAAGACGGCCAGGGCGTGCTGACTTACGACTCGGACGTCCTTGAGTTAAAGAGCTTTAAACTCCCGAATATTCCCTCTACCGTTACGAGCAAAAAGTCGGGTAAAGTCAACTTTAATTTTTCCGGAATCGACGCGGAAACAAAATCCGGTGTATTTGATTTTAAAAACGGCGGAATTTTCGTTACGGCGGAGTTTGAAGTTAAGCCGGAAGCTGCCGGAAATACCGACGTTAACCTTTTAATTGATATACTTGACGGCTTAGAGGACGGAAAAGAAGTTTCTTACTATATGGACGGAATAGTTTCCGCTCAGGAAAAGGAAAATGTAACCTCCGACGTTAAGCTCAGCGCGGATACCGGAAATTCCGAGGAGGAAACTGTACCCGAAAAAGGCGTAAAAGTAACCGGCTCAATAAACGGTGAAAACTCGGGTGAGATTTGCGCCGAAAAAAGCGTAACCGTTTCGTATTACTTAACGGCTCCGATGCTGCTCGAAAGCAGTCAGGGTATCCTGACATATGATTCGGGAAAGCTTGAGCTTCAGTCGTTCGACCTTCCCTCAATTCCGGGTAAGGTAATAAACACAAAAGACGCAAACAAGATTTACTATAATTTTACCTGCATAAACGCGGAAACGAAATCCGGAAGCTTTGATTTTAAGAACGGCGGAGTTTTCGTTACGGCAACGTTTAACGTTATTCCCGGCGCATCCGGAAATACGAAGGTTAATCTCGTTATTGACGAGCTCGACGGTTATGAAGAAGGGGAAGAAGTTTCTTTCTTTACGAACGGAGCAATTTCAGCTCAGGAAAAGGAAAGAATAATTACCTCAGTTAAGTTCAGCGCCGATACCGAAAACATCACGGCGGCGACCGATATTTTCGAAGAAAATACCGAGCAGGCTCAGCCTGAAACACGCGATCCCGAGTCTCTTTACGAACCGACGGAGGAAGGTTCAGCCGCAGCGGAAATTACCGAAGAAACGACAATTTCCGACGAGGATGTAACGGAGCCTTTTACGGTTGCGCCTACGGAAGCGCCTACTCAGGCAGCTCCGAAAACAGCGCAAAAAATTTCCGCTAAAGACTATGTCAAAATCAACGGCTCAAAGAGCTTTAAGATAAACGCTAAGGCGTCAGGCGGCGGAAAGCTCAGCTATTCCTCGGGAAATAGGAAGGTTGCACAGGTTTCTTCCGACGGAAAGGTAAGTTTAAAAGGCTGCGGTAAAGCTGTAATAACAATAACCGCACCGGCAACTTCCTCGTATTTAAAAGCCGTTAAGAAAATAACCGTGACGGTAAAACCCGCGAAGGTTAATATAACCGCCTCCTCGTCAAAAAACAACAAGATAGTTTTTAAGTTTAATAAACAGAACGGGCTGTCGGCTTACGAGGTTCAATATGCCGATAATTCGGGTTTTAAGAAAAAGAAAGCTATTACAGTCAGCGGCTCAAAAACGAGCATAAAAATCAGCGGAGTATCCTCCGGAAAAACTTATTACGTTAAAATCCGCGCTAAGGCGAAAATCATCGGAAAGACATATGCTTCCGACTGGACTAAGCGCAAGGTAAAAGTTAAATAATTGTAACAAAGCGTGCGCACGCAGGGCGCAACTGAGCGGGCAATATAAAAACGCGTCGGAGCAATCCGGCGCGTTTAAAATAATAAAGAAAAAATATAAATGCGGTCGGGAGATTGGATGTGAACCCGGTCGCATTTATATGATTAAAATGTCGAACCCATAAATCGGGTCAACTATGAGAAACACCGCGAAGCGATGTTTTTTAACAGAGAAAGTAATCCCGCGGAAATTACTCCGGGGATTAAAACTCTATTCCGAAACGAGCCTGCACACCCTTATCGTAAGGGTGGCGGATTTTCTTCATTTCGGTAATGTAATCCGCAAGAGCAAGGATATGCTCGGGCGGATTATGTCCCGTCATTATTACTTCCAAATTCTTAGGGGCATTTGATACGAAGCCGTATACCTCCTGCTCGTCAATCATCCCCGCCTCAATAGCGGAAAAGATTTCGTCAAGCACTATCATATCGTACTTCTGAGTAAGCACTTTAGTTACGCTTTCGTCAAAAATCTGCTTAAACAGTACGGCTGCTTTATTTTTTTCGTGTTCGTTCATCTGATATGTGAACTTTAATTCAACGGGAGCAAAGGTTAAACTGACGTTTTCGGTGTGGCTTAATGTATGTCTTTCTCCTGAAAATTCCGTTTTAAGAAATTGTACGAAAAGAACCTTCATTCTGCTGCCTGCCGCCCGGACAGCCAACCCTATGGCGGCGGTAGTTTTCCCTTTTCCGTCTCCATAGTAGATATGGACCACAAAGCTCACCTCCTACACAATATATAATATAACTTTTCCGGATTTTTTTCAAGTGGTTTCACAAAAATTTTAATAAATAGTGCATAAAATAATCAGTAATAATTATGAAATAATATGAATACTTACTGTTTTTTTTATGGGTAATGGTAAAATGGTATAAATAGATTTGCTTATAAAAAACATTTTTATGTAATAAATGGAATGATTGAAAATCGTATTGACAAAAGGGTTACAGAATAGTAAAATTAGTTGTAAACTTAATTTGAATAACTCTAATTACAAGTTGACTATTTATACATTTTTTGTATTTTTACATATTAATTTGGAGGCAATGAATCGTCGATGAAAAAATATCTTGTTGGATTAACGTTTTTATTGGCAATAATAATTTGTATCTCGGTTCCGGTAACGGTGGCGGCGTCTATTACCTCTTTAACCGAAGGTGAAAAGACGGAATCGCGCAGCGATACCGAGGCTCCGACACGCGCTGTTGAGCCTGCTACCGAGGAAAAGGTAATTCCCTCGGAGATAAAGGGAATTAAAATCAGCTCCGTAGATTCGCATTCGCTTCTCCTTTCATGGGAAAAGAGCGATAACGCCAATATGTATACTATTTATCGTGCCGCTGAGTCGAAAAACGGAAATATCGGCGAATACGAAAAATATAAGAGCACGAAGGCTACTTCCTTCAGGGATACGGGTTTAAATGCCGCGAAGATTTATAAGTACCGTGTATTCGGCTACAGAATCAGCGGCGAGGCAATTACTCAGAGCGTTCCCGCGGGAGCTTCCGTAATGACTAAGCTTAAGAACGTAGCTTCCGTTGAGCTTTCCGATAAGAAAACCCGCTCTATGAAGCTTACCTGGAAAAAGAGCCGTGTTGCGGATAAGTATATTATCTACCGAAGCGACGAAAAATCCGACGGGACCTTTGAGGCTTATAAGAAGCTCAGGGAGGTTAAAGCCGGAAAGCGTCACAGCATTGTAGATAAAACCCTCAGCGGAGGAACGGTATATAAGTATAAGGTAGTTTCTCAGCGAACCGAAGCCGGCAACTCAGCCGTAAGCTCGGGTAAGGTAACTAAGGGTATGACTACTCTCAGCGCTCCTTCAAAGCTCAAAAAGGTTAAGGCGACCGAAACCGCGATTAAGCTCGGCTGGAAGGCTGTAGTGCATGCCGATAAGTACGAAATCTTCAGAGACGGAGTTAAGGTAAAAACCGTTAAGACAACTTCATATACCGACAGAAATCTTCCCAGCGGTTCGCTCCATAACTATAACATAAGAGCAGTAAGAAAAGTGGCGGATAATGTAAGAGAAGGCGTATTCGCAACGCTTAAGGCGTCCTGTAAGCTTCCTGCTAACAGAATTGAGGTTTCAATCTCAAAGCAGACGCTCTGGCTCTATAAGAAGGGTAAGGTCATCCTCAAGACTCCCGTTATCACCGGAGCTCCCGGAGACCGCGCTACTTCGGTAGGCCACCACCACATCCTCAGCAGAAGCTCGCCCGCTACCTTAAAGGGCTCCTACCGCGGAAGCAGGTGGGTAACAAGAGTAAGCTACTGGATGGGATTTACATACAGCGGTCAGGGTATCCACGACGCAACCTGGCAGAGCGCCTTCGGCGGTCAGCTTTACCGTCAGGGACGCGGCTCGCACGGATGTGTAAATACTCCGATGGCGGCGGTCAAGAAGGTTTACGAGAACTCGTTTGTAGGTATGCTTGTAATAGTTAAGAATTAATAGATTTCGGGATTGGCCTCGCAGACGCAGACCAATCCCGTATTTGTATACCGAATGAAAATAATTATTGACATTTATAAACATAATTGATATAATAATTGTTGCGCTGACTAGCTACGGGCCATTAGCTCAGTTGGTTAGAGCTATCGGCTCATAACCGATCGGTCCGGGGTTCGAGTCCCTGATGGCCCACCAAAAATCAGAGTACCCACCGGGTACTCTGGTTTTTTATTTGCGCCATCAGGGACTCGAACAGGGCGTAAAGAAAATGCTCCGGGGGAGCATTTTTAGCCCGCCGCGCAGATGAAGCCTTTCCTAAAAACGTGGACGAAAGGTTCGAGATGAAAGTCCTCGCATAGATGACGGAACTGATGGCCCACCTTTTTTATTTGCACCATCAGGGGCTCGAACAGGGCGTAAAGAAAATGCTCCGGGGGAGCATTTTTAGCCCGCCGCGCAGATGAAGCCTTTCCTAAAAACGTGGACGAAATGTTCGAGATGAAAGTCCTCGCATAGATGACGGTACTGATGGCCCACCAAAGCAGAGCAAATCCGAAATCGTCATCTTAGGTGACTGTTTCGGATTTCTCATTTTCCGAAATTTTATTAAATAATTTGTCAACAATCGTTTTATTGAATCAGGCAGAGAGTTTTGTCGCTCTCTGCCTGTTTTATCTGTCACCTGTTTGGTTTACTCTTGCCTTAAAAACAGAAAAGAGGTGAACTGTCAGAGGTTGCCCAAACAACAAGCTTGGGGAGCGTAACAGAATCATCTCTTAATAATAATTTATCACAATTCAAGAAAGAAATCAATAGTTTTAATAATAACCTAAGTAACTGTTAGTAGAAAAAAGCCTACCCACTATAGCAAATGAAAAATCCCTTGCCTTTACGTCCGAAACGAATAGTGGTACGGCTTCTATAAATAGTTTATCATAAAATGGAAAAAGAAACAACCTTAACCCTGCGAACAATTGATTTAATAAAAGAAAAGAAACGAATTGTCAGTGATTGCCGAAAACGTAAATCCCGGGAATATAACTTCATCGTTTCTTAACGTAAATATATCACAGTGTAAGAAAGAAATCAATAGTTTTAAAAAAAATAATAATATTCAATATCAATCCCGCGGAAACGGATACAGCGGATACAGTATGTCAAATAATGCGGTAGCGTCATATGAGGGCGGAGTAAATAACGGCGACAATTTTATCCCGAACAGATAAAATCCGCCGATCCTGTAACCTACGACGATAACGGTAATGTTATTCCCTTATCAGAACGCTTTAACGAAGATAATAGGGAGATAGGAATGAATATTATAAAGCTCTTGATAAATATGAATGGAACGTATTCTATAAAACCGTACAGGGAGATAATCAGTATCTTAGTAACAGAATTGGTAAAACGGGCGTATTTTTGCCAAATTCAAACAAACTGATTATTTATAGTGGTGATACAGACAATCTGACGGTAACGGCTGTTTACATTTTAGAGAATTATGACTATAATATTCATAATAAGCAACCAAATGCTGAAAAAACAATATATGATTTAGTAAAGGATAAGTACGATGAAGAGCAGACCAAAGCAATTTTGCAGAATTATACAGATTTGTATGGAACGATATTCAAAAAATACAACAGCAGAAGTGGGCGCTTCATTAACCTCACACAAGAGAGTGATAGAAATAGAAAAGCTGATAGACAAGAATCTTCCCGAAGAGGAGTTTCTGAAAGAACTGAACAATCTCGAACACAAAAAACTGAATAATAAATAAAAAAACACCGCGGTATTTTATCCGCGGTGCTTTTTTGGATGAAATTGTGTGAAACGCTGCTTATTGCAGCAATGTTTTGGCACTCTTTTTGTGTGCAATTATATTTTAAACCATAACGGATTATAAATCAACAATTCTAGCATAATGTAATTGCAAAATAGTGAAACTGTAAGGGTTAATTCTTTATTGAATATATAGGAATACAAAACCGTAACATTTTGTTACGAACAAGCGTTCGAATGTAAATAACATATTACAATAGTTACACTAAAGGTTACTCCATAGAGAAATATACGCATATATTGGGGATGATTTTTTCAACACCACAATATTTAGTTGTTGATAAGTTTTAGCGCTTTTGTACCTTACTTCGCCCTCGGCTCCCGTGAGGTATATCGGAACACCGGCGCTCCGGCAGAAAGATATAAAATCCTCATCCTCGGTGGGGAGGGTTCCGCTGTGATAGCTTTCAAGTAAAACAGTTCCGTATCCTTTAGCAGACGGGTACCTCATTCCGGGGTGAATCCGCAGCCATAACACCGGGGATTTTTTACTCAGAGTGTAAATGCCCCTGCCTTTGGCGTCAGACGCTTCTCTGAGGCGAATAAAGCTGTCGCCGTCAAAGTTACCCGAACGCGCCGTTTAACGCCGCCAGAGCGTCGCTGCAGGCGTTGTGGGGCAGGAGAGAGTCCGCCGTATAGATTGAAGGAGTACCGCCCTCGTTTTTATAGCTGACATATACTCCGCCGATACCCAGCTTTATAAACTTTACAGCGTACCTAAAGTTCGTATAGCCGTTTGAACGGCTGTCGGTCAGGATGTAGTTAGCGGAAACAAGTACAATCGGGATTTTGCTGTCCGAAAACGCTAAATGAAGCGCCGCGGCGCTGTATTGCAGGGTGTCGGTGCCGTGGGTGACGATAATACCGTCATAATCGCCGCAGAGGAGCTCTCCCGCGCATTTTATAAGCCCGGTGAGATATTCACCGTCAAGCTGTTCGGAAAGAATATAGAAAGGCTGAAAGCCCTCGACGGCGATATTACTGTCGAGAGCTTTTAAAAGCATATTTTTAGTTGTATCCGAGGGCGATAAATAACCTTCCTCCGGCAGACCGGAGATAGTTCCGCCCGTGAAAATAACAGCTAATTTCATATTATTTTACGGTTACGATAATATGAATGTTGTAGTTTTTATCGTTGTAGTTCGCGGAGGCGGTAAGAGTAGCCGTACCCGCTTTAACTCCGGTTATAACTCCTACGTCGCTGACCTTGGCAACGCTCTTTTTAGAGGTCTTCCAGGTGAACATATAGGATATGAAGTTATCGGCGAGCTTTTTGTAGATGTCCTTAAAGACCTCGCCCTTTTTGATTGTAAGGTAAAGCGGAGATTCGGGGTTATCCTTATCAATCCAGCCGTAAATTTCTTTAGCCTCGTCGCTCTTAGCGGAGGTTGAGCCGTCGCAGTACGCCTTTACATAGTACTTGTAGACGTTAATCTGAGTGGGGTTTTTCTCGTCCTTTACGGTTCTGTCGCGGTAGAAGGTAGAGGAGCCCTTAGTGATTGTCGCAATCTTTTTATAGGAATTTTTTGATTTAAGGGAACGGTAAACGCGGTAGCCCTTAGCTCCCTTGATTTTTTTCCATTTAAGGCAGATTCCGTCCATATCAAGACGCTCGTCAGCGCTCAGAGTAGGCTTGTCGAGGAAGGTGATTTCAGCTTTCTTGCTGAAGCTTCCGCTTACGCTGTTTTTTACGGCTTTAACCTTGAAAACGTACTTTGCGCCGGGGTCTAAGTTGTCGTCCTTAAAGGAGGTCTTAGTTCCGCTGTAGGAAGTCTTGAAGCTCTTGCCTGACGCCTTTTTGTACTTTAATACATATTTTGTTGCGCCCTTTACTTTACTCCATGAAGCCTTTACTCCGCTTGAGACGTTCTTTACGGTGAGCTTGGGAGCCGCGGGAGCCTTTGCTGCTGAGAAGGTGCAAAAGCCGGATGTCATAATGACGGCGGATAAAAGCGCCGCCGCGATAATTCTGATTGTTTTCATAAATAAATACCTCGTTTCTCCGCACATTATACCATTAAAGGCGGTTTATTGTCAACGGAAATGATTGGAAGAAGTGCATAGCCGGAGAGAAGTCTTTTTGTAAGTATTGCATAAAGAGAGACCGTTTTTAGGCATAAAAAAATCAGGCAGAGTGCGAAACACATTCTGCCTGATGATTGTAAGATATTTTAAGGTTTAGATTAAGCTACCTCTACCTCTACGAATACCTTCTTAGTTACAGCCTTGTTGTAAGCCTTTGTTGTACCCTTGTTAGCGAGGGAGTTAACGATGCCTGCAACTGAATCGGAAAGAGTAACAAGTACTGTACCCTTACCGGACTTAACAGCTGTGATTACGTCATCCTGAACAGCAACTACGCCGCTGTTGTCGGGAGTAACTGTGTATAAGCCCTCGAGGCTGAAGTACTCAGCAAGAGCCTTACCCTCAGCGTATGTCTCGCCCTTAGCGAGCTTGATGAGGATGTGAAGGTTCTTGTTCTCGTCATAGCTGTAGGAGTTAGCGCCGTCTCTCTTGGGTAAGAAACCTGTGAGGGGAGCTTCGCTCTTAACAGCAGAAGAACCGTCCTTAACAGCAACGATCTTATACATATAAGCTGTGGGGTTAGTGCTAACCTTTGTATCTGTGTATGTTGTTGATGAAGTAGAAGCAATCTTAGCGAAATCAGCCTCGCCTGCCTTAACTCTGTATACATCGTAGGAAGCAGCGCCCTTAACAGCGTTCCACTTAACGTCGATAGACTTAGCGTCAACGCTCTCACGTGCATATACGCCTGTAACCTTGTCAAGGTATGTGATTGACTTAGCAGTAGAATCCATAGACTTTGTCTTTGTCTTTGAGTTGTAGCATACAACCTTGTATGTGTACTTTGTGCCGGAAACTACCTTCTTATCTGTGTAAGAAGTAGCCTTGCTGCTGCTGAGAAGAGAATACTTGCCTGTAGTCTTTCTGTAGAGCTTGTACTGTGTAGCGCCGGATCTCTTTGTCCAGTTAAGAGTTACCTTACCATTACCGTTGTTAACGTTCTTAATGATAGTGTAGTTCATTCTTGTGATGGACACCTTCTTGGAAGCCTTAGAAGTCTTCTTGCCCTTAACAGCCTTTACCTTATAGGTATAGCTCTTACCGGACTTTACAGATAAATCCTTAACAGAAGTTTTCTTAGTAGTCTTGATAACCTTCTTGCCGCGGAGTACCTTGTACTTCTTAGCGCCCTTTACCTTTTTCCAAGAAATCTGAATAGACTTCTCGAGGTTGGCAGCCTTTACATTTGTAGGAGCCTTAACAGAGGCAGCCGAAACGGAAGTAGCGGCTACAGCCATAGTTGAGGCAACTGTCAGCGCTGCAAGCGCTGTGCTGATGATTCTAGTTGATTTTTTCATATTCTTTAATCCTCCTATAAAATTAGTCTATGAAAATACTACTTCATCCTTCAACCAGATGCATTTTTGCGGAGCTTATTATGAACTATAACAAGAACCGCGCTTATAAATATGAGTACAACCGCAATAACGAGTATCACGGTAAATACCGAATTGATACAGGCAGTGTACATGTAGTTGAGAGAACGTGTGAGAATTGTAAGCTTAGACACGATTCCGCTCGCGAACACGACAGCCGGAATAATGAACGTGAAAAGCGCCGCCGAAGAAAAGGCGTAGTAGATATATCTTACGGCGATATGCTTCCATTCATTTGTAAATATAAAGAAAAGCGCGATTGCAATTGCGACGACTGCGGTTACGGCGATAAAGATGTTAAACCTCGTCGTATATTTCATTACACTTTTCTGAATACTCGGGAAATACTTAAGCGCTATCCCGGATGCGTAGATATCAGACGCTTCTTTAACAAAATAGTTGATATTTTTCTGAGATAAACTCTCGGATTTAATACCGTTCTGGCTTATATAGGTGTTGAGCGCGGTGCGGAGTGCCTTCTCAAAATTGGTAGTATTTACCTTAAGCTCGCGCCCGGAGTAGAATTTATAAATGTAGGATTCTACGTCCCTTCTTACGAGCACCTCGTCAACAAAATCCTCAAAAAAGGTTTTATTAAGACCGCTCGCGTCTCCTATATCCATAAGGTTTTCGGAAATTTCGCTGCAAAGATTGGGGTAGTAGTCGGTGTTGTTAAGGGTTTCAATTAAGAAATCCTCATTGAATACCGTAAACCGAACCGCGCATAACAGCGAGCACGCCAGTATGCAAATTCCCATAATAAAGGAAAGGATAAGGGAGAAAACGGTGTTTAACTTAGGGTTCTTAAATATTTTCACTGCTTACTTCTCCTCATCATACAATCCGATAATTCTCGGTCCGGAAACCTTCTTTGCGTAAACAAAAAATCTTTTCTCGGTAAGTCCGACCTGATCGAAAGGATAACAGGTATAAAGTATTAAGTTTTCCTCATCAGCGTCCAAATCGTAGGATTTTTTGCTTGAAGCGTTATAAATCTTGGTTTCTGTAACCTCGTATTTATAGTTGCCGTAGCTGGTACGGATTTTAACTGTATCTCCCTTTTTAACGTTTTTAAGACCGTTAAAATAGGTGTTGTTATGCCCGGCGACAAGAATTGTCTTACCGTAACCGGGAATAAAGCTTCCGGCGTATATTCCGACTCCGTTTCGAAGCGGAATAGCCGCGTCGCCGAAGAAGAGTCTTGCGTCAACGTCACAGCTTTTAATAGTTAAATCACCGAACTGCTTGTTAATAGTCGGGAAGTCGATATCCGAGGCGTTTACCGTATCGGAATCGTCCGCGGTAGGAACGAATATGTTGTCAAACGACTTTGAATAATCAACCTGCTTATCAGACAGGAACATATTTCCTATTGAAACCGCGTCGCTTATAACCGGGAAGAATAAGGCGACGAAGAAAATACACATCGCCAAAACCATCGCCGGAGGTATAAGCACGAACTTTTTAAGCTGTGGAGAAATCTTTTTACCTGACTTCTTCATACGCTGCCGATTTCCTCTTTAAGTAAGTTAAACCGAAAACCGAAATAGAAAGCAGTACGGTTAAAACGCCTGACGCAACGTAAGGCAGCACGCTTTCCTCTGCTCCGGTTGTTTTGATAATGTTGGTGGAATCATCTACAACGGTCTTGCCGTTTTTTGTGATTACCTTAATATTCCTATCGTCCGAGCCTGCGGCTGCCGAAAGGTTAAGTACCGCGGCTGCTGCGCTGGCGTAGTTGATAAGAGTTTTGCGCTCGGAGGCTGAAAGCTCCTTAACGCTCGATTTTCCGGTAGAGCCCAGGAATGAGCGTGCCTGACCGATAATCGAATTAATTTTTCCCGCCTGAGCGGTCGTCATATCAATAGTATTAAAATATGATTCCGCCTGGTTAATGTAAGACGCGGGAACGTAAACACTGTTTCCCTTCATATTCGCGGGAGTGCGCATATTGTTCAGCACACTCGCTTCACTCGAGTTAATACCCGCCGCGAATGCAGAAACACATGATAAGCCGATGATAAGCGCTGCGGCTAAACCGGCAAACAGTTTCTTCATTTTTAAATCAATCCTTTTAATTTTTGAAATCATAAATTATTTTCACTGAACCTGCACCCAAATATATTAACACAAAAATTCTGAAAAGTAAAGTAAAATACCGTCATATGGAAAGATTTGTTAATTTTTGTGTAATATTACCGTTATGTTTACTTATATTCGGTGATTTTGCGAAAAAAATCTTCCAAATTGAATAATTTGTTGCATTTAGAGGATTTATGATGTAGAATTATAACTTGAATAACAGGCATTAACTATAGATAAACGACTTAGGAGAATTCAAAGTTGGTGAGGATTTTCCGAACATCTTTTATGAGAGGTGCTTTTATGAATAACAATAACCACGATAAAAATGAAAACTATGAAATTTCCTTCGGTGAAATTTTTAAGGTTTTAAAGCGCGGCTTCTGGAAAATGGTGATTTGCGCCGTTGCGTTCGCGCTGGCAGCGTTTGCGGTATTTAATTATTTTGTTCCGAAGAAGTATACCTCAAGCGTTAAGCTCTACGTTGAAACCGCTACGTCGACAAGTAAAGACAACCCGATGGGCGACTACAACTACGCTACCGCGCTTGTAAATACATATGTGCAGATGCTTTCAACAAATAACTTCTACGAAAAGCTCGCCGCAAGTCTTGACGGAAGATATACCGCCTCCGAGCTCAGCAAGACCGTTACCTTTAAAAACGGAAGCGATGAGGACGGCGTTCATACCGAGGTGTTCTCGGCTACGGTAGTTGCAAAATCTCCTACGGAAGCGAAGGTTATCGCCGACAGCGTAGCCGATACGGCTCCCGGAGTTATCGCGGCGCTTAAGAATAATGATACCGAGCTTAAGATAGTTGATAACGCTACTATCCCGACGAAACCCTCGTCACCGAACGTTATGGCGAATACGATTATCGCGGCGATAGCAGGCTTCGCGATTATGCTCGCGTTCCTGTTTATGAGGGAGCTTCTTGATAATAAGATTAAGTATTCCCCGGAGCTTACCGAATTAAACGGACTGCCGATACTTTGCGCGGTTCCCGATTTCGGAGGCGAAAGATTTATACTCAAGGTTCCGCCTGAGCTTCGTAATAAAGCGGAAAGCGAGGTTTGATTATGGCTAATAAAAAGAATACCGAAGAATCCAATAAGGTTCTTGCGTTCCAGACCACCGAGGCATATAAAAAGGCGAGAACAAATATCGTATATTCAATCGTTAAAAAGGGCTGTAAAAGAATAATTTTTACAAGTTCTTTAAAGAGCGAGGGTAAAACAACAACTACAATCAACGTATCAATCGCGCTTTCGCAGCAGATGGGGACCAAGGTTCTCGTAATAGACTGCGACCTTCGCCGTCCTACGGTTCACTCCACCCTCGGAGTTGAAAACAGCAAGGGACTTGTAAACTACCTCAACAGCGAGTGTACCGCCGAGGAGGTTATAACCAAAACAGATAATAAGAACCTCGACTGCATCACCTTCGGCGCCGTGCCTCCCAACCCTTCAGAGCTTCTTGCGAGCGAGCCTATGGCGGAGCTTATCGAGGAACTTGAGAATAAGTACGATTATATTATTTTCGATACGCCTCCCGTAAATATGGTTGTAGATATCGTTCCGCTTATCGGCTTATCCGACGGTATCGTTTTCGTAGTAAAGAATAACGAAACAACCTACCCCGATTTTAACCGCGCTATCGATATGATTAAGAGAAACAACGGTAAGCTTCTCGGAGTTATTATCAACGGTATCCCGACAACTCTTACCAAAAAAGGCGGTTCCTACGTCAACGATAACAAATCCGAGTACGATTACGATTACAATTATTAAACTCTCTAATAGGAGATTTTTTAAAAAGAATCGGGTGATTTCATGTACCAAAAAGGCCGTGCGGGTTGGCTGAAACATATTGATTTCCTGATTTTAGACTGGTTTTGCGTAAATCTGTCGTTTATTACGGCTTTTTTGATCCGGTATCAGGGTAATCTTTCTGCTTTCAATGTAGAAGCCAACGATAAGCTGCTGATGATGATTAATATCGTCGCGGTGCTCGTGGCGCTTCTTTCGCACGCATATAAAAATATACTTAAGCGCGGAATGTATAAGGAGCTTGTTGAAACGGTTAAATATACGGTGCTCGTATTTTTAGCTTCAGTTTTCTTCCTTTACGCGTTTAATGATAACAACTCGGGCGCTGTAAGAGAAACTCTTTATATAACCGCGGGATTTTTGCTTCCTCTTGATTATGTATGCAGGGGAGTATGGAAACGGTTCGTAAGGTTCAGACTTTCGCGCGCCGAAGGCACCTCTATGCTTGTAGTTACCACCAGCAGTATTGCCGAAAAGGTTGTTTATACGCTTGAAAATAAAGGCTTCGGTAACTTTAAGATAGCGGGAATCGTTATCATAGATAAAAACTTAACAGGAAAAAAGATTAAGGGCGTACCCGTAGTTGCGGGAGTTCAGGACGCCGCGGACTACGTTTGCCGCGAATGGGTTGACGAGGTTTTCGTTGATGTTCACAGCGAAAAAATGTATCCCAAAAAGCTCATAAGCGAGTTTGAGACGATGGGACTTGTTATCCACGAAAGACTCGCGAATTCCTCCGATACTGATACGAACCGGAAAATGGTTGAAAAAATCTGTACATATACCGTACTTACCTCGACTATTAACTCCGCTTCGCCTCTACAGCTTTTTGTTAAAAGATTTTTTGATATTATAGGCGGCGTTGTAGGATGTATCGTTACGGGAATCCTGTTTATTTTCGTAGCACCGCTGATTTATATAAAATCTCCCGGACCGATTATCTTCAAGCAGGAAAGAGTAGGCAAAAACGGAAAGAAGTTTATGCTTTATAAATTCCGCACAATGTACCTCGACGCCGAGGAGCGTAAGCAGGAGCTTATGGAGGAAAACCGCGTCAAGGACGGAATGATGTTTAAAATCGAGTTCGACGAGCGTATAATCGGCTGTAAAAAGCTTAAGAACGGTAAGGTTAAGCGCGGAATCGGCGGCTGGTTAAGAAGGCTGTCTATTGACGAGTTCCCGCAGTTTCTTAATGTTCTTAAGGGTGAAATGAGTATGGTAGGAACCCGTCCGCCGACAGTAGATGAATGGGAAAAGTACGAGCTTCATCACCGCGCCCGCCTTGCAATTAAACCGGGAATTACCGGAATGTGGCAGGTAAACGGACGAAGTGAAATTACCGACTTCGAGAAGGTTGTTAAGCTCGATACAATGTATATCCGCGAGTGGAAAATTTCACTCGACGTAAAAATTCTCGTTAAGACCGTTTTCACGGTGTTTAAGCGTGAAGGCTCAATGTAAATAAATTCGGTCGGAAACATTTAACGCGTTTTCGGCCGATTTTTTACTTTATAAGAAACTGCGTTCCTTATAAAGTAAAAAAACATTTTATATTTCCCGCTCAGTTGCGCCCTGCGTGCGCACGAGCGATGGATATACCACGCTTTCTTGCCGAAAGGGTTTGCGATTTATGAAATACGATTATTTAATAGTAGGCTCCGGACTTTACGGAGCGGTTTTTGCCCGTGAGGCGGCTGATAAAGGGAAAAAAGTTCTTGTTATCGACAGGCGCCCGAATATCGCGGGAAATGTATATACCGAGAAAGTTGAGGGAATAAACGTCCATAAATACGGCGCTCATATTTTCCATACCAACGATAAAAAGGTCTGGGATTATATTACGAGGTTTGCCGAATTCAACCGCTTTACCAATTCCCCGGTAGCAAATTTCAAGGGCGAGCTTTTCTCCCTTCCGTTCAATATGTATACCTTCAACAAGATGTGGGGCGTTGTAACTCCCGGGCAGGCTCAGGCTAAAATAGACGAGCAGCGCGGCGAGATTAAGGGCGAGCCGAAAAACCTCGAGGAGCAGGCGATATCACTCGTAGGACGTGATATTTACGAAAAGCTTATCAAGGGCTATACCGAAAAGCAGTGGGGACGCGACTGCACCTCGCTTCCGCCGTTTATTATAAAAAGACTGCCGGTGCGCCTGACCTTTGATAACAATTACTTCAACGCGCTTTATCAGGGAATCCCCGTCGGCGGTTATACGAAGCTGGTTGAAAACCTGCTTGAGGGAATCGAGGTAAGGCTTAATGTCGATTATCTGAAAAACAGAAAAGAACTAGGTTCGCTCGCGGATAAGGTTCTTTATACCGGAGCGATTGACGAGTATTTTGACTTTAAGCTCGGAACGCTGGAGTACCGCTCCGTCCGTTTTGAAAACGAGCTTCTCGATATACCGAACTATCAGGGTAACGCCGCGGTAAATTATACCGACCGCGAAACTCCGTGGACCCGTATAATCGAGCATAAATGGTTTGAGTTCGGAAAGGACGAAAACGGAAACGACCTTCCTAAAACCGTAATAAGCCGCGAGTATTCCTCCGAATGGAAGCCCGGCGACGAGCCTTATTATCCCGTTAACGACGAAAGAAATTCAAAGCTCTGCGGCAGGTATAAAGAGCTTGCCGAGACTGAGAAAAACGTGATTTTCGGCGGACGCCTCGGCGAGTATAAGTATTACGATATGGACGCCGTAATAGCCGCCGCGCTTAATAAGGCTGAGGAAGAACTTCCCGAATAAAAAATAATATCCCGCGTATAATATCCATATCAGGGTGATTTTATGTTATGGATAATATCCGCGGGAGTTTTTTTATTTATCGTTTTTGTGCTATATTCCTGCGTTGTTGCAGGCGGGAGAGCCGACAGAAAAATGAATGAACTTATGAAAAATATCCGGAAGAAGTAGCTCTTCCGGATTTAATTCTGCTTTTTTACGATTTTATATTCGTCATAGAGGTTGAAATAATGACAGTCGCGTACGGTTCCCGTTAAAAACCTCGCCATTTCGTCCTCGTCAAGATTAATATCGCATACATAACATTCGAACTCATCGTCGAAGATATAATGCGCGCAGTGTTCGCAGTCAGTCATATTAATTGCCATAGCCTTTCCGCCCACAAACAGTCATTATAATTCTCTACATCCTTACCGTGGGCGGATAAGGCGTAAAGCGGCGATTACAGTCATTGCCCGTTGACGCTCCGCGGCAAACCGGGCGAACAACATAAATCCTGATAGTGTGAATTTTTACACTATCACCTCAGCTTTTCTCGTATTTATAGTATGAGAAAGGAACGTAGTTCTCTATGTAGTTTAATATCTCGTCCTTATTATCGCTTACGAAAAAGAGGGTTAAGCACTTTTCCGCCATAAAGCCCTCGCTTACGGAGCTTTTAAGCATACCGAGCATACCGTCGTAATAACCGTTTACGTTATAAACCGCTATGGGCTTTCTGTGGCGGTCGAGCTGCTTTAAGGTAAGAATTTCAAAAAATTCCTCAAAGGTGCCGATTCCGCCCGGCATCATAACGAAGGCGTCGCTTCGGCTCTCCATAATCTCCTTGCGTTCTCTCATTGTATCGGTTTTTATTATTTTACAGTCCTTAAACATAACGTTTGCACCGTCAAAAAAGCGGGGGATAACGCCTGTTATATCTCCGCCCTTACGCTTACAGCCTCTCGCTATCGCGCCCATAATTCCGAACTTTCCCGCTCCGAAAATAAGAGAGTGACCGTTTTCGGCTAGAGCTTCTCCGAACTCCTCGCCCGCCTTAAAGTAGATTTTATCTATATTTTCGCTTGACGCGCAGTATACGCAAATATTCATAGTTCATCTTCCTTTTTATACGCATTTATACGCAACTAACTCATTTTATCACAGAATGTGAGTTTTATCTACTGTGATTTTATATATAAAATCGGGTAAAATTTTGTGCGAAATTCTCAGGTTGAATATTTTTTTCAGAAGTGCTATAATTTTTCTTGTCAGTATTTAAAAAAAGGAAGTACAAAGATATGAAAAAAAGAAGGAAATTTACCGCAGCGGAAAAAATCACCCTAACGGTGCTTGCGCTGCTTATGATAGGCGTTGCTGTCGCGGCGGCGATAATTGTCGTAAATAACGTGAATGACGCAAACCGCAAGGCGACCGATACAGCTCATACCACCGTAAGGCTCGAAACCTCCCGTGCCGTGGAAACTACTGCTCAGCCCGGAGCTACGGAGAAGGTTATAAAAAAGAGCAAGAAGTCCGGCACAGGCTCAAATACTCCGGCGGCTCAGGAAACCTCGGAGGCGGCTAAAACCGCTTCGAACAACAGCACGTCCTCAAAAACGTCAAAGACTTCGAAAACCTCGAGCACCCCTGAGGCGCAGGACGAGCAGGACGACGATAAGATTCCGGTAGTAACTCCGGAAAATAATTCAAGCCACAGCAGTAAGGAGAAGTGCGTAATAAACGGAACCACCTGCTATGTCGGCGATACGATTAACGTGACTCTGAATCTTTACGCGCCTAAGGTTCTGGTTAATTATCAGGGTTATACTGATTTTGACGGAAATTATCTTTCCTGTACCTCCACTAAGTCAACCTCCGGAGGACTTGTAAACGCTAAGGGAAATCAGATTCTCTATAATGCCTCAAACTTAAACGGACTTGACTTTACCTCAACAGGTACGGTTTATACGGCTAAGTTCAAGGTAAAAAAAGCGGGCTCTACCACGATTACAAATACACTTGAGGTGCTTTGCGACTTAAAGGATGTTCCGCTTGATAAAAATACATGTAAGACTACGGTAGCGGTATACAGCTGATACCTGCGTGATTAAATAAGGATTGGTTATTATATATCCAATCCTTGTTGTGTGAAAGCCCTAAACTCAATTTGCTGAGGAAAGATAATGATTAATTCAAAAAAAACAAAAACCGATACTCTGTCATTTGAACAGGATATGACCGCGGAGTTCTTTTCCGCGGTTTTAGCGGCAGCTGTTACGAGCGCGGTGTTGGCGCTGGTTTGGCTGATTCCGGTTGATAGGAGTCTGAAGCGGTTTGAGGGGATATTTCTGCCTAATCTTTTTGTATCGTGCAGACCCGAGCCGCTTGAGGTTCCGTCTTATGTTATCGCGGTTGTTTTAGTTGTGCTCAGCTTCCTCGGCTCGTATTTATTAATAAAAAAACATTTTAAAAAATATCCTTTAAAACTCAGTAACGCGGCGCAGTTTGTTTGTTTATCCGCGGTATGTATAATCTCCGTTGCGTCGGCTGCGTTTATGTGCGGAGTTCACCCGGAGTACGATACGCAGTTTACACTCGCCTGCTTTATGCTTGTGCCTGCCTCGGCGATTATGATGTTTTTATTTATCGCGGCGGAAAAGCGCGGCAGCTCCAGGCTCTCAAAAGTCCTTTATTTTTCGGTTTTAGCCGTAATATTCATATACGCGTCGATTCGTCTTGCGACAATGAACCTCGCAAATCAGGCTTCGCTCTACAGGATTCACCATTATTACGCCGTATGGTACCCGGTTGAAAGAGTAGGGGACGGCGCTGTTCTGGGAATAGACGTAAATAATATTTACGGTTTTTATCCGTATATTGTCGCGGCGCTGCTGAAATTATTCGGCGGTATGAATCAGTCCTCCGCGGCGGTGTTGTTTACGATATTGCTCAATATAGTCGCGGTATCCTATTGCGCGGCAGCGTATAAATTCATCAACAATAAAATAATTGCGCTTGTTGTATCGGCGCTGTGCTGTATCTACGGGCCGTTTTCCTTCCTCGGCGATAACGCGGACGGTACGCTGAGGATGTATTTGCAGTATAATCCGCTCAGGACGGTATGTGTTTCGGTAATGCTGATTGCGTTGGTGCTCAGGTGCCGGATAAAGTCGAAAAAGGCAGGCGTTGCCGCCGATATCGCGCTGTGTTTTATTTCGGGGCTCGGGATGTTCTGGAGCTTTGAGTTCGGAGCGATAGCAGTGCTTGTTTGGTGCGCGTACAGGGTGTTCCTCGCCGCGGCGGAGCATACTGTTTTCAGTAAAGAAGTTCTTAAATCGGCGGCGGTTTCCCTGATTTACGCGGCAGTTTCATTCGGATTATTCATCGCTTCGGTAAGCGCGGTTACCTACGTTAAAAGCGGAAAATTCCTTTCGCTGAGAGAGATGTTTTTCGGTATAAGCGCTTTTTCGGGCGCGGGATTCAATATGGTGCCGATAACCTTCGGTGTATGGGTAGTTATAGCGATTGTTTTCGCTGTTTCAATTATGAAGGTTATCCCGTATTTAACGAAGCATAAAAAGCTTACGGAAAAATTAAGGGGTACGGTAACGGGACTGTTTATCATTTCCGTAACGGGAATCGGCTGCTCCGTATACTTTATCAAAAGGAGCTTTCCGACTATAGCGCTTTTGTATCTGCCGTTCGCGATAATCTGCTGCGCGCTGCTTTACGAGTATAATACCGAGGTTTACTCGGTGTATGAAAAGGGAAGCGTTAGCAGCGGCAGGGCTCTTTGCCTTATGAAAAAAGCGATGTGTGTGCTTTTGATTTCGAGCGCGGTAATACCCTCGATATCTTTTTTGATTAACAGCACGACTCCCGAATATAACCAATCTCATTATCCGAACGGTCAGGCTCTTGACGAAATCAACGCGAGAGCAGCTGCGGTGAAAAAATGGGCGGATAAAAACAACAGCGGAGTTTTACCTAATATACTTCTTAATAACGCTGTTTTCGTAAATGACGAGCTCGGCAAAAAGCCGTACGAAAACGTATGCGACCAGATTGACTGGTTCTTTGTTGACAGCGCTCACACCTATATTGATTTTATAAACGAACATTCAGACGAAAGCTTCGTAATAAACGATAACGCGGTCTACGCTTTAAAATCCGCTTTCAAGGACGAATGGAAGGCGATTGAAAAGAAGTTTAAATGCTCAAAGGAATATACGGATAACTACTATGATTCCTATCACATATATACTCCTAAGAATAAAGAAAAGGCGGGATGATTATGGAAAAAACGGAAACAAACGTTAATATAAATAATCCGGAAATTAACCCGGTTATTAAAAATCCGGATTATTTTTCCGGACTTAAAAAGATGTATCCGAAGAAGAACGATTCTACGGTTGAGTTCTTCGCGCTGATTATAGCGCTGGCGTTCACCTTGATTATAGTTGCGCTGATAAGCTATATTCCCGTTGATACAAATACCGATAAATATGTCGGGGTACTGCTTTCCGATCTTCTTGCCGACTGTAGTCCCGAACCGCTTGAGATGCCGATGTTCGCGTTATCGGTGCTCATGATTCCCTCGGTTTTTTTAGTTTCTTATTCTGTTTTAAAAAAGAAGCTTAAGCCAGTTCCGATTGTACTGACGAATTCAATGCAGCTTTTCTTCCTGGCAGTTGTCTGCGTCGCCTCCGGGTTTGCTTTCTGGTATTCCGCCGTTGAAGTCGTGCATATTATGGATGACTTTAACCTTGCGGTTTTCATTCTTCTTCCCTTGACTGCCGCTATACTGTTCCTTTTGATTTTTACACGGCGTATTAAGAAAACAGCTCCGCAGAAAATTATATTCTTTGCGGTTTTAGCGGTTGTTTTCGCTTACGCGATGTGGCGCTTCGCTACAATGAATTATTCAAGACTTTACAGCTCGTATAATAATCATCATTATTATGCTATATGGTATCCTATAGCAAAGGTTAACGACGGTCAGACAATCGGAGTTGATTTTAAGAGCATTTACGGATTCTATCCCTATATAGCTATTCCGATATTAAAGCTGTTCGGCGGAGTAAATCAGACCTCGTCCGCAATATTTATTACGCTTTTGCTTGCGATTGTGGCGTTTTCCTTCTGCGCGGTTTCCTATAAGTTTATAAAAAATAAGATTCTCGCGCTTATCGTTTCCGTCGCGGCGGTTCTTTACGGTCCGTTCTCGATACTCGGGGACAGGTCTACCGGCGGAATAAAAATGTATCTGCAGTACAACCCGTTAAGGTCCGTATGTATAGCGACGGCGCTTATCGCAATTCTTATCCGTTCTTCAATAAAATCTAAGCGCCTCGGACTTATAAGCGATATTGTTATCTGCGTTGTTTTAGGGTTCGGACTTGCGTGGAATTTTGAAACGGGAGCCATAGCGGTAATAATCTGGTCGGCATACCGTGTGTTCAGAGCTGCGCTTGAAAATAAGCTTTTCAATAAAAAAACATATATAGAATTTGCTAAAACGGTTGCTTACGCATTCGGTTCATTCGCGGTATGCTTTGCGTTCGTTACGGTTATAACCTTTATCAGAAGCGGCCAGCTTCTGCAGTTCGGCGAAATGTTCTTCGGCTTAACGGCGTTTGCGGGTACGGGTTATTTTATGTTAAAAATAACCTTCGGCTTATGGATGGCGGCTGCGCTGATTTTCTCGATATCGCTGTTGAGAACGCTTCCGTACCTTACGAAGTATAAGAACGCTTCCGACGAGGTTAAAAGGAATATCACGGGGCTTTTTATCGCCTCGATTGCAGGCGTGGGAATGTTCGCGCAGTTTATCGGACGAAGCTACGATACAGTTGCGCTGTTTTCGTTCCCGTGCGCGTTAATATGCTGCGCTCTGCTTTATGAAAACATCCTGAACTCGTACGAGGACCCGGACTTTGATAAAACCACCAGCTCAAAGATACTCAGCTGGTCAAAACGCGTCATATGCGTTGGTTTTATTTCCATGATGCTTATAGCGGGAGTTGCGAATCTCGTATACAGCTTTTCTTCGGAATTTAAGGAATTCCATTATCCAAACAAAAAGGCTCTTGCCGAGCTTAACCTCAGGGAAACTCAGATTAAAGAATGGGCCGATAAGAATAATAACGGAAAAATTCCGAATAATCTTCTTAATTACAGCGTCTTTACGAATGAGCAGCTCGGTAAAAAGTCTTATGAAAAGGTTTGCGAGCAGGTTGACTGGTTCTATATCGACAACGCGCGCACCTACCTCGATTATATCAACAGTCATCCTGACGAAATCTTTATGATAAACAGGGACGCAAGAGATACGCTGAAATTTGATTTATCAAAGGAGTATAAGAAAACCTTTAAGAAATTCAAGAGGGTTGCTCTGCTTAAAGGCGAGTTGATGGATAACGTATATATTTACGCACCGAAGAAATCAGGCGGAAAATAATCCGGCTTGGAACTCTCTTATCAAAAAATAATCAGACTTAACGCTGGTTAATCTATATTTTCCGCTCAGCTGCCGCAGGCGGCGAGCGATGGCTGAAATCGCCATTTACGTCTTATCCGCCCACGATAAGGCTGTAGGGGAACAAATTACTGTTTGTGGGCAGAAAGGCTAGATTTTATGTATCAGTCAAAAATTGAAAAAGTAATCGCGCGGGAAATAATCGATTCGCGCGGAAACCCTACGGTCGAAGCGGACGTTTATCTTGACAGCGGCGTTATGGGCACCGGAGCGGCTCCCAGCGGCGCTTCCACAGGTGAATTTGAGGCGCTTGAGCTTCGCGACGGCGATAAGTCCCGATTCGGCGGCAAGGGCGTTTCAAAGGCGGTAGAGAATGTAAATACCGTAATTAACGACACTCTCATCGGTATGAACGCTTACGATATTTACGCTATTGATAAGGCGATGATTGAGGCGGACGGCACCGAGGATAAATCCAATTTAGGCGCCAACGCGATACTTGCCGTATCAATCGCGTGCTGTAAGGCGGCGGCAAACGACCTTGATATTCCGCTTTACCGTTATCTCGGCGGCCAGAACGCGTGCGTTCTGCCTGTGCCTATGATGAATATTCTTAACGGCGGCGCTCACGCTACCAATACAGTAGATACTCAGGAATTTATGATTATGCCCGCGGGCGCTCCCAGCTTCAGGGAAGGCCTGCGCCGATGCACCGAGGTGTTCCACGCGCTTCAGTCGCTTTTAAAGGCTGACGGACTCGCCACCTCCGTAGGCGACGAGGGCGGATTCGCTCCGAATCTTAAGGATGACGACGAAACTATCGGCTATATTATAAAGGCTATAGAAAAAGCAGGTTATAAAGCGGGCGAGGATTTCGTGCTCGCTATGGACGCCGCTTCCTCCGAATGGAAGGGCGGCGAAAAAGGAAAGTACCGCCAGCCTAAGTCGGGTAAGGAATTCACCTCAAAGGAGCTCGTTGAGCACTGGGCGGGACTTCTCGAAAAATACC
The DNA here is from genome assembly GCA_905234015.1 of uncultured Ruminococcus sp. Classification (GTDB taxonomy): domain Bacteria; phylum Bacillota; class Clostridia; order Oscillospirales; family Acutalibacteraceae; genus Ruminococcoides. The sequence goes on from CAJOFK010000034.1 coordinate 38,254, forward strand.
CGATTATCTCTCTTGAGGACGGACTCGACGAGGAAGACTGGGAGGGCTGGCAGCATATGACCGAAAAGCTCGGCGGCCGCCTCCAGCTCGTCGGCGACGACCTGTTTGTTACTAATACAAAGCGTCTTAAGAAAGGGATCGAGCTTAAAAGCGCTAATTCAATTCTGATAAAGCTCAATCAGATAGGTACGGTTTCCGAAACCTTAGACGCGATTAAAATGGCTCACAAGGCAGGCTTTACGGCTATTGTATCTCACCGCTCGGGCGAAACCGAGGATACTACAATCGCCGACCTTGCCGTAGCGATGAACGCAGGTCAGATAAAGACCGGAGCTCCCTCGCGTTCCGAGCGGGTTGCTAAATACAACCGTCTTTTAAGAATTGAGGAGGAGCTCGGAGATGCCGCGGTATACGCGGGCTTCGGCGCCTTTAACGTAAATAAATAATAAAACCGAGCGCGGCACATATTGAGTGTGCCGCGCTCTTTTGCGCGTTTATAATGATTCGGGGGTGTTTTCGGAAACGGGCGTATCTGTTTCAACGTAAGTAAAACCGCTTCCCTCAACGTCAATCGCGCGGGTGTAAAGGACGCCTGTCTGAACCTGCCTAATCATCATTCCGCTGTCGGAATACGTTTTTATAAGACGGGCTCCGTCTGCGCGCTCGGGAAGATAATTACTGACCAGCGCCATTTTCATACTCCTCTCTTGTAACGAATTTTGACGCGTAATACGACCAGTTTGTAGCGGCGGTAAACAGCGATTTAAGCTGGTTGTTCGCGACAATAATCTTACAGTTCTGATTTACTCCGAAAAGAATATCCGCGTCAGCCGCCGGCACATGATCAAGCGCCGTTAAGTCAAGCGTAAGCAGCGACCGGCAGTTCGCGAAAATGTAAGACCTTAACAGGGTAACTGTATTCGGCAGGGCTATGTTTATTACTCCGCTCTGCGAAAAAGCAAATTCGTCGATGGTAGTTACGCCGTAAGGTATTTCGACCGTCGATAACGACGAGCAGCCGAAAAAAAGATTGTACGGAAGAAATGTAACCGCGCTCGGAATATTAACGGAAATAAGCGACGAGCAGTCCGCAAACGCGCTGTCGTTCAGGGTGGTTACAGTTTCGGGGATGGTAACGCTCGTGAGCTGGGAAGCTCCGTAGAACATACCGCCCGATATCGCCTCAAGGCTGTCGGGGAGAACAACGCTTCTCAGCGAGCTGCAGCCTGAAAACAGCAAATCAGGCAAAAATTCGATATGAGAGCAGTTTTCAAACTCAACCTCGCGCAGCGTGGTGTTTCCGATAAACAGCGACGGAAAGTCAATGCCTTCAGTCATAGGATAATTAAATACGCGGCATTTTGTCGGAACACCGTAGTTGTTGGGAGTTGTAAAGTATACTCCGCCTACCGTATTGGCGGGAGCGGCCTTAAGAGTTCCGCGTACCCCGAATACGTCAACTCCGTTGCGGATGTTTTCGGGTATCAGGTCGGCGTCGCCTGCGGCGGAAACAGCGTTCACCATAACGGCGCTAAGCCCGATACATCCGCTGTCGGGAGATATAAGCTGCGAGGTGCCCGCGGGCGTTACGGTTTTAGTCTGAAATCTTATAGGGTTAAGATTTTCGCTGAGGTTGCTGATGGTTCTGTCCTTTCGGGCGTTGTCGGCCGTCAGCGCTTCGTTTTCCTCCTCTGATTCGGCGAGCTGACCCTGCAGCTCGCTTATGCGGGCGCTGTTATGAGACGCCTCGCTCTCGAGCCTTGAAATGCTCGTGCTCATAGCCATGTTCTCACTCTCAAGCCTCGAAATAATTGCGTCAAGCTCCGCTCTCGGGTATATGCGGGTATGGCCCTCGGGGGATTTCTCTACCTTCAGCGCGACGGCGTTTGTGAGCCCGATAACGTTTTCTCCCGAGGTTATCTTGATAAACAGCCTCAGCGTCTGCTCCCTTTCGGTGAGGTCGCCGCTTATATAAATCCGGGAGTTTTCTATCGGATAAGAGATGAAGGTATCGTCTTCAAAGGCCGCGTACAGCGTGAGAGTGCAATTTCCGGTCGCGCAGTCGCCGATATTATCGGGCAGCTCAATCTCAATGGGCGTTATGTTTTTTTCGCCCGCGTAGATTTTCTCCGCGCTGAGAAAGCTCAGCTCGCGCTCAGCGGTCAACTTCAGATTAATCATAAGTTTTTCCTTTCTTTATATATTAAGGAGAATACCTCCTCACTTATAACTACAAAAAAGCAAAAAATTGCGTAGTAATATGCAATTTAAAGAAAAGTTTTTTAAATTTTTTTATTTAAAAGAGATAGCAATTCAGCAACATTTCCAAAATTTTAAGGCTAAGTAATTAAAAAAACTCGTAATATTCCTTTTTTAAAATTATTCCTTTGGTGAATTAACCAAATTTAAAATAATATTTTTGTGGACTATAACTAACCGCTAAAAATGTTGCACAAATTTTACAGTTTTTAAAAAATTTTGCACAATTATTATTGACTTACCCCGTAAAAATATTGTAAAATAGTATAGCTAAACTTATAAATGTCGATTAATACCTTTGAGTATGTTATTATGCTAGGAGGGGTACCGTGTCTTTAAAATCATATATTGAAAAAAGCAGAAAAAGACTCAGGAAGAGAAAGAGCTTGATTATCTTCCTCTGTATAATTGCTATTCTGGGTTTAACTACATCGAGCTACGCGTGGTTTACCGTTAATACCTTCGCGGCAGTTGAGGATTTTGAGCTTCAGATAAGCACTGCGGACGATCTCCGTGTTTCTATGGATAATCACGGTTCGGATATCGAGAAATATACTCATGTTATTACCAATGAGATGATTAACTCCTATCTGAGAAAAAATTATAATAAAACTATGGAGGATATTCTCCTCGACCCCGTTACTACCAACAACGGACGCAACTTCTCGTATCAGAACGGCGCTAAGGCGGAGCCTAATGACGGAGAGTCGTATTTCGAGTTTGAATGTTATTTCATTGCGACGAGAGCTATGGACGTTCATCTTTCCAACGAAGGTATTGATGAGGACGGTAAAAAGACGGAAGGAACTAAGATTACCTCCCCGTCGCCCTCGCCTCTTAATGAGGTTGTAAGCGCTAACCGTATCGCGTTTGACCCCGACGGCGGCACGGTAAAGACTTACGAGCATAATAAGGGCGCCGCGGTAACCTCGCTTTCAACTTTCGATTTACCGAGCGGAACGATGACCTATAATGATTCGAACAACCTCTTCTCGCTTGAGAAGCTTACTCCGAAGAAAGTAACAGTAAGGCTCTGGCTTGAGGGTGAGGATCCCGAGTGCGATAACGATATTCAGCGCTCCGAGCTTCACGTTACTCTTTCGTTCGCGGGTATCCGCGACGGTCAGACCGCTCCGGGCTAATGACGGAAATAATTGATAATTGTTAATGGATAATGACAGGTTCGGAAAACCCTGTTGAAAGTAAGAGTTTTGACTTTGCCGTAAGGATTGTCAATCTTTATAAGTATTTATCCGATGAGAAGAAAGAGTTTGTTCTGTCAAAGCAGATTCTGCGAAGCGGAACAAGTATAGGAGCCAACATTTCCGAAGCGCTTCAGGCGTTCAGCAAAGCTGACTTTGCTTTCAGAATGAACGTTGCTTTAAAGGAAGCGTCGGAAACCGAGTACTGGTTAAAACTTCTTAAGGCGACCGACTATATATCGGAAACCGAGTTTAAGTCAATAAATGATGATTGCGCGGAGATTGAGCGGCTTTTGGTCTCAATAGTAAAAACCGCAAAAGGAATATAACGTAAGAAAAAAACAGCAAATAGATTTTGGATGCATATAACAGGATAGTCAAGGAAACGGAGATCTGTTCGGGTTTTATTATCCGTTATCCATTATCCATTGATTCAATCCTGAGCGAGGTGGGACAATGGCATTTGGTAAGAAAAAAACTAAAATTGAAAACGCGGCGGTAACTCCCGAAGAAGTCGCGAAGCTTGGCCATAAACATGAAGTCGAGGCGGCTAAGGATAAAAAGTCCTCAGTCTACGACCACTTCCATGCTCAGGATGAAGCGAAAGCGGTTGCCGACGCGAAAAAGCGGAAAAAGCGTTATGCGGCTATACTCGCCGCGTTGGTTGCGATACTGCTTATTATGTATATAATTTCAATGCTTCTGACGCAGTGGGGCGACCTCGTAATCACTATCGGCGATCTTTACGACGGTAAAACGCTTATGCTTTCCGAGTCCGCGTCGTTTGACGACGCTCACGTTAAGCTCAACGGCGGTTCCGTGGCTGATGTTACGAATATCACCAAGGCGTGGCTGCCGAAAGGGCTCGATACTAAAAAGGACGGTCAGCATAACGGCGAGAACTACCTCGCGTATACCTTCTACCTCAAGAATACCGGCGATAAGGACTTAGAGTACAACACTACGATGAATATAACCGGCGTATCTAAATCCGCCGACGAAGCGATAAGGATTCAGATTTATAAGAACGGTAAGGACAGCGTATACGCTAAGGGTTCCTATAAAAACCGTAAGATCGCAGAAACCGACGCGACCGTCTGGAAGGATACCGATACGGTTATCGCGAGTAAGGACGCCGAGCTTAAAGCCGGTGAAACGGATAAGTATACGGTTGTAATGTGGATTGAGGGTAACGATCCCGAGTGTGTTGACGCGATAAGAGGCGGCTCAATCCGATCTCAGATGATTTTTGACGTAGTACCCGACGTACCGGAAACAACAGGTTAAACAGCACAGACCTAAAGGTATAAGGCTCGTCAATCGTTTTAAACTTAGTTCATTCCATCGTGAAGCTGTGGTGCTGAGACAGCGGATCGGTGTCGTGATATAATTTTTTAAACTTAGTTCCTGTTTGTGTTGGGAACAAAATAATTTTAAGGAGGATTCTCTATGAAAAACACAAGAAAAAAGATGTTGTTATCATCAGTTGCTATGCTTCTTGTTGCTCTCGTAGCTTTAGGCTCAGCGACATACGCATGGTTCTCAGTATCAAAAACCGTTAAAGCTGA
>CAJOFK010000035.1 GCA_905234015.1 uncultured Ruminococcus sp.
GAGCCGCCTTTTTTCTTCTATAGAAATATTATCGGTACCGTTTTTATTCAACTCGTCTCCCCCTTTCATTAACAGTTACACCCGGGAAAAGCTTTTTCGTGCGCTTCGATTTAAAAAACTTCAAGTATTTTTCACACAACCGTCAATATTTACATCATTCACATTCAAATTCACCGTTTATGATTATACCGTAACAAGGAGGCGCGTAATATGTATATATTAAAAAACGCATGTAAAAGTATAACTCGAAACAAGCTGAGAAACATCCTTATCGGCGTAATTGTGCTGATTATATCTATCTCGGCTTGCGTATCACTCTCGATAAGAGAGGCCGCTCAGGCAGCAAAAGAGGACACAATGAGCGGACTTCAGGTAACGGGCTCTATCAGCTTCGACCGTCAGAAGGCTATGGAGGAAATGAAGGAAAAGGCGGAAAAAGCCGCAAGTTCCTCGGGCTCCGGCGATAAGAGCAAGTTCGATTTCGACGTACTTCAGGGCTCGTCGCTCACGCTTTCCGACTATATGAAATACACTAAGGCGCTTAAATCGGGTGACGGCTATTACTACTCCGGCGCAATTTCGCTCAACGCCGCGGGCAAGCTTACTCCCTACGGAACCTCGGAGGATGAGGACGACGATTCTTCAAGCTCTAAATCCGACAGCAGCAATCAGGGTATGATGCCTCCCGGAATGAACGGCAATTCCGACAGCTCAAACAGTCAGCAGAGCGCCTTCCCCGGACGTCAGCCGTTCCAGGTTAATCAGGGCGACTTTACCGTAACCGGCTACAGCTCATACAGCGCAATGCTCTCAATGTTCGGCAGCGACGGCAGCTATAAGATTACAAAGGGCAAAATGTTCGACGAGGAAAGCGACGCGCTCGAGTGCATTATCAGCAACGAGCTCGCGGATTACAACAGCCTCAAGGTCGGCGATACAATCAAGCTCTCGAACCCCGAATATGAAAAGGAAACCTACAAGCTTAAGATAGTCGGCATTTACAAGAACTCCGAGTCATCCTCGCAGGAGGATAACCGCTTCAAGATGAACGACCCGGCTAACAATATTTATATGAACTACAACGCCCTCTCAAAGATTATCTCAAAATCCGAGAAGGCTGATAATAAGACTACCGATTCCGACGGCGAGGAAACCTCGGCAGCGCTCAGCGAAAATCTTGCCTTCACCTACACCTTCAAGAGCGTTGATAACTATAACGCATTCGCAAAGAAGGTCTATAAATTAGGCTTAAGCGACGATTATAAGGTCAGCTCAACAGACCTTCAGCAGTACGAGGACAGCCTGCTTCCGCTTAACACACTGAGCAATACGGCGCTCTGGTTCTTCCTTATCGTACTCGCGGTAGGCGGAGTAATCCTTATAACCCTCAACATCTTTAACTTAAGAGAAAGAAAATACGAGGTCGGAGTTCTCACTGCAATAGGAATGAAGAAAGCGAAGGTCGCGCTCCAGTTCGTAACGGAGATATTCATAGTTACTTTTATCGCGCTTATTATCGGAACCTCAATCGGCTCCGCGGTATCGGTTCCCGTGACCAACACACTGCTTCAAAATCAGATTCAGAGCTCTCAGTCCTCCGGTGACAGCATAAAGGCTAACTTCGGCTTAAGTAAGGACGGCGACAACGCTCCCCCGAGCTTCGGTCCCGGAAGTTCAATGTTCTCACAGTCAAAGGCTCAGAATTACGTTGACTCCGTAAACTCCGCGACCAACCTGTTTGTAGTATGCGAGCTTATGCTCGTAGGATTATTCCTCACGATTTTAGCAAGCCTCGCGGCGCTTATCAGCATAATGAGGTACGAACCGCTGAAAATTCTTTCAAACCGCAGTTAAGGAGGTATAACAATGAGTATTCTTAAATTAGATAACATATCTTATCATTACGATAAAAGCAAGGTTGAGGTTCTGGAAAACATCAATATGGACTTTGAGGAAGGAAAAATCTATACTATAGTCGGCAAATCGGGAGCCGGCAAAACCACCCTTCTTTCGGTACTTTCCAGCCTCGCATCCCCTACGGGCGGAAGGATTTTTCTTAACGATAAGGACATAACAAAAATCGACCGATACAAATTCAGAAGCAAATATGTAGGAGTTATCTTTCAGAGCTTCAACCTTCTCACCCACCTTACCGCGCTCGAGAACGTAATACTTTCGATGGATATCTCGGGAAAGAAATTCGACAGACCTAAAAAGGAAATCGCCCTCGAGCTTCTTAAAAAGGTCGGACTTGACGAGGACGAAAGCAGACGGCGCGTGCTTAAGCTGTCGGGCGGTCAGCAGCAGAGAGTCGCGATAGCGAGAGCGCTCTCCTACGATCCCGATATTATCCTCGCCGACGAGCCTACGGGCAACCTCGACGGCGAAACCCAGAACGAAATTATCGGAATTTTCCGAATGCTCGCTGATGAGGGCAAGTGCGTAATTATCGTAACCCACTCCCCCGACGTCGCTAAGGCGAGCGATATAACTTACACTTTAAATAAAAAGTCCGCAAGCGCATAATAAAGCGGACTAAAAAACAATAACCGGGCAGAAAGCTGAGTTTTCAGCATTATCTGCCCGGTATTCTTATAACTGACTTTTGACTTAAAACTTATCGCCCCAGTATTTCCTGTCGAGGCTCCTGTACTGAACCGCTTCGGCAACGTGCCTGAGCTCAATTTTTTCGCTCTCGTCAAGGTCGGCAATCGTACGAGCAACCTTTAAAATTCGGTTATACGCTCTCGCGGAAAGCCCCATTTTATCAAACGCGGTTTTCAAAAGCTTAGCCGCGTCATCGGATATCACGCAAAACTCACCGAACTGCGCGTCGCTTAGGCGCGCGTTACAGGTTGTACGGCTGTTCTTATATCGGGCGGTCTGAATTTCACGTGCCCTGTCAACCCGCTTTTTAATCTCCGCGGAGCTCTCCTCGGGCTTTCTTTTCGAAAGCTCCTCATACTCCACGGGAGGAACCTCAATATGGATATCGAACCTGTCAAGCAGCGGTCCCGAAACCCTGTTGAGATAACGCGCGATCGCCTGAGGCGAGCACGAGCAGCTGCGCGTAGGATGGTTAAAATATCCGCACGGACAGGGATTCATTGCCGCTATAAGCATAATATTACACGGATAGGTAAACTTGCCGCTCGCGCGCGACACGGTAACTACGCCGTCCTCTAAGGGCTGGCGCAAAACCTCCATAGTCTTGCGTCCGAACTCGGGAAGCTCGTCGAGAAAAAGAACGCCGTTATTCGCGAGCGAAATTTCGCCCGGCTTAACCGTCACTCCGCCGCCGCTTAACGCTACGGGCGAAACGGTATGATGCGGAGCGCGGAACGGTCTCCTCCTGATAAGCGGAGCGCCCTTAGGCAGGGTTCCCGCAATTGAATGAACCTTGGTAGTTTCTATAGTTTCCTCAAAGGTCATATCGGGAAGAATCCCCGGCATACGCTTTGCAAGCATACTTTTTCCCGAGCCGGGAGGTCCTATTAAAAGCACATTGTGGCCGCCTGCCGCGGCAATCTCCAGCGCGCGCTTTGCCTCGTACTGACCGCTTACCTGAGAGAAATCGGGCATTTCCGCGTCTTTAAACTCATCATAAGGAACCGGATTTGCGGGGAACATTTCCTTTTCACCGCGGAAAAACATAATAACGTCGCGTACGCTTTCAACGGGATACACTTCTATTCCCTTAACAACCGCACCCTCGGCGGCGTTATCGGCAGGCACAAACAGCCTTTTAATATTACATTCCTTAGCCTTAATCGTCATCGGCAGCACGCCGTTGATCGCCCTGAGGCCGCCCGATAAGCTGAGCTCCCCTAAAAATGCGCAGTCGGATACATCGGCGGCGAGATTGCCCGAAGCCTTCATAAGAGCGATAAAAATCGGGAAGTCGTAAATCGCCCCGACCTTCTTAAATTCGGCGGGAGCTAAGTTCACGGTAATTCTCGACATCGGGAACTGATAGCCGGTATTTTTAAAGGCGTTGCGAACCCTGTCCTTGCTTTCCTTAACGGCGGCGTCAGGCAGTCCGACTAAATCAAAAACCTCTTGACCTAATTCCAGCGACGCCTCAACCTCAACCTTATAGCCGTCTATTCCGTACAGCCCGAAGCTGTTGCATTTTACTACCATATTTTCATCTCCCGATAATTCTGGTTAATTATCAATCATAATTGAATTATACCATATGAACGAATGTTTTATCAATAGCTTTTACGAAATTTGACATAAAAAAGTTTTTAATGTATTATGAATACCTAAGAAAAGTAAGAAGGTGTAAAATCTGAAGAACGCTAATTACAGCTCGTTAAACGACGCAACCCTCGCCGCCCTCTCGAAGAAGGGTGACGAAAAGGCTTTTGAGGAAATTTCAATCCGCTATATCAAGCTGATTTACTCAATAGCTCAGAAGTACAGCATAGACGGATACGAAACTCAGGATATCGTCCAGGAGGGACTGCTGGCATTTCTCGTAGCGGCTAAAACCTACGACGAAAACGGAGCCGCTTCGTTTAAGAACTACGCCGCCAAATGCGCGAAAAACCGCTTTAACGATCTTGCTAAAAAGAACAGCTCAAAAAGCGTTGTTCCCGACTCAAAGCTCGTGCCGATGGACGTGCTGGAGGAAAAGTCCGACGCCGCGCAGAATATCGAGGACTACGTTCTCGAGCGCGAATACCTTAAGACCTATATTAAGCATATGGATAAGATTTTATCTGATAATGAAAAGCTTGTTTTCAATATGTACGCCGAGGGATATTCCTATAAGGAAATAGCAGATAAGCTTAAAACCACCCCTAAAAAGGTCGATAACATCCTGCAAAAGGTTAAAAGAAAACTAAGAGAAACGTAAAAACGGCAGCCTGAAGGCTGCCGTTTAATTATTTGTATTGCCGGCTCAGCAGCACACTGTGCGCGCACGAGCTATGGCTATCCGAAAGCGGTCGCGCTTGCTGCGCGCGCTTTCTTACTTTATAAGCTCAATCAGCTTAGCTTTAACCGCCTGAGCGTCAGCTTTACCTCGGCTCTGCTTCATAACGTTTCCGAGCAGCGACATGAGCGCTTTTTCCTTACCGCCCTTATAATCGGCTACGGCGTTGGGGTTGCTCTCGATAGCGTTTTTACACATCTCCTCGAGTGCGGAATCGTCCACTCCGCCGAGGTCGCTTTCGTCAATAAACTCGGTGCAGGGCTTACCTGTGTCAAGCATTTTCTCGAGCGTTTTCTTAGCTAAGTTATTCTGAATTTTCTTATCCTCAATCATCTTAACGAGCTCGTTTAAGTGCTTCGGAGATACTGCTACGTTAAAGTCCTCCTTATCCTTTTCGGTTTCAACGCGCCTGAAAATAGAACCGATAATAAAGTTCGAAACCGTTTTCGGATTCTTAAGACCTTCAATCGCCTTATCGAAATACTCGCTTACCTTACGGTATTTAGTAAGGAGCGCCGCGTCCTTTTCAGGGAGCTCGTAGTCCTCGATATAGCGGTTTTTCTTTTCAAGCGGAAGCTCGGGGAGAGTCTTTCTTATCTCCTCAACCTCCTCGCGGCTTGTGAGGATAGTAACGAGGTCGGGGTCGCGGAAATAGCGGTAGTCGTTAGCATCCTCCTTACCTCTCATTGAAGAGGTAGTTCCGGTAGAATCATCGTAACGCAGGGTTTCCTGAATAACCTTGCCGCCGCTTTCGATAACGTCAACCTGACGCTCAAACTCATACTCCATCGCCTTAGCAATATTGTTAATCGAGTTCATATTCTTGATTTCGGTGCGGGTGCCGAGCTCATCGCTGCCCTCGGGACGAACCGAAATATTAACGTCGCAGCGCATAGAGCCCTCCTGCATACGGCAGTCGGAAACTCCGATATAGCGCATAATCTGCTGCAGGCGCTCAACATACTCCTTCGCCTCGTCAACACTGCGGAAATCGGGCTCGGTAACAATCTCGATAAGCGGAACGCCGCCTCGGTTATAGTCAACGTAGGTATCGCCGTGAGCGTGCACAAGCTTACCCGCGTCCTCCTCGATATGGATTCTTAAAATTCTTATTTTTCTGCCGTTAGAGAGCTCAATATAGCCGTGCTCGCAAAGAGGCTTATCGTACTCTGAAATCTGATACGCCTTAGGAAGGTCGGGATAGCAGTAGTTCTTGCGGTCCATTTTAGCGACCTCGGCAATTTCGCAGTTAGTCGCGAGTCCCGCCATAATCGCATATCTTACAACCTGACGGTTAAGCTTCGGAAGAGTACCCGGAAGTCCGATACATACGGGACAGCAGTGAGTGTTGGGCTCGCCGCCGAATTTAGTAGTACAGCTGCAGAAGATTTTTGTATTTGTGGATAATTCAACGTGGGTTTCAAAACCGCTTACTAATTCGTATTTCACAGCTTAACACCCCACTTCGTTTCTTTAAAGTTCTCGGGAGCCGCCTTCTCATAAGCGTTAGCCGCGTTGAGAATAGTCGCCTCGCTGAATTTGTTGCCGATAAGCTGCATACCGATCGGCATACCCTTGGCGTTGAAGCCGCAGGGAATTGATACCGCGGGAAGTCCGGCGATATTTACGGGTACGGTACAGATATCGGTTAAATAGGTTTCAACCGGGTCGGATACCGCGTGTCCCATCTCAAACGCCGTCATAGGTACGGTAGGAGCAAGTACGAAATCGCACTTATTAAACGCGTCGTCAAACGCCTTTACTATAGTACCTCTGAGGTTCTGAGCCTTTTTATAATAAGCGTCGTAATAACCGGCGGAGAGCACATAGGTACCGAGGAGGATTCTTCTCTTAACCTCCTCGCCGAAGCCCTCGCTTCGGGTACGGCACATCATATCGTGAGTACCGTTATAATGCTCAGCCTTAAAGCCGTAGCGGATACCGTCGTAACGTCCGAGGTTTGAAGAAGCCTCGGCGCAGGCGATAATATAATATACGGGAAGCGCGAATTTTAAAGCGGGCATATCGAAGTATACAATCTCCGCGCCTAAGCTCTCATAAACCTTAACCGCGTTTAAAATAGCTTCCTTAACGTCGTCGCGGATACCCTCGAGATACTCGCGGGCGATACCGATTTTCATACCCTTGATATCGTTATTTACGGTATCATAGGTAAGCTCGCCCTTACGTCCCTGAGAGGTGCTGTCCTTCGGGTCGTAATCGGAAATAGCGTCGTAAACGATAGCCGCGTCCTCAACCGTTTTTGTAACGGGGCCTATCTGGTCAAGGCTTGAGGCATACGCGATAAGTCCGTAACGTGACACAGCGCCGTAGGTAGGCTTAAGGCCTACGATTCCGCAGAATGAAGCGGGCTGACGGATTGAGCCGCCCGTATCGGAGCCTAAGCCGTAAGCGGCGATATTAGCGCCTACTGCGCTCGCAACTCCGCCCGAGGAGCCGCCGGCACAGTGTTTGGTATTAAAAGGATTGGTTGCGCCGCCGAAGTACGAGGTCTCGCAGGATGAGCCCATAGCGAACTCGTCCATATTAGTTTTGCCGAGCAGTACGGCGCCCTCGCCCTCGAGCTTATCCCATACGGTTGCGTTATAAATCGGCTTATAGCCTGTTAAAATCTTTGAACAGCAGGTGGTTTCGATGCCCTTTGTTGAAAGGTTATCCTTTAAGGTCATCGGTACGCCCTCTAAAAGCCCGATGCTTTCGCCCTTAGCGATTTTATCATCGACCTTGGAAGCCTGCTTTAAGGCAGTATCGGCGGTAACGTTGACGTAAGCGTTAAGCTCGCCGTTATCGCTCTCGATAGCGCTTAAATATTTTTCGGTCAGTTCCTTGCACGAAATCTGCTTTGAAGCAAGCATATCGTGTATCTTTCTAATCTCGGACATACTTACCTCCTCAGTTATGATTGCGCACTAAGAAATGGTCTTCCGCCTGTTCGGGCGCGTTTTTGAGTATCTCCTCGCTCGGAAGCGACTCGACTACAACGTCCTCGCGGAAAACGTTTGACAGGTTGTTTATATTATCGAACTCCTCGCCCGAGTCGGGGGCGTTGTTGATAGCGTCGGCAAACTCGACAATCTCCTGCATCTGCTTAGTGAGGTCGTCTAAATCCTCCTCCGCCACAAAGAGCTTTGAAAGTATAGCGATGTTTTCTATATCTTCTCTGGTTACCATTGGTTGTTCATCCTCATATTATCTTTTATATTCGACCTTCTTCCCTTTTCTTACCAGTAGGAAGCAGGAAGAAGGAAGTAGAAAGTAAATTTCACTGTAACGTGTGTATTAATTTTTCAAGCATCTTATCTATTTCAACAGTCAGGTTTATAACCGGTTCGGTTTCTTCCTTTGTCAAATAATTCAATCTGTTGCAAATCATCAGCTGTGTTTGCAATTCCGCATTTGAGCCCTTGGAAACAGAAAGAAAATTGGAAAACTCCTTAGAAGATTTTCTTTTCTGTCCTTCCGCAATATTAGAAGGAATGGAAACCGCGCTGCGTCTTATCTGGCTCGATAACGCATAAATCTCCTCTTTGGGAAGCTTACGTATTAATATATAAACCTGCTCGACCAAATCCATAGACTTTGCCAAACAATTAAATCTTTAAAATTTCGATTAGCCATATAAAAGCCTCATTTTTTCGGATAAATGAAACTGAAAGTAAAGAAGCACTTCCTGCTTCCTGCTTCCTGCTTCCTGCTGAAACTTCGCGTCAGCGAAGTTTAACATGCACCTCGCGAAGCTGCATTTCGCTTACCTCGTTCGGGGCGCCTAAGAGCACATCCTGAGCATTTGAGTTCATCGGGAACGGGATTACCTCCCTGATATTTTCTTCTTCGGTTAAAAGCATAAGCATACGGTCAATTCCGGGAGCCATACCTGCGTGAGGCGGAGCGCCGTACTGGAACGCGGTATAAAGCGCCTTGAACTTATCCTTAAGCTCCTCCTCGGTATAGCCGGCAATCTCGAACGCCTTAATCATAATATCGAGATCGTGGTTTCTTACCGCACCCGAGGAAAGCTCAACGCCGTTGCATACTATATCATACTGGTATGCTAAAATCTCGGTAGGAGCTTTATTTACAAGTGCGTCCATACCGCCCTGAGGCATTGAGAACGGGTTATGGGTAAAAATTGTCTTACCGTCCTCGTCAATCTCATACATCGGGAAATCAACGATAAAGCATAAGTCAAAACGGCTCTCATCAATAAGGTTAAGACGTTTAGCAACCTCGCTTCTGATTTCACCCGCGAGCTTCGGAGCTACGGCGTTGCTGTCAGCGATAAAGTAAATTACGTCGCCGGCGTTTGAGCCGTTGCGCTTAATAAGCTCTTCCCTATCGCCGGGCTTTAAGAACTTATCGATAGGACCGTCAAAGGTCATATCGTCCCTAACCTTAACGTAGCCTAAGCCCTTCATACCGATTGAGAGAGCGAACTCCTCCATACGCTTAAACCACTTTTTACTCTGAGCGGCAGCGCCGGGAACGTTGATTGAACGCACGCATTTCTTCCTAAACGGAGCGAAATCCGTCTCAACGAACATATCGCTTATCTCTTTAATCTCAAGCGGGTTTCTTAAATCGGGCTTATCCGTACCGTATTTAAGCATAGCCTCCTCAAAAGGAATCCTCTTAAACGGAGCGGGGCTTACCTTTTTATCGGTAAACTTCGTGAAGGTATCGTATAAAACTTCCTCAGCAACCTTGAAAACGTCCTCCTGAGTTGCGAACGCCATCTCAAAGTCGAGCTGATAGAACTCGCCGGGGCTTCTGTCGGCACGAGCGTCCTCGTCACGGAAGCAGGGCGCCATCTGGAAATATTTATCAAAGCCGGATACCATTAAAAGCTGCTTGAAAATCTGCGGAGCCTGCGGCAGCGCATAGAACTTACCCTTATGCTTACGGCTGGGGATAAGATAATCTCTCGCGCCCTCGGGAGAGGAAGCCGAAAGAATAGGCGTATTTATTTCGGTAAAGCCTAAAGAATTCATCTTCTCGCGCATAAAGGAGATAACCTTTGAGCGCAGGAGCATATTATTATGAACCTTCGGGTTTCTTAAATCAAGAAAACGGTAACGGAGCCTTACGTCCTCGTTAGTATTCTTAGAGGTTGCGACCTCAAAGGGAAGCTCGTTCTTGCATTTTCCGAGAACCTTAATATCCTCGGTATGAACCTCAACGTAGCCTGTAGCGATTTTCGGGTTGATAGTCTCCTCGTCACGCTTTACAACCTTACCGCTTAAAGTAACCGTACATTCGCGGTTGATATCCTTAAGCAGGTTATCGTCGTGAACTACTACCTGAAGCACTCCGTACTCGTCGCGAATATCAAGGAACATAACGCCGCCGTGGTCACGGATATTCTCTACCCAGCCCGCGACTCTTACGTCCTGACCGATATTTTCCTCTCTTAACTGACCGCAGTTTACAGTGCGGTAAATGTTCTCCATAATCATATATCATAGTCCTTTCACGGCATTTTTTCAACTTTCAGATAAAAATGCCCCTATTTTCGCATTATCGTCCGTAATTATACCATATTTTATATATCCACGTCAAGCGTGAACGTCCCTATTTTTTGTTCTTCTCCCCCGCACGTTTCACGCCTTATGAAGTTTTGGATAAGGAGGATATGTTCTGCTCCTTTTTTTCAAGCGTGAACGTCCCTATTTTTTGTTCTTCCCCCCCGACGTTTCGCGCCTTATGAAGTTTTGAAGTAAAAAAGCAGGAAGTTGGTTCTCAGTTTTTTATGGCAAAGTGGTAAGGGAAGGTCGGGAACCGCGGTATTAGCTTAAACCGCGCTGTCTTCACGACACACAGACTTCCTACTTCCTACTTGCTTACCACTATCTCACGCTTCCCTATTTTCTCTTTCTATGTTATAATACTTTTAACTCATAAAAGGAGATAAAAATATGCTCAACATCGGATGCCATTTATCCGTATCTAACGGTTTTGAAAATATGGGAAAGCAGGCGCTTGAGCTCGGGGGCAACACCTTCCAGTTCTTCACCCGCAATCCGCGCGGAGGAAAAACTAAGGAAATCGACAAAAACGATACCGAGGCGCTTATAATTCTTATGAAGAATAATAATTTCTCAAAAATCCTCGCTCACGCGCCGTACACTCTCAATCCCTGCTCCGCGAATGAGCGCACGCGCGAATTTGCTTTTGAAACAATGGAGGACGACCTGCACCGTATGGAGTATCTGCCTTACAATATGTACAACTTTCATCCCGGCTCACACGTCGGCCAGGGCGTTGAAAAGGGAATCGAAATGATTGCACAGCTTTTAAACAAGGTTATGTACGAAGAAATGACTACCACCGTACTGCTTGAAACTATGGCGGGTAAGGGCAGCGAGGTCGGCAGTAAATTCGAGGAGCTGAGGGCGATTATCGACCGCGCGGATTTCAGCGATAAGCTCGGCGTATGCCTCGATACCTGCCACGTTTTTGACGGCGGTTACGATATCCGCGGCAACCTTGAAAATGTGCTTGAGCATTTCGATAAGGTTATCGGACTAAAGCGCCTTAAAGCCCTCCACTTAAACGACAGCAAAAATCCTCTCGGCAGCCACAAGGACCGCCACGAAAAAATCGGCGAGGGTTATATCGGACTCGAAGCGTTTAAGAATATCGTCACTCATCCCGTACTTAAAGACCTCCCCTGCTTCCTTGAAACTCCTAACGAGCTCGACGGCTACGCGCGCGAAATTGCGCTTTTAAAAAGCTTTTAGAATCAGTATTTAGTAACACAACCGCGCCTTTCGGATATTATGTAGTATAGACGAAAGGAGTGAAGATAATATGTGTAACAACGGTTTCGGTGGAAACGGCTGCTGGATTATCCTTCTTATTCTCATCATTTGCAGTTGCTGCGGTAACAACAACGATTGCGGTTGCAACAACGGCTGCGGCTGCTAAAGTTTAAACTTAACGGAAAGGCGTGCGCTCAGCGTGCGCCTTTTTTTTACTTTATAAGAAACTGCGTTCCTTATAAAGTGAAAAAACTTTTTATATTTCCCGCTCAGTTGCGCCCTGCGTGCGCACGAGCGATGGATATACGAAAGCTCCGCGCTTAGGTGCGCACGCTTTCTTGTTAAACAACTTGTCATTACGAGCGGTGCCGCAGGCAAAATTGCGAAAGCAATTTAGTCGAAGAATCTCCCGCCTTTCGTTCTTCTATAGGTAGGAGATCCTTCGACTTCGCTCCGCTTCGTTACGCTTTGCTCAGGATAACAATCAAAAAACTTCCGGATAACGAAAAGCGGCGCTCAAAGCTGAGACGCCGCTTTAAAATTAAAATACTCTTACAAACGATGCGGAAGCATTCACTACCGCTTCGGGAGCAGTGCCGGCTGCTTCGAGCGTAAGCTCGCCCGTACCCGTATTAACAAAGGTAATTACGTCGCCGATTTGTCCCGCGATAACGAACTGACCGTACAGAGTTCCTGTACCGCTGTAGGTTGCGCCGTCAATCGGAACGCCGTTGCGGTATGCCGTAACCTGAGCTTCGCCTGTCGGAGCAAAGAAAAAGCTCACGAGATAAACTCCGGTTTTACCGATAACCGTCTCAGCCGTGCCCGCGGTATGGGTTACGGTGCCGGAAAGCGGACCGTTTGACGAGAAAGTTACCGCCGCGTCGGCAGCCGCAGTCTGAGCCGCGGTATTAAAAATATAAGCGTAATCGCCTAAATTACCGCTGCAGCAGCCGCAGGTCACCGCGCAGGGATTTACGCCGCAGGAGGCTGTATTACATCCGCACGAACATTTAACTGTATTCATTGCGCACTTCCTTACATATTATTTCCGCTTAAGCTCTGAAGAAAGTCCTCCGAAGCTGCGCGGATATTACATAATATGCTTGTACACGGATTTTGTGAGTCTTATCGGCTGCTGTAATCCTCCTCGATTGCTTTCTTCCAGCTTCTTTTAAGCGGACGGCTCGCCCTTACGCAGCCTACCGCCCTCTCCATAGCCTCGTAAACGACGCCCGTGCCCTGACTGTCGGCGTGATAATCGACCGCTCTTTCCTCGCCGATACCGAACTTCCCCGCGGTTTCAACCGCGTCGATATTCGCTCCGATAAAAAGGAACTCCCAGCCGTCCTTTTCCTTACGGCGCTCAATCATTTTCTTAACTTTACCGCTCGAATACTTACTGCTCGCGTTTTCCATTCCGTCCGTTATAATCACGAACATAGTATGCTCGGGGATGTCCTCGCGGCGGATGTATTTATGGATATGCTCAATGTGCTCAACCGTAGAGCCGATAGCGTCGATAAGCGCAGTACAGCCTCTTACATAATAGTCCTTTTCGGTAAGCTTTTCGATTTGCGAAAGCTTTACGCGGTCGTGAAGCGTTTCGATAAGGTTGTCAAAAAGCACGGTAGTAACAAAGCACTCGCCGTCTTCTTTCTTCTGCTTTTCGATAAGCGAGTTGAAGCCGCCGATTGTATCGCTTTCAAGTCCGCCCATAGAACCGCTTCGGTCGATAATAAATACCAACTCGGTGATGTTGTTATTGTTTTTCATTTTAAGTACCTCCGTAAATAAGTTTAGCTGCAAGGTTTCTTTACCTTACAGCTAAATAATAACTTATATGAAGTTTTAAAAGGTCGCCTGTTATGCGACATTTCCCGCGAGCCGCGTAAGCGGCATCGCTCAGAATGACCGTTAATTTAACAGCGGCTGGTCAAATTCATACAGCGCTTCGTTGATTTCAAAAATATTATAATTCCTTTTTAGAATAAAATATTCGATAATAATATCAAACTTACTGCTGTGCGAGAGCGCGTAGCCGGCTTTTTCGAGCAGGCTTTTAGTTTCCTCGAGGCTCAGCTCGAGCGCAATTGCAAGCGCAACCGCCGTAGGCTTCGAGGGCTTATACATCGTATTAGAGCGGATTTTTGAAAAATGCTTTCTGTCGATATTCGCGCGCTTATAACACTCGCTGTCCTTCATACCCTTTTCGTCAATTAACCTCATCAGCATCTGCGAAAAGCTCTCGTCGAGGTTTAAAAGCATATTGCCGAGCTCCGAGGGGCACTCCGCCGCCCTTACTTCATAAGCCTCCTCCGCGGCAGCAGGCGCGGCTTTTATTCTCGCTCCGCTGAACGCAGGCTTTGACCCAGGTGCGGAAAAATTTTTCTTAGGAGGTACAATCAGGTTTTCGTCAATATACCTTTTTATTTCCTTTTTAAGGGCGGGACTGATTTTATTTTTCCTGAAAATCATATCAACCACTTTTTCTTTTTTCATCCAGTTTTTTATTATTCTCAAAGAACTCGCCCGGCTTAGCCATATGCGGGAAAACGAAGTTCATATAATCGTCGTTAAACACGGTATCAATCGTTTCGCCGACAATCGTCTTAGGCGCGATATTGTCCTTTCTGTCTGCGTATCGTGTGATTGAAGCTATGGATAGCGCGCCGTCAAGCGCCATAAACACAACAAGAATAATCGTGATGATTTTACCCGGCTTTTTAGGGATTCGTTCAATCATACGGCTTATAAGCGGATAAAGATACCTAAGCCATACAAGCCCTAAAAGCCCCCAAATCAGCGCGAAGGTAAGGTTGGTTCTGCCGTGAAGGTTAAACGGCGTATCGCTGTAATCCCAGCTTACTGTACCTAAGAAAGTTTCCTGAAAATACGAGCAGAGGTATTCGAACGTTGCGCCGATAACCGCCGAGGCGAGGTAAACAACCAAATCGCCCGATTTATGCAGCCTATATAAGCACAGAGTAATTACCACCGCGCCGCCGCCGTAAACGGGAATAAACGGGCCTATTACAACCCCGACTCTCATCTCGAGATGACCGTCGATAAATATGCTCCAGAAGGTTTCAAGCAGCGTGCCGAAAGCGCTTCCGATAAGGAAAAGCCAGAACAGCTTTGAAAAGCATAGTCCGTAGGCAAATGGACGCTCCTCAACGTTCTCAATCTTCTTCTCGTAGGTCTCGTTATTTTTCTCGCGGATAAGGTTAAAATGCTTTTTAAAATCAGAAAGCTGCTTTTCGTAATTAAGCGACTGCATATCCGGAAAAGCCGCCACAAGCCTGAGCCTGAATTTTTTACTCTTAAGCATACGGAGCTCATAGTTTTTCTTAAGCTCCTCCTCGGCCTCATCCTCGTCGTTTTCCTCGATAAGCACGGATATATCATTCATTTTTTTAAGGTTTTTCCGAAGATTTATAACCGTGATAAGCGAAATCATAAAATCGGCTGCTATAAGCACAACAATTACCCCGGGGATTAAAAGCGCTACCCACCACGGTAAAAGCCGCACAAGCTCCGCCAAAGGCGCAAAGCAGAACTTAACAGCCAAAAGCCCCAGCGCGCCGTATAAGAACGGCTCCCACACGCTGACGTAACCGTTTAAGCTGAAACGCTTTTTTGAGTAGTCCTTCCACTTAAAGCCGAAGCTTTTTTCAAAAATCATAGAAAGCGCGTACTTATATAGCGTAAGCAGAATTGCCGAGCCGAAAAAGAGCACGAACAAGCTCTTTACGCCGGAAAAAAGTATAAACACAAGCGCCATTCCGATACCGTGAGAGGGTAAAAACGGAAGTATCAGAAAGCCCGGATTTCTGAACTTTTTTTCTTTAATTATACGCGGCACAAACTGCACCAGCCATCCCAAAAAGGAAAATATGGTAAACACCCATAATATTTCCGTAAAAAAATCCATTTCCTCACCTATAATTTTTTACTCAGCATAATACAAATTTCTCTATCGCACTTGCAACTCCGCTGTCCTCGCACGAGGCGGTAACGTAATCGCATACCCTTTTAACCGCGTCGTCCGCGTTATCCATAGCAACGGAAATTCCCGCATGCTTAAGCATCTCAACGTCGTTTCCGCTGTCGCCTATCGCCATAACGCCGCTTTTTTCTATTCCGAGATAATCGGCAAGCTCTAAAAGCGCCTTTCCTTTAGAACAGTTTCCGCCGATTTCAACGTCGTCGTGCGCGGAGCTCGTAAAGAATATAGCGTTAATATCCTTAATTGCCGCGCGGATTTCATTGCGCACTTTTTCATTCTCGGCGATAACGTAAATATTATCGCAGCTTCCGGCGCGTTTAATAAACTCCGCCTGATTTTTAACCGGCTTTCTCGTACTTAAAATGTATTTATGCAAGGGGGTATTCTTATACTTTTCGAGCTCGAAGCTCAATCTTTCGGGAGTGAGATAACCGTAGCCGTCGTGAAAAACTCCGTAATAACAGTTAAAATCCTTTACAGCCTTCATAACCTCGAGCGCCTTATCGGGGCTCATGGTGTGAGAGATAACGCGCTTTCCGCTTTTAACCTCCATAACGGCGGCGCCGTTGGTGTTGATTGTATAATCGCACTTCATTCCCGACTTATATTCATCGTAAACTCCCGAATACGGCCGTCCCGTCACGGGGACTATATGTATTCCGCGCTTACGGCACTCATTAAAAGCCTCGATATTCTTAACGGTAAGCTCCTTGCGGCTGTTCAGAGCTGTACCGTCTAAATCTATTCCGATAAGCTTAATCTTATTCATAATTTCACCCAATAGGCATAATAACACAAATTCAAAAATAAAACAACAAAAGCCGCCCAAAAAGGACGACTTTTTTAACTTAGAATCTTAAAACCTTATTATCTTCTTTCCTGCTCGTATAAATAAGCGAAATCACCGCGCACACAAACAGTATAATTGAAATTATCTGACTTGTTGAAAGTCCGAATAAGAATCCGCGGTAGCCGTCTCCCCTGAAGAATTCAAGAATAAAGCGGTAAACCGGATAAATAAGCAGGTACAGCGCGAGGATTTTGTGGTTAGCCTTGCCCTTTTTATAAAGGCAGAATAAGAAGATGAAAAGCAGTAAATTCAGCCCTGCCTCAACGAGCTGCACCGGAAAACGCGGAACACTGTTAGCGGCGTCAACGAGGGAATGGTGATAGGTTATTCCGTGCTCCCATTCAACTCCGTAACAGCAGCCCGATAAAAAGCAGCCGATTCTTCCGAAGAAATGGAAAAGCGGAACCGACATACCGCCGATATCGCTGTAGTCGCCGAAGCTCAGCTTCTTAATCTTAGTATATAAGTAGAAAACGAATATCGCACCGATAAGTCCGCCGTAAAATACCGAACCGCCGAAAACTACGTTAAACGCATAGATAAAATCGTCAAAGGTTTTTATCTTATCAAGGTTCGAGAAAACCCCGATAACCATCTTCGGAACAGTAAACGCGTAGAGGATGTGGCTGAATACTACTACTCCGCCGAACGAAAATAGCATCATCCACAGCATCTGAAACTCGTCGAGCCTCTTTTTTAAGGCAAGCCTGTAGGTTAATAGCAGCGCCGCGAATATTCCGACGAGCGCGCATATCATATACATTGATATCGTTTTACCGAATAATTCAAAACTCGGAAACATAAAATACCTTCCAATCTATATAGAAAAAGGGCGGTACAGCCCCTGTCTAAAAAAGTGATAGAAAAAACAGGCACAAGTCGCCTTATGCCTGCTTTAGCTTTTCTGTTTTAATTAGCTGAGGCTGCTGAGAGCGCTCTGGAGCTCGCTGAGACCGGCAGAGCTTGCAACAGAACTTACTGTAGCAGCTACGCAGATGATGCAGATGATACCGATTACGGCAAAAGCAGTACCTACGATTCCGAGTACGAGACCTGCTACTGCTAATCCCTTGCCTTCGCCAGCTTCCTTAGACTTCTTCATACCGATAACGCCGAAAACGATACCGAGAATAGCAAGTACTAATGTGAAGTAGCAAACTACAGGAATGAACGAGCCAACGATACCTAATACACCGCATACTAAAGCAGCAATTGATAAACCCTTTGAATTCATAAAGATTTCCCTCCTTAAAAAGTTTACAATAATTTTATATCATAAATGATTTTAAAAGTCAATTACAAAAAGGTTAAAAATTTCAGTCATTTCGCGAAAAATTGTAGGTATTTACTATAATTTTCGCGATATATTACAACAGTTTATCTAAAAAATTACAGCGCTGTAACTAATGCGGAAAAATGCGGTTTTTTATTGCTTTCAGCCCGATTAAATATATTATAAACGTAAAATTTTTATTCCGCTTTATACGGGCGCAAAAGCCGGAATAACGTTCCTTAAAACGGTAAATACGGAAAGGAAAATCAGCGAAGCCCACAGAATTCCCGTACTGTGCAGAAATTTTATTTTCAGGCTTCCGCCGAAAGCTCTTACAAGAAAGCCGATATAATATACTGCAAGCAAAACCATTCCGATTATAAGAAGCGGATTCTGCCTTAACGATAAGAGTACGTCCCCTCTCATAAGCGCCTCGACGGCGCGGGTAAATCCGCAGCCCGGGCAGTAAATATGAGCGGTCGTATAATATATGCACGGCGGCAGGGTAATATTCCTTATAACGAATACCGCCGAAAAATACATAAGCGGTATTACCGCAAACGGAAGCGCGCACGCCGTTATCCTTTTTATAATTACAGATTTATTCATATTAAGTACACTCAAGAAAGCGTGCGCACCTAAGTGCGGAGCTTTCGTATATCCATCGCTCGTGCGCACGCAGAGCGCAACTGAGCGGAAATATAAAACGTTTTCACTTTAAAAGTGAAAAATTCAGGGCCGACACAAGTCAGCCCCGTAATAATTATTAGTAGCTGTAACTGTAGCTGTATTTAGGACCCGAAAACGGGTACGCAACAACTCCGGTAATCGCAAGGATTGTATAAAGAACCATAAAGCCTAAGGCAATACAGCACATTACGATACCGGCAACAGCCATACCGTTATTCTCGGGCTTATTCTTCTTTGAAATAATACCGAGAATAAGTCCGACGATAGGACAAGCGTAAAAACCGCCGCAGCATGCGAGCGATACGATACCGAGTACCATCGAGGCGATAGCCTTTCCGTCGTTTTTATTCTGAGGAGCTTCTACCGACATCTGCGGGTCATACTGCTGAGCAGTATAATTCTGAGGCTGATAAGCCTGCTGAGGCTGCTGATAATTCTGAGCAGAATACTCCTGAGGCTGATAGCTCTGCTGAGGCTGCTGATAGTTCTGAGGCTGAACATCCTGCGGCTGATATTCCTGCGGCTGATATTCCTGCAGCTGATACGCAGGGGGCTCAAAGCCCTGAGCGCCGTTCTGATTATTATTTTCGTAGTTATCCATAAAATAACCCCCTTACTTAATACTAAAGCCAATTATAAAATAACAGAATTATTTTGTCAACAATAAAAGCTCTATATAAGGCGTAAATAATTTAAAATTTATATAAGAAACATCTTGACAGTACGGATAAATTATGATATTATAGTCTAGCTGTGAAACGCTGGTGTAGCTCAGTTGGTAGAGCAGCTGATTTGTAATCAGCAGGTCGGGGGTTCAAGTCCGTCCACCAGCTCCAGAATTGCTACAGGTTTTCCTGTAGCAATTTAAAATTTAAAATGTGGGAGAGTTCCCGAGTGGCCAAAGGGGGCAGACTGTAAATCTGTTGGTTGTACCTTCGGTGGTTCGAATCCACCCTCTCCCACCAAGCCAAAATAATCCGAACTTTCACCTTAAAGGTGATACGTTCGGATTTTTGGTTTTATGCAGTTATTTGAAGGAACAGTAAGCTAATCATTGCATTGAATTCTTACATGTGTTATAGTATTGCAAGAATTAATATTAGGATGTGATTAAATTGCCAAATCGACCAGATTTTTCAAATTACTTAGTTCACTTCACAACAAATAGAGTTCCAGTTTCTAACGATAATAATAATCCGACCAATAAATATAAAGAGTTTACTGCAAAAGAAAGACTTATATCAATACTAAATGAAAAAGTAATAAAAGCATCTAATATGCCTTGGACAGGATGTCATGCGGTATGTTTAACAGAATGTCCTTGGTCCAGCTTAATTGATCATACTAATCATTATTCTCCATATGGTATTGGCTTTCAAAAGTCATTTGTTTTTTCTAGAAATGGAAGTCCTGTGTATTATGTGCGTGCAGATCAATTCAAAAAACAAAAGTGGCATGAACACCTCAAACCTTTTGTAACACCTTTTTGGCCTAAATACACTCCCTCAAAAAAGAAAACTGAAATTGATTTTCCTATTTGTGATTATACTCATGAAAGAGAATGGCGTGTTCCTCATGACCTGCATTTTGATTATAAGGACATAAAATTCATAATACTGAAAAATTATACTGATATGGCTAAGTTTCCAAAGGTTTTCAAAGACTCAATTGGTAGAGATAAGTTCATTTTATTAGACGATTATAATAAAATAGAAAAGCTTTGGCCAGTTCATAAATATGATTGATAGTACAGGCAGAGAGTTTGCGCTCTCTGCCCTTTTATTATTCATCTTCTTCTTTTTCTCCGTTTTGTTCAAGCCATTCCTTGTACTCCTTCTTCCCTTCCTCGCTCTCAAAGAAAGCGATTATATCAGGCAGGAAAGCTCTCGCAAGGTTTTCTATTTCACTATCGGGAATGTGTATCTTTTCCGATGCCATAAGGCATCACTGATTCATAATTGTTTTTCCGTTTCGCCACCTTTCACTTGAGAATGTTGTTAATAATATAATATTCCATTGTGTTTTCTCCTTTAAAGTCCGCCCATAACAGGTCCGTCAGGAATAGTATTCTTGCGTTCCTTTTTGGGCTTTTTGTTTATTGTTGTGCTGTCCTCAACGGGACGATCATTGTCAAATATATTTATCAGGCTTGCAGACAGGTAGCCCGTATAATTTCCCATATCACTAAGAATGTTGTCGGTATAAGCGATATCATTGTCAGTACAAATGTCCGATTCCTCAGCTTCTCTATCTCCTCGTTGATAGCCAAGGTAAATAGCTCTTTCATACTCCCAGCCTGTCTCTCCATATCCTTCACCGAATCCTGCAGGGAATTCTGAAATTTCAACAGCTCGTCCTTGTTGCTCACCATGCTCTCGTCCAGGTAATCCAGCTGTTGGTTCATATAATTTATCATTTCGTTTTTCGAAATCACTGTCGATACCTTCTCGTCCACTTTGTCGGTTACCCAGTCCATCATATTCGTTTGCTTCCGAATAACCTGCTCGAATGTTTCTGTCGAAACCTTTGTCGACAGCTCTCTCCTCAGCATTTCTATCATCATATTCTGAGTATTTATCGCTTCGATTAATGCCTTCCAATTCGTTTCCGTTACCGTTACACACGGTTCCGCTTTTGCTGCCGTTTGCATATTCTGCTTCTGCCTCGCCATTAATTCGCTCATTGATTTCTCGCCGTATTGCGAACTCACGCTCTATCACCTCCTTCAAGTATTTTTCTTCGTGCAGTTTATCATCTCTGCACTTCATTCCGTTTGGTGCTGTGTAGGTGATATATTTTCTTTTATCAGTCCACATTACCTCGTATCCTTTGCTCTCAAGAATCTCTATGAAGTGCTCGCGGCTTCGCGCAAATTTCATCGCTTCCGATATTTCAATTGCAAGCTGAATCTTCCAGCTTAGTCCTTTGTCAGCTATTCTGTACTCTCTCGGTGACATTGGTTTTGTCTTCCGCGGCTTCGGTTCTACAACCGAGAGACCGTATTTTTTACAAAGTTTATCAGAAGATTCTCGCAACCTATACAGATTTTTTCTGTCCGCTTTGTACTTTAATCCCGTCTCGCCGTTGACGGAATTAATAACAAAGTGAGAATGAACGTGTTCAACATCCACGTGAGTAGCTACCAGAACTTCATACCCTTTGAAGTTTTTCTCCGCGAACTCAACGGCTAGCTCGTGAGCTTTTTCTGGAGTAATGTTTTCATTCGGGCTGAAGGATTGTACAAGATGATAAAACATTTTGCCGCTGTTCTTACGATGCCGAAGCTTTGTATTCATCATTTCGTTGTAAACTGACGGAGGCAAACAGTTTACTCCGCTGATAAGTTTTCTTCCTTCGTGCGTTGTTTTTCCATCTTGCTGACAATAATTCAAAACAGATTTAAGATTTCGCGCGGTCTGTTTTTTTATACTGTTCATAAAATTCAGCGTGGCTATCCCGACCACCTTCTTCTCTGCAGCAGCTTACTCAGAGTTTTATTGATCTCAACATATTCATCAGTAAGCTTATCAAGATTTGAGAATCTGACCTTTCCCATATTGCAAAGTGTTGTCAGCTGATTGAGATTCCTTCCGAGAGCTTTCTGTTGACGTATCACTTCATCGAGACCTTCCACCACAATAATCTGATTCCCAAGACAACTTTGAGTAACATAATCAGTTATTGACAGATTGGCTTTGTCGGCTCTTTGATGGATTTTCTGTAAGTCTTTTTCTGATATTCTTATACTAAGTTTTCTGTTTTTAATTGGTTATCACCTTCCTTGATTTTATTAGACGGGTGCGGGTGTCCCGCATCTGCGTTTGCGGGGCGCTTCAGCGACCAGTCAAATGCGATGCTTGCCTCATACTGAAGTATGAGTACTGATATTCAACCATCATATGTTTTCGAGTTTTATAAGATTATCAGTTTTTCGTTTCTATCAGACAAAGCGGCTATTGCATATAGCTCCATTGGAATTCCACCACCGTCTCCTTACGGCTGCTCCCATTGCCTGCGACGCTCTTAACGCTCGGACTGTGGCTGAGCAGAAGTATCATTGTCCTCTCTGTCGGTCATGGCTTTCCTCACGTTTACCTCGCTTGGTCGAAGTCCTGGAGGCTCTTTCGAGCGTCCGCTTCTGTAGCTCGCGGTCAGAGAGAATGTACTTTGTCTGAGATTATTCAGTTGTAAATCTATTGTCATTTTTACGCCGTTATGTTATAATCTAAGCGATAACAGAACGGGCGTTCTTGACTATCTGTATTATACCAAAGCTAAAAAAATAAGGGAATAGGTTTAACGTCCGTAATGAATAACACAAAGATTTAGATTAACCATATCGGACTATATACGAGGATTTATGATAAAGAAAAAAGGAATATATTTAATACCAAAAAACGAAATAGAATTCACACTTTATTTCAGCGACGGAGACAAGTTTACGAAGCTATATGAAAACAGTTACGCGCAAGAGCTAGTTGATTATACTGAAATTGACTTTCTCGCTGTCACAGTTGTATTAGGCTATTTAGAAGAAGATACCGTCATTAATGTAGTAAACCAATTCAAGAAATTCGATTTCGTTATCGGTAATCTTTTAGATATTGAAATAGAAAAACTCCCCGAGTCAGCAGGTTTCGGGGAGATTGAAAACATTTTTATAAAGTTCTTTAGGAGCTTTCGTGACACACGCTTTACGGTTAGGTGTTACGCGGATTTCAAAAGCGAGGATGAAAAAGTCACTGATAAAATCAAGCGAATATATGAACTTGACCATTGGTTCTTAAACACAACCTTCAATGAGTTTTTCTTTTACAATTTTGAAGATGATGACGCAATATCAGACTCAATGGCTTACGGATATTTCTTTGACAACCTGTCGAACTATTTTGACTTCCTGCTTTATCAGCTTTTGGCTGTAAATCCAAATATCTGTAAATGTTCCAACTGCGATGGGCTTTTTGTAGCAAAAACAAATCGCAGAACAAGTTACTGTGACCGCGTAATAACTGAAGACGGAAAAACATGCAAACAGGTCGGCGCGAAAGAACGCGAAAAACTAATGCTGTATAATGTCTCAGGCTATCAGCAATACAAACAAGCTGTTGACAGGAATTATCGAAGAGTAAGCCGCGCTGAAAAGTCAACCTCTTACAGAGAAAAACCGAAAGCACTTGATTATAAAACATATTCGGAGTGGCAAAAGCGCGCAAAGAAAGCCTTCGATGATTTTCAGGAAGATTTGATTTCAACAGATGAGTTTTTAGAAATTCTTAATGAGCTGGAATAACTCCATCGTCCGCACGCCCCTTTTTGAAAGTCCTATTCTTTGTTTGGTACAAATAAAGTATAGCAATAACTGGAGCATCCAGTAGTTAAAGCTGTGCTTATGTCGGACTTGTTCAAAAGTCCTTTTCATTGATT
>CAJOFK010000036.1 GCA_905234015.1 uncultured Ruminococcus sp.
AAGATGTTCATAAGAACATTATACCACGGCTTAAAATAACCCACCCCCTCAAGATTGAGGGGGCAGGGGGTGTTGATGTGTCATTGACACTTTTTTATCACTTTCGGACGCGGCATCAGACGCTTCTTCATTATTTTCAACAGGTGTTTCTTCAAGCTGTTGTTTGGAAATTATCTCTTCATCCAATACGCATCCCTCCGTTTCACACAATTATGGATAATAATATTTTAGCACAATATCTCTAAAATTTCAACAATTATGTGTATTTTTTTACAAAAAGAACAGAGGTTAGTAATAAAAGTTCTCGTTTTGATTTTTTTGTAAAATAAAAAACCGTCGCGCATAATACACGACGGTAAAAAGCAGAATAATTTATGCAATTCGGTACGCGGCTACAACGAACCTGCCTTCATCGGTATGATAGTAGCAGGTCGATAAAAGCATAATCTGCTCAGGATATTCGGGGACGTCATTCAGTGAAATAAGCGACATTTTTCGGATGTTTTCCAAAACTTCGTTATACTCTCCCCTCTTGAGCTCACCGACCGAACGATAATAGGCGAATTCGTCAGAGTCCTCGGGAACCAGCTTGGTCTGAAACGCGGCAAAGACGCGGTACACACGGTAGTCCTTAGGCGTACGGAACACAATATCCTTATGCTCCGGCGCGAAGCTGCCGTTTTTATAGCTGTCGAGACTGCCGAACATTGAACCTGAATTCATATTGTGACCGTATATTACGAACATATCCGAATCGGCGTTACAGCCTTCGCCGATAAACAGTGTACCCGAATATGAATAGTTCCTGTCGAAATCACGGTGCAGGTAAAACTCGGGATCGCTCTCCGAGGATTTCATAACCGGATAATCAATCTCTGTGTCCTCAATGCTCAGCCAGCCCACAAAGTCATCGTTCTTCTCCGAAAGCTTGTTCAGAGGTGTTTTATCGGTTTCCTCGGAAGATTCAGAGCCGCTGATAACATCACTCGCTTTTATATCCTTAATACCCGCTTCTTCTTTAAGTGATACAAACTCTCTCAATTCATTTGACTGCGGAAGATAGATTAAAAGCGCCTGATATCCCGCAAAAATGAGTAGCGCGATAAGCACGGCGGCTATCACAGAATAAAGCACGGACGTCCTAATCTTTTTGCGCTTCATTTGTGTCACCTCCCAGCGAGTATAAAGCAGAGCTTGGTCAATCTTGTATAAAACCTTTTGCTTTCTTTCTATATTATAGAGCTGAAATGTTCCCGTGTCAACTTGTGTTTTCGTGATGTAAATCAGCTGTCAAAATCTTTGATTTCGGTAACAGCGCAAGGCTGTTGCACAACCTGTTTTACCAAGAGCATAGTTATCTTCAGCGTACTTAGCGTAACAATACTTTCCGTCAGTCTTAACCCGAAAACGAGCTGCAGCCTTGCTTCCGGCGTCAACAGCGTTACAACAGCAAGCGATTATCGAATTTAGTATTATTGATTGTATGGCTTGCGTCGGCCTTAGCAAGTACGAAACCGTAATCCTGAGCGTTCTTAAGGATGCAACAGGACTTGAAAAGGCTGTGCCGCGTCGTCGTTTGCTCAGTTCACTGCGATTAAAGTATTAACCGCTCAGGCTTTTACCTGAGCGGTTCAGCTTGTCGAAAAAGTCCAGCTTATGCTGGGCTTTTTCGCCCCGATTCTATCATTTACAAAAGGTATTGATTTAAAGGCGTCGGCAGAGTGTTTATATATACCTGCGTGAGCTCATCAAAACTTACTTTATATTTTCCGAGTATCCATTCGCAGGTCAGATGTACCGTTCCGCAGCAGTATGCCCATATATACATCTCTGTAATCTCATCAATCTTATTGTTCGGGGCAACCTTTACTATCAGAT
The DNA here is from genome assembly GCA_905234015.1 of uncultured Ruminococcus sp. Classification (GTDB taxonomy): domain Bacteria; phylum Bacillota; class Clostridia; order Oscillospirales; family Acutalibacteraceae; genus Ruminococcoides. Next base: position 1,879 of record CAJOFK010000036.1, read on the forward strand.
ACCGCAGTCTTTCGTAATAAATCTGCGTCATATTATTGACAAAAGAATCGTAACCGTTCGTGTGCAGAAGCAGGTTGGAAAGATAATCTCTCTTCTCAAAAAAATTTTGCCACTTCCGTCAGCACCTGATTCCAGGAGCTCTCGGTGTATTCCAGCTTGTCAACAATATTCCTGAGGTCCTGAGTGTAAGACCAGGCAATCAAATCATATTTATCTCTAAATTGGCGGTAAAAGGTTGCAGACGAATAGCCGCAGTTTTCCGTAATATCTTTTACTGTAATTTTGTCTATGTTCTTTGTCTGCGCCAATTCAATGAATGATTCGGCGAGAATTTCTTTTGCTGTTTTTCGTTTCATAGTTTCACCTGTTGATTTATTGTTGATTTTTCCGCTTTAATAAACTCTGTAATTATGATAGCAGAAATAGTATTGATTGTCTACTGAAAACCTCAGCCCGGATTTCCCGGCGGGGAATAATAAGTCCTCGGGTATTTTAATCCTTATACATAGGATTTTTCTCTTGACAAACACGCCCCGGCGTGATATAATCCGATTAGTTTAATACACTAAACCGTTGAAGCGGAGATAAAGGCAATTATGCCCCTACAGAGAGCCCGCGGCGCTGAGAGCCGGGCGAGAAACAGGTTGTCAAATGGACCGCGGAGGGCGCAGTCAAACGGATTTTTCCGGAGTATTCTGCGACGTTGGAGGCAGACGTCATATGCCGGGGATATGCTGGTATCCCGCTAAGCGCACGGAGAGCCGTGAATTAAGGTGGCACCGCGGATAAGATTTATTCGTCCTTAACAAAGTTTTTTGTTAAGGGCGTTTTTTTTTACTTTATAAGAAACTACGTTCCTTATAAAGTAAAACATTTTAAAATACCAAGGAGGTCATAAGTTTGAAAATCATTCCCTCGCTCGATGAAGTCAAAAGAATTGCGGCTTCGGGAGACTACGACGTCTGTCCGCTGAGCTGCGAGCTGCTTTCGGACTTTACTACGCCGATTGAAACTATGCGGATTCTGAAATCGGTATCAACTCACTGCTATATGCTTGAGTCCGCTCAGGCTAACGACCGATGGGGACGCTATACCTTCCTCGGATACGAACCCAAGCTTGAAATTACCTGTATCGACGGGATTATGAAGGCAGGAGACGTTTCGCTTAAAACCGATAATCCCTCGGAATATTTAAGGCAGATTTTATCCTCGTATAAGAGCCCGCGCTTAAGCTATCTTCCGCCGTTTACCGGAGGACTGGTAGGTTATTTTTCCTACGATTACTTAGGCTACAGCGAGCCGAGCGTGCGCTGTAAGGTTGAGGACAGCGAGCAGTTTAAGGATGTTGACCTTATGCTGTTCGATAAGGTTATTGCCTTCGATAACGTTCGTCAGAAAATAATTCTTATCTCAAATATGAAGCTCAGCGATATTGAGGTCGGCTATAACAAAGCCTCATCCGAGCTTAAGGCGCTCGCGCAGCTGATAAGGCACGGCGATAAAAAGAATGAGCCTGCGGGAAAACTCACGGGCGATGTAACTCCGCTGTTTAACCGCGAGCAGTACTGCGCTATGGTTGAAAAAGCAAAGCGGCATATTTACGAGGGCGACATCTTCCAGATTGTGCTCTCGAACCGTCTCAGCGCTCCGTTTGAGGGAAGTCTGCTTAATACCTACAGGGTTCTCAGGACAATCAATCCCTCGCCGTATATGTTCTATTTTTCCGGCACCGACGTCGAGGTTGCGGGAGCCTCTCCCGAAACACTCGTGAAGCTCGAGGACGGCGTGCTGCACACCTTCCCGTTAGCCGGTACAAGACCACGCGGTAAAACCGAGCGGGAGGATAAGGCGCTGGAGCGTGAGCTCCTCGCCGACGAAAAGGAGCTTGCCGAGCATAATATGCTCGTTGATTTAGGGCGCAATGACCTCGGAAAAATCAGCAAGTTCGGTACCGTAAGCGTTGAAAAGCTTCGTTCAATCGAGCGCTTCTCCCACGTTATGCATATCGGCTCCACGGTGCGTGGTGAAATCCGCGAGGATAAGGACGCGCTCGACGCTGTCGAGGCGGTGCTTCCGGCGGGAACCTTATCCGGAGCGCCGAAGATTCGCGCCTGCCAGCTTATCGGAGAGCTTGAAAACAACAAGCGCGGAATTTACGGCGGAGCGATAGGCTATATCGACTTTACCGGAAATATGGATACCTGTATCGCAATCCGTATCGCGTATAAAAAGAACGGAAAGGTATTTGTAAGAAGCGGCGCGGGAATTGTTGCCGACTCCGACCCCGATAAGGAATTTGAGGAGTGCCTGAATAAGGCGAAAGCCTCGCTTAAAGCGCTTCAGCTTGCGCAGGAGGTGGAATGATGATACTGCTTATAGATAACTACGACAGCTTTTCGTATAACCTCTACCAGTTTATCGGCGAGATAAATTCCGATATTAAGGTTATTCGCAACGACGAGCTTACGGTTGATGAAATAAAGAATTTAAATCCCGACCGAATTATCCTTTCGCCCGGACCCGGCAGACCTGAGGACGCGGGAGTTATTATCGAGGCGGTTAAAAAACTCGGAGATAAAATTCCGATTCTCGGAGTATGCCTCGGTCATCAGGCAATCTGCGCAGCTTACGGCGCGAAAATCACCTACGCTAAAAGGCTTATGCACGGAAAGCAGAGCGGTGTTAAGTTCGATACGGACTGCCTGCTGTTTAAGGGCTGCCCCGAAAACGCGCCCGTAGCGAGATATCACTCGCTCGCGGCTGACGAAGGAACGATTCCTTCCTGCCTTAAAATAACCGCCGTTACCGATGACGGCGAGATTATGGCGGTGCGCCACAGTGATTATCCCGTTTACGGCGTACAGTTCCACCCCGAGTCGATTATGACTCCCGACGGAAAAACAATGCTGAGAAATTTTATAAAGGAGTAAGAAAATGATTAAGGAAGCAATAGTGAAAATAGTCAGCAAGGACGATTTAACCTACGACGAGGCGTACGCGGTAATGAATGAAATTATGAGCGGAGAAACAACCTCTACTCAGAACGCGGCGTTCCTCGCTTCACTTTCAACAAAAAGCGCAAAGGCGGAAACTACCGCCGAAATCGCGGGCTGTGCGGCGGCTATGCGTGACCACGCTACTAAGGTTGAAACAGGTATGGACGTATTTGAAATCGTAGGTACCGGCGGCGATAACGCTCACAGCTTTAATATTTCTACAACCTCGGCTATAATCGCCGCTTCCGGCGGTATGAAGGTCGCTAAGCACGGAAACCGCGCGGCTTCCTCAAGCAGCGGTACTGCCGACTGCCTTGAGGCTCTCGGCGTAAATATAATCCAGAGCCCCGAGCGTTGTGTTGAGCTCTTAAACGAAGCCGGAATGTGCTTTTTCTTCGCTCAGAAATATCACACCTCGATGAAATACGTCGGCGCAATCCGCCGCGAACTCGGTTTCAGAACCGTGTTTAATATATTAGGTCCCTTAACCAACCCGGCTTCGCCGTCAATGCAGCTTCTCGGAGTTTATGACGAGTACCTCGTAGAGCCGCTGGCTCAGGTGCTTATTGAGCTCGGAGTAAAGCGCGGTATGGTGGTATACGGTACCGATAAGCTTGATGAAATCTCATTAAGCGCGCCTACTAAAATCTGTGAAATCCGCGACGGATGGTTTAAAACCTACACAATCTGTCCCGAGGACTTCGGCTTTGAGCGCTGCACTAAGGACGACTTAAAGGGCGGAACTCCCGAGGAAAACGCTCAGATTACCCGCGATATCCTCTTAGGAGTTAAAGGCCATAAGCGCAACGCTACTCTTCTTAACGCAGGCGCGGCGCTGTATATCGGAGCAATGGCGGACAGCTTTAAGGACGGCGTAAACCGCGCCGCCGAGCTTATCGACTCGGGAAGAGCGTATAAAACTCTTGAAAAGCTGATTGAAGTCAGCAACAGACCTGAGGCTTAAGAATGAATATTTTAGATAAACTCGCCGATTACGCAAGAGAACGCGTTGAAGCGGCAAAGAAAGATATTTCTCTAAAAGAAATAAAAACTCAGGCGCTCGCCATGCCTAAGGGTGACTTTGCCTTTGAGAAGGCGCTTAAAAAGGACGATATTGCCTTTATCTGCGAATGCAAAAAAGCGTCGCCCTCAAAGGGGCTTATCGCTCCCGATTTTCCGTACGTTGAAATCGCGCGGGAATACGAAAAAGCGGGCGCGGATTGTATCTCGGTTTTGACGGAGCCTAAGTGGTTTTTAGGAAGCGGAAGCTATCTTAAGGAGATTGCGGAAACTGTTAATATACCCTGTCTGCGCAAGGATTTTACGGTTGACGAGTATATGATTTACGAGGCGAAGCTGCTCGGCGCTTCGGCGGTACTGCTGATTGCGGCTATCCTTACGGACGAACAGCTTAAAGCGTACAGGGAAATCTGCGACGAGCTCGGAATGTCGGCACTTTTTGAGGCTCATAATGAGGACGAGGTTAAATCCGCCGTAAACGCCGACGCAAGGATAATCGGCGTAAATAACCGCAATCTTAAGGATTTTACCGTTGATACTAATAACAGTAAACACTTGAGGGAATTAATTCCGCGTGATATAATATTCGTATCGGAAAGCGGAGTAAGCGGCGCTGAGGATATCAGCGCGCTGCGTGAAATCGGCGCGGACGCTGTATTAATCGGCGAGGCGCTGATGAAGGCTCCCGATAAAAAGAGAAAGCTGAACGAGTTGAAATATGGTTAGAATTAAACTTTGCGGGCTTAAGCGTGCTGAGGATATCTCAGCGGCAAACAGCCTCAAGCCCGAGTATATCGGCTTTGTATTTGCCGAAAAAAGCAGCAGGCGCGTTACTTCACAGCAGGCTGAGGCGCTTAAAATGCTTTTAAATCCCGATATTAAGGCGGTCGGAGTTTTCGTGAATGAGGACGTAAAAACCGTCGCACGGCTTTTAAACTCGGACGTAATTGATATCGCCCAGCTTCACGGAGCTGAGGAAGACAGCTATATAAATGAGCTTAAAGCCCTTGCGGATAAGCCCGTAATAAAGGCGTTTCAGGTTAAAAACGCCGCGGATATCGCCGAGGCTCAGAAGAGCCGAGCCGATTTTGTACTGCTCGACTCGGGTAAGGGAAGCGGTCGGCGCTTTAACTGGGAGCTTATTAGAAACATAGACCGTCCGTACTTTTTAGCGGGCGGACTCGATACCGTTAATATTGCCGAGGCGGTAAAAAGCCTGCGTCCTTACGCTGTTGACGTAAGCTCGGGAATTGAAACGGACGGCTTTAAGGATATAAAGAAAATGACGGCGTTCGTAAACACCGTCAGGAAGGAAGATTTGTATGAGTGATAAGAAAGGGCGCTTCGGAGTTCACGGCGGACAGTACATCCCCGAAACTTTAATGAACGCTGTAATCGAGCTCGAAGAAGCGTATAATTTTTATAAGAACGACGCTGATTTTAACCGTGAGCTGAGCGATTTATTCAACAGCTACGCCGGCAGACCGTCGCTGCTTTATTATGCCGAAAAAATGACTAAGGACCTCGGCGGAGCTAAGATTTACTTAAAGCGAGAGGACTTAAATCACACCGGCGCTCATAAAATTAACAACGTTCTCGGTCAGGCTCTGCTCGCGAAAAAAATGGGTAAAACCCGTTTAATAGCGGAAACAGGCGCGGGACAGCACGGAGTTGCCACCGCTACCGCCGCCGCGCTTATGGGAATGGAATGCGTTGTGTTTATGGGCGAGGAGGATACTGAGCGCCAGGCGCTCAACGTCTATCGTATGCGCCTTCTCGGAGCTGAGGTTATCCCCGTAAAGACCGGTACGGCTACCTTAAAGGACGCCGTAAGCGAGGCTATGCGCGAGTGGACTACGAGAATTGAGGATACTCACTACTGCTTAGGCTCGGTTATGGGACCTCATCCGTTCCCGACAATCGTGCGCGATTTTCAGGCGGTTATCTCAAAGGAAATCAAGGAGCAGATGCTTGAGAGAGAGGGCAGACTGCCCGACGCTGTGCTCGCATGCGTAGGCGGCGGCTCAAACGCAATCGGAAGCTTCTATCATTTTATAGACGATAAGGATGTCCGCTTGATCGGCTGTGAGGCGGCGGGACGCGGTATAGATACCTTCGAGACGGCGGCGACTATCTCAACCGGAAAGCTCGGAATTTTCCACGGAATGAAGTCGTATTTCTGTCAGGATGAGGACGGTCAGATTGCACCCGTTTACTCAATCTCCGCGGGACTTGATTACCCGGGAGTAGGTCCCGAGCACGCTCACCTTTACGATATCGGCCGCGCCGAGTATGTCGCGATTACCGACGAGGAAGCAGTTCAGGCGTTCGAGTATCTCTCTAAAACCGAGGGAATTATCCCCGCTATTGAGTCATCCCACGCCGTAGCTCACGCGCTTAAGATAGCGCCTTCTATGAGTAAGGATGAGATTATAGTTATTACGATATCCGGTCGAGGCGACAAGGACGTTGCCGCAATCGCCCGTTACAGAGGGGAGGATATTTATGAGTAGAATTAAAGAAGCTTTTAAAAACGGAAAGGCGTTTATTCCGTTTATAACCTGCGGCGACCCCGATTTGGAAACTACCGCGGCGGTAGTCAGAGAAGCGGTTAAAAACGGCGCTGATTTAATTGAGCTCGGAATCCCGTTTTCCGACCCGACCGCCGAGGGTCCCGTAATTCAGGCGGCTAATATCCGCGCGCTTTCGGGCGGAGTAAAGACCGATAAGGTGTTTGAGCTCGTGCGCGGGCTTAGAAAAGACGTTGAGGTTCCGATGGTATTTATGACCTACGCTAACGTGGTATTCTCCTACGGAGCGGAAAAATTTATCTCAACCTGTGCCGAAATCGGTATTGACGGGCTTATCCTGCCTGATATTCCCTATGAGGAAAAGGACGAGTTTCTGCCTCTCTGCCGTAAGTACGGAGTGGATTTAATTTCGCTTATCGCTCCGACCTCTAAAAACCGCGTCGGTATGATTGCAAAGGAGGCTGAGGGCTTTATCTACCTCGTATCGAGCCTCGGCGTAACCGGCGTAAGGAGCGAAATCACCACGAATTTAGAGGAAATAGTAAGGATAATAAGGGAAAATACCGACGTCCCATGCGCGATAGGCTTCGGTATATCAACTCCCGCGCAGGCGAAGAAAATGGCTGATTTAAGCGACGGCGCAATCGTCGGCTCCGCTATAATAAAGCTGCTCGCCGAGCACGGAAAAAACGCTCCCGCTTACGTCGGAGCTTATGTTAAAGAGATGAAAAACGCTTTAATTTAACCGATAACTTTTAACATACGGGCTCGCTCAGGCGGGCTCGTTAATTCTACCAAAATAGATTACGCAATTGTAATTGTATTTATCATAAAAATTTGCTACAATAAATTTGTATATAATTTTGATGTAAATCTTGTCGAAAGGGCGGGACTGTTATTATGAAAATCAGCAATAAGCTCGCGGGAATACTTGCGGCGGTACTTATCGTACTCAGCCTCAGCGTCAGCACTTTTTATCTGACTCAGAAGCAGGGCTTCCACGAGGACGAGCTACTTACCTATAACCTCGCTAATTCATCTAAGCAGCTTGATACCGAGGGCTGGAATACGGCTGAGGATTTTAACGAATATCTCACCGCGGGAAAGCACCGCTTCGACTACGCGAACGCTTATAAAAATCAGATTATCGACGCGTCGCACCCGCCGTTTTATTACTTCCTCGTGCATACCGTATGCTCGTTCTTCCCGAACGTTTTCAGCAAGTATTTAGCCTTTATTATCAATATAATTATGATGGGGCTTTCGCTGCTTTTAATTTATAAAATCGGAAAGCGGGTTACGGATAATAACCTCTACGCGCTTATCGCTTTAGGAGGCTACGCGCTGAGTATCGCGTGCATTACGATGACGTTCTACCTCAGAATGTACTGCTCGCTGATGTTCTTCTGTATGGCGTTTATGTATCTTACTCTCGTGATTTACGACAGGAAAAAGGATATTAAAGCGCTCGACTATGTTCTCGTATTTTTAACTGTACTTTTCGGAGTGCTTACCCAGTATTACTTTATCCTTTTTGCGGGACTTACGGGACTTGTGATGTTTATATTCAGCATAAAGGAAAAGAGTATAAAATCACTGCTTATATATATCGGCGCGTGCGCCGCAGGCTTTGCGCTCGCCTTCGCTTTTTATCCGTATATTATTACGAACGTTCTCGGCGGAAACCGCGGACTAGGCTCAATCAGTATAGATATCGACACGGTAACTATCGTGACTTATATAGGCTATAAGCTCTTAACCTATGTTCAGATACTCGTTAAGGAGCTGTTCGTCGGTCAGATCTGGCTCTTAATTTTATTATTTATTGCGGCGGTCGGCTTCGGTATTTACTTCCGCTTTATTAAAAAGCGTAAGCTTAACCGTAAATGCTGTTTTATAATCGTTCCCGCGGTAGTTTACTTCTCGCTTATATCGCTTATTTCTCCGTTTAACAGCGACCGCTACGTTGCCGTATCGCTTCCGCTTATCTCGATGCTGTTCAGCTTCACGGTAATTAAAATCGGGGGGCAGATTCTTAAGGAGAGAGCTAAAATCGCTGTTCCTGCCTTAGTGCTCGCGGTAAGCGTACTCGGAATTATATTCGTTAAGCCTTACTACGTTTACAACACATCCTCGTTAAACGACGTTATTACGAAAGACTGCGTTTTCGTCGGCACCGAGGTTATGGAGTGGAATAAGTGCATAGATAAGTTCTTAAAGTACGACGAAACGATGATTGTTAAGACCTCGGATATGTCGCCGACGCTTGCGTCCGAGCTCGATAATTTCGCCGTTAAGCGCGGAGTAGTCACTAACGGAAAGATAGGCGGCTTTATCGACGGATATATCGGAAGCGGTGAAAAAACCGGGGATAAAACCGACAGCCTAAAGGCGCTTAAGGACGATAAAAAGCTTAAATCCTTAAACGAGGTAACGGTATATATCTCACGCCTTGCGGATAATAAAAAGGTAATCGACTATATTAAGAAAAATGCCGGTTTCGATAAGTACGCGATTATCGAAAAGGATAAGGATTTCGAGGAGTTTTATAACTGGTACGACTATTTTGTCGAGACCGAATCTTACTGTAACGTATATAAATTCTATAAGTAATGGTGAAATATGAAGCTGTATGAAACGATAGACAGAAAAGACGCTGTAGGAATAGCCTTTTCGGGCGGCGGATTGCAGGCTGTCGCTCACGCAGGCGCGATAAAGGCGCTATACGAGCTCGGGATTTATCCTCAGTTCGTATCGGGTACGAGCGCGGGCTCGGTTGTGGCGGCGCTCGTGGCTATGGGCTATAATTATGAGCAGATTAAGCGCTTTGCGGAAAATAACTGGCAGAAGCTTACCGACTTCCGCCCCGTGAGTATCTTAAAGGAACTCGCGACCTTAAAATTCAATAAGAGTACAGTTAAGGACGGTATCCGCGACGGTGCTATCCTCGGCGACGTAATTAAGCAGGAGATGATTAACTCGGGGATAAGAGGCTTTGAGGACTTGCCGATTAATCTTTCTATCTGTACGAATGATACGAACTCAACCGACGAATGTATCTTCACTACGAAAGAGGAGAATATAAAAAACGACCATATCCAGTATATTACGGGCGCTCCGCTCGATTTGGCGGTGCGTGCGAGTATGACCTTCCCCGCGATTTATACGACCTGCACCTATAAGCAGTATAACTTTATCGACGGCGGCTCAAAGGACAACCTCCCCGTTAAAATCCTTAAGGATATGGGCGTCGGAAAAGTGCTCGCAATAGGCTTTGATATTATGGAGTATACGCCTGAAACGGGTATCGACGGTATGCTTAAGGTTGTGTGGCGCGCGCTCGATTTGTATTCGATAAACTCTACGCGCGAGTCTAAGAAAATGGCTGATTTCTGCGTCGAGATAAAAAACAGCAAGACGGCGATTTTCTCTATGGAGAATCTTGATTTGACGATTCAGGAGGGCTACGACTGCACGATGGCTCATAAGGATGAGCTTTTAAGAATATTCGGAAAGAAATAGAAAACGGCTCCGTAAGGAGCCTTTTTTACTTTATAAGGCACGCAGTTTCTTATACTGCCCGACTGTATTAATATTGCAATTGTTTTTTTGCGCCGTAGGGAACGGGTCTCACCCCGTTCCGAGGCACCTATCCTGACGTATTTGCCCTGTCCTTCCGCGGGAGCGGAACGAAGGTCAATTGAAAATTGAGAATGGAAAATGGAAAATTATGGTCGGGAAGACAGAACGGATCAATTGACAATTGAAAATTGATAATGGAAAATTGATAATTACGGTCGGGCAGACAGCGCGGTGTAGTAAAATACCGCGGCTGCCCGACGATATTTTAGTGAAAAGCGAAGAACGAAGAGCGAAGAGTTTAATTAACGATTAACAATTAACAGTTTCGGTCGGGAATTAAACGTATTTTATACATCAAGCCGGTTTCTCGACCGACAACTGAGAACCGAGAACTGAGAACTGAGAACTAAAAAAGAATTGTAAAGTTTCTAAAAAATCATATATTATATAAATTCTTTTTTTACTTTTAAAAAGTTTATACGTTTTTTCTTAATTTGTTACCATCAAACCTCTGAACCCCCATAAACACTGAGGTTGAGCGGTGGTAACAAAATTTTTTTCTTTACCACCCGTTACCACCTGTTACCACCTTTCACTTTGCTTTAACAGGCATTTTTTCAACGGTAACATATAAAACGTATTATATTTGTTTTTCTTCTTAACTATCCTCTCGTCATCATCCGATATCTTGGTTAAAATTCTCCCTATCTGATTTGCCGTCGTTCCCTTAATAAACCCCGAAAGCTTTGCCGGGTTGACTTCGCTCCACTCATTCGGCGGCAGGTTGAAATCCAACAATTCCATAACCTCAGCCTCGTATTTAAGCTCGCAGTTATAGACTCTGTTGCGCTTATCGAGGCTGTTTCTTTCGTCCGCACAACCGCGTCCTCTGTCGAGTATTTTATACAATTTTCCACCTTCATTTTTGTGTATTAAGACGATTATAATTACAATTGGCTTTTTGCTATTGAGAAAAAATTTACATATTTTATAATATAATAAATATACATATTTTGTATGAAGGGAAGTTTTGAAATGAAAAGGATACTCGCTGTGTTCTTATGCCTTGTGCTGACGGTATGCTGCGCTTTTTACGCCGTGCCTGCTGACGCTGCGGATACTTCTAAAAGTACCGCGGGCTATACACAGAAAACCTCGCTTAAAAACGCGGACGATTTCTCGTGGGATAACGCTTCGGTTTATTTCCTTTTAACCGACCGTTTTAAAAACGGAAACACATCTAACGACCATTCCTACGGACGAGCGACCGACTCGAGCGGGAAAGCGCTTTCGGGCTGGGAAACTAACCCCGGCACCTTCCACGGCGGCGACTTCGCCGGTATTACTCAGAAGATAAACGAGGGCTATTTTGATGACCTGGGCGTGGACGCAATCTGGCTTTCCGCTCCTTACGAGCAGATTCACGGCTACGTTACCCCGGGTGAGCCGCTGGATTTCTGCCACTATTCGTACCACGGTTATTATGTTCTCGACTATACCGAGCCCGACTTAAACTTCGGTACAAGACAGGAATTTCAGACTATGGTCGATACCGCTCATAAGCACGGTATCCGTATCGTTATGGATATCGTTATGAACCACGCCGGCTATAATACGATTAAGGATATGATGACCTATAACTTCGGCGCTTATAAGGATAAATCCGCCGCTCAGTCATATATCTATAAGCTTACGGGCGTTAACAGCCTGCACGATACGATAGACTACGAATCAGGCGCTTCCGAATGGGGACGCTGGTGGGGAGCCGACTGGGTAAGAAGCGGACTTCCGGGTTATGCGGAAGGTCAGGGCTCCGACCTCACCAACTGCCTCGCGGGACTTCCCGACTTTAAAACCGAGCAGTCAAAAAGTGTAAGCATTGCGCCTATTCTTAAAACAAAATGGGATAAGGAGGGAACCTACAGCAAGAAGATAAGCAAGTACGGCTCCTCCGATTCCGTAAGCAATTATATAACAAAATGGCTCGCCGAGTGGGTAGAAACCTACGGCGTAGACGGCTTCCGTTGTGATACGGCTAAGCACGTTGAAAAGGCTTCGTGGAAGAAGCTTAAAACCGCCTGCGTTGCCGCACTTAAAAAGTGGCGTCAGAACAACCCGACTAAGGAAGGCGCGAAGTGGACTGACGATTTCTGGATGACCGGCGAATGCTGGGACTATAAGGACCTCGGAAAATCCGACTACTTCACCGAGGGCGGATTTGACTCAATGATTAACTTCGGCTTCTCAGGCTCGGGAGTGCCCGGAGTTTCCTCGATAAACGGAACCTATCAGGGCTACGCGAACGCGCTCAACGGCGAGACTGAGGACGGGCACAACGTCCTTACCTATATCTCGTCCCACGACTCAAACCTCGCGCGCGGCGACCTTATCTATCAGGGCTCGGCGTTCCGGCTTATGCCCGGAGCAATTCAGATTTTCTACGGCGACGAGACTAACCGTACCACCGTACCCGGAATGTCGTTTGACGGTCACGGCGGTTCGGGACATTCGCTGAGAAGCGATATGAACTGGAGCAGTATGGATCAGGCTACCTTGAAGCATTGGCAGAAGGTCGGTCAGTTCAGGCGCAGGCATATAGCAGTCGGAGCAGGCGACCACCAGCAGATTTCCGCGTATTCCGCCGATACGGGCTATACCTTCTCGCGAAGCTACGACAGGGGAGACTTAGCTGACAGCATTATTGCCGTAATCGGCGCTCCGAAAAACAAAAAAATTAAGGTAAACGTTTCCTCAATCTGGGGCAATAAAACCAAGGTTACTAATTTCTACGACGGCACCACCGCTACCGTAGCCGACGGCGTGGCTGAGTTTGACTCCGGCGATAACGGCACAATCCTTATCGAGGGTCCTCAGTCAACAATCCGCGTTAAGCTTATAGGTGACTACTCGTTCTACGACAGCGAGACCGTTACCGTTAAGCTCAAAGGCGCCGACTCCGCTACCGTAAAAATCGAGGGCGGAAAGGAATTTAAGGTAAGTAACGGCTCAACCTTTAAAATAGGCGAGGGAATTGAGGTAGGCACGGTGTTCTCAGTTGAGGTCACCGCGTCAAGCGGCGGCGAAACTCTTGAAACCTCGTTTAAGTTCAAGAAAAAAGACCCGAACGCCGTAACGCGCGTATATTTCGACAGCTCTCAGAATAACTGGAGCGACGTTAAGGCTTATATCTACGACGAAAGCGGCAGCGAGGTTAAGCAAAACGCCGCGTGGCCGGGTAAGGCTATGAGCTATGACTCGGGCTTAAAGCTGTATGTTATTGAGGTTGACGACGGACTTGAAAACGGCAACGTTATATTCGTCGGCTCCGGCGGACGTTATCCTGAGGGCGAGGGCGCCGCGGGACTCCCGATAGGCGAGACTAATATGATTTTACTCGCCGGTAATAAATGGGAGGCTTATTCAGGTCAGACTCCGACCTCTCCGCCGCCTCCCGACCCGAACTCGTATACCACAGTTTATTTTGATAACTCGAGCTCGAATTTCGCGACTCCTTATATGTACTACTGGAACGCCGCTACCGATAAGGGAGAGGTTGCGTGGCCGGGAAAGGCTATGCAGAAGTATAAGGATAATGTTTACAAGCTCTCGATTCCGAAGGAATACGACAGCTGTATCTTCAGCAATAACGGCGGCAATCAGACGGGTAATATCTCAATCCCGGGCACTAATCAGATTTATAACGTAAGCTCGTGGAGCGCGTATGCCGACGCTGAAATTGTGACTACAGCGGCTGCGACCGCCTATCCGGTTGACGGCGGAGGAGATAATCAGCCCGTAAGCGACGGCGAAATCCTCCTCGGCGATACTAACCGCGACGGTTATATCAACATCAGGGACGTATCGCGTATTCAGAAGCACCTCGCTATGCTGCTCGCTATGAGCGACCTTGAAATCGAGGCTGCCGACTGCGACGAAAACGGCAGTATTTCAATAAAGGACGCTACCGCGATTCAGGAGTATATCGTTAAGTGCTATTCGCGCTCGGCAAAAACAGGTAAGAGGATTTCCGTATCTTCGGCAACTCAGACGCCCGTAACTCCGGTTTCAACCGAGGCTCCGGCAGGCACCGAGGCTGAAACTCAGCCCGCTACCGAAAAGCCCGCGGGTAAGGTGGTGTACTTTGAGAACGACGCAAACTGGAGCAACGTAAATATTTACTTCTGGCTCGACGGTTCTCAGTCAGGCCCCAACCAGTGGCCCGGTGTTCCGATGACTCAGCTCGACAACGGACGCTGGACTTATACCGTGCCCGATGAGTATAATATGATTATCTTTAATAACGGCTCCGCTCAGACAAAGGATATCTTCCTTGAACCCGGAAAAACCTATAACTATTCTTCGAATGCGAAGTAAGAAGGGGCTGTCGCAAAATGAAGCGGCAGCCTCTCGGCATAAGTAGCAGATAAAGACTTGTAAAATATCATCACATTTCAACAGTAAGAAAACGACACTAATCAGAGGGTGGGGAAAACTCCATCCTCTCCTTGATTTTTGTGGAAAACTTTTAAGTTTACGCGGCTTGTTGATTGAATAACGACAGACCTAAACGTCCGTCAATTGTGCGGTTCCATAACTTCTTGATGTTGAAAGCGAAAGCAAGCAGCAAGAATTGCGTTTCCGTCTTTGTTTTTCCGCGTGTTAAGAAGCGTCTGAAATCTCTGTCCTGCTTCAAAACGCCGAAGGCTCCCTCAACTTGAATTGAGCGGTTCTGTCGAAGAATATTTCCTTCATCGGCAGTAATTCGTTCGGTAGCTTCAGCTTTTTGTCTTGCCATAGTTTTAGAAAAAGAAACCTTACGATTTTCGTATTTGCCTTTGTAACATTTATCTCGATGAGGGCATCCTTCACAGCTTTCACATATGTAGTAACTTTTTATGATTTCATAATCATTCTTTGTTTTGCTCTTGCTGTCATAAGCGTGATTTAATCTCTTGCCGTTTGGACAAGTGAAATAATCTCCGATTTCGTCATAGCTGAGATTTTCTACACGGTAAATATTTCTCTTGTATTTTCTTGTCTTTTTGATTTCATAATCCGCGGGTTTGATGTAAGCGTTCTGCTCGTTTTCTTCAAGATATGTGTAATTCTCCTCGCTCGCGTATCCCGCGTCAGCAATGATGTTTAGGTATTTTCTGCCGATATTCTTTTGCAGACGTTCAAGAAAAGGAATAAGGGTTGTTGTATCGGTCGGATTAGAAAACAATCCTACCCCAACAATGTACTCACTCTCAACGCCGATTTGTACGTTGTACGCGGGTTTAAGCTGACCGTTCCTCATATGATCCTCTTTCATTCGCATAAACGTTGCGTCTAAGTCGGTTTTAGAGTAACTTCGTCTGGTTCCGAGTATTTCCTGACTTTTATGGTATCGCTCTATTCTTTCAAGGTATTCATATATGCGGTCATAATCCCTCTGGATATCCGTTTTGCGCTTACCTCTTCCGTATACAAACTTAATACCGAGAAAATCTCTTGCTTTGAGAAGAAACTCAATTACATCTGCCAGTGAAGCAGATTCCGACAATCCGTATTTTTGACATAAATCAGGCAGTTCGTTATTAATCTTTGCGTTGAGCTTCTGCAAATTCTTTTCTACGGTTTTTGCCCATACGAATGTGTAACGGTTGGCGTTTGCTTCTATCTTGGTTCCGTCTATGAAGATATTATTAAACTCTATCTCGCCAAGCTCATGAAGCTTTATGATAAGTTGATAAAATAAATCTTCAATGACTCCCACGAGCTTTTCGTTTTGAAAGCGAGCGAAGGTCGAATGGTCGGGAGCAGGCTCACCTTGAAGTAACCACATAAAACGGATGTCAGTCTTACAGGCTTGTTCTATATCACGGCTGGAATAGATGCAATTCATATTTGCAAATACAAGTATCTCAAACATTATTGCCGGATCAATCAAACGCCAACGACGAAGGTATACATCATAGAGTTTTGTATAGTCCAATGTATCGCATATTTCTGTAAGTTTCCTTACAGGATCGTTCTCGTCGATTAATACTTCAAAATTTAATGGTAAAAACAGTTGATTTCTTAACACTTTCATAGTATAATTAACCCGCTTTCTATGTGGATTTTGTTGCAATTTAATTATACATTGAAAGCACTAACCGGGCAACCCTTTCGGGCTACCCGGTCTTGTTTTTATTT